>JAGKXA010000423.1 GCA_021151615.1 Cellvibrionaceae bacterium | reverse complement strand
GGGTGACACTATCACCATTGCGATCATCAAAGGTGAACATTTCTTTTTCAACAATATCGGTCACTTCGCCGATAGAGCGTTTAAACAGGTCGGTAGATTCCAATACCGGAAAACGAATTTCCTGATAACCATAACGTGCGAATATATCGGCAACAGCCGACTCAACGTATTGCCATACAGCGGAATCACCGGGCAACAAATCATTCATTCCACGTATTGCTTGAATTTTTTTCACAGTAAAACCTTGCGGGTAACAATAAAATCCTGCGGATAAACACCGTCCGATTTAAACACGGGCGATAATATTTTTTTCATCTTCAGCCATTTGTTGTTGTTTTCTGGCCACTCGCTCGCGAATCAATTTTTCAAGATTATCGACGAGATTTTCATTGGTTAATTTCTGGTTAGGCTCGCCATCGATATAAATCAGATTGCTCGGTGTACCACCAGCCAAACCCAAATCCGCCTCTTTCGCTTCACCTGGGCCATTAACGACACAACCAATGACAGCGACATCTAGCGGAACAGTAATGTCTTCTACTCGCTGCTCCAAATCATTCATAGTTTTAATCACATCAAAGTTCTGACGTGAACAACTTGGGCAGGCAATAAAGTTCACACCCTTGCTGCGTATTTTTAAACTACGCAACATATCCCAGCCCACTTTAATTTCTTCAACAGGATCAGCCGCCAGGGATACACGAATAGTATCACCTATGCCATCCATCAATAATGCACCTAGACCAATCGCAGATTTAACCGTTCCCGAACGCAAACCGCCCGCCTCGGTAATCCCTAAATGCAATGGCTGTTCAATCAAAGTAGCAAGCTTGCGGTAAGCGGCCACAGCCATAAACACATCTGATGCTTTTACGCTCACCTTGAAATTATAAAAATTCAATTCATCCAGAATTTCCACATGACGCAACGCGGACTCAACCAATGCATCAGGTGTTGGTTCACCATATTTCTTTTGCAAATCCTTTTCGAGAGAACCTGCGTTAACACCAATACGAATTGGAATATTCAAATCGCGCGCCTTATCAACCACCGCTTTAATTCGCTTTTCACGGCCGATATTGCCCGGATTAATTCGTAAACAATCAACACCCAAATCGGCAACACGCAATGCTATACGATAGTCAAAATGAATATCGGCCACCAAAGGAATGGTGACCTGTTTACGAATTTCACCAAAGGCTTCAGCCGCCTCCATTGAAGGTACAGATACACGGATGATATCGGCACCAGCCAATTGAATGCGGCGAATTTGTTCTACTGTTGCCGCAACATCAGTAGTTTCAGTATTCGTCATACTCTGTACTGAAATAGGCGCATCACCGCCGACGGGAACATTGCCCACCATAATCTGGCGGGACTTACGACGTTTTATTGGAGACTCGCAGTGCATAACTATTCCTGATCAATTTTACGCAATTACTCGCGTGTGGGCGCACCCACCTTTATCGACAACACATTGGTACCCAATGCAGGCACTATAGCGACTTGATCGCCGTTTAATTCTATCTTGACCGCAGGGGCGTTACCGAGCTTCACATCAAATGGAGCTAAACCCTGTAATTGCAAACCACTACCTGCTGATTGCAAATCAGCCATCAATACATCACCGCGCGCATCACTGACTTCAAGCCAAGAC
>JAGKXA010000422.1 GCA_021151615.1 Cellvibrionaceae bacterium | reverse complement strand
AAAGCGTTTTAAGCCCTTCTGACAAAAAGTCTGCCGCTGATACTGGTTTATCGCGTTCGTCGATTGTGGCGCGTTCTGGTGCGTTTGGTGTGGTGTATACGCCTATGTCACGACCAAACACTTCGTCTGCGTTACGGTTGTAGTGTCCTAAATCATCATCTGTGCGGTCGCGCCCGATTCGGTCAATGCGCTCGTCGGTTTCTGGCCATTGTTGTGGGCGTGGTTGGTAGTCCGAAAACGCGAGCGGAGTTTTATTCGTCATGACCCACCCAACGCTATCGCTGTGCCAATTGTACCAGATTTCGCCATACTTCCAGAAAAGGCTGCCGCCTACGTGTGTAGTCCCTTCTGGTGCTGAACCCCAGTCCACCTTACTCATGCTTCATTACTCCGTAAAAACCCGTTGTTATCTGTGTAAAGCTCCCCGCTCGCCAGCATGCGCTTGGCGATTTCACGGCTGTTTGGACGCAGCTCACTGAGCTTTACGAATCCGTTTTTGCAAGCTTGCTTTAGATTCCAATGCAAACCTCGGCTTGGTTTAATCACTTGTAAGCCACTCCTGCTGCATCTAGTGCGTCGATAACTTCTTGGCCGTCATACTGTGCGTCACCTTGCAGTCTCGGCAACTCCACCACCTGCGCAGCACGGCTGGCTTGCCATGCTTGCCAAGCTAAGTCTGTTGATACGTATTTATATTCGCCGCAGGCTCTTTTGTCAGTTTTCAGCGGGTTGCGGCTGCACCACTCCTCAAACTCCGCCCTTGTCTTGTTGTTACTCATCTTCACTCTCCATTCGTTTACGTTCAATCGTATGCCTGTCAAACTCCTGCTGCGGACTAAGCCCGCCAAAAAACTCGGCGTGTCGCTGGCGTTCGGCTTCCCATTCGTCGCTGTCGCACTTTGAGCCAAGCGTCTTGCTAACATGCGACGAAGTACAGCCTGCCAGCTCCGCTATCTGCGCGTAGCTCGTTAAGCCTTGCGCGGACAGCTGGATGATTTTTGCTTGCAGGTTGGTCATTTATCACCTCGATAGGCGGCAAGCGCTGCATCAGCATCATGTATGCGGTCAGAAAGGTTTGCGCTACCGATACACGTTAAATCCAGCTCCTTCAACAGCGCCTCCAACGCATCCGCCAATTCGTCCACGTGGTTTATTGCGTGTGCTGCGTAATCAGTCCTGTGCGGAAGACGTACAACCAATGCCCAATCTCCGTTGGCATCCTGAATCTGATCATCGGCCTCAGCCATGCGTGACAGTGGCAACGCAAAAACCTCATCCATCCGTTTCATTTCAATTCCCCCGCCGCCTTATCAATAACCGCCTTACAAATAACCTCACGCACCATGTAGCGCAACTTGGCGTCCTGGGCATCCAGCACCAATCCGCAGAACTGCACAAACTGCGCGTCCGTCAGGATTGCCAGGTATTCCGCCAGCTGCTCAGGCTCAATCTCCACCGTGTCGCGGCGTGCGTCGAGTTCGGCTGCTTCGTCACTGGCGTGGTCGTGTAGGTATGTGTGGTCGTAGTAGCTCATTCTGTTTTCTCTCCATCGTTATCAACACGCACACTATAGCGCGGTTTTTCGCTGGCACTGCTCCGACCAGTGACACACCTGAGACAAACTCAGGTTTAAAAAACACTTGGGACAGACTTTTATTG
>JAGKXA010000013.1 GCA_021151615.1 Cellvibrionaceae bacterium | reverse complement strand
AAATGATGATGCTGATGGACGGAATAAAAATCAGGCGCCACACGTCGGACTTGATACTGTTGCGTTTATTCATGGCAAGCGGCCTTGTTCCTTGTTCTTGTGATTAATTGCTTGTGATTATTGGTTAACTGGCGGGAATAAAGTCCTCAATGGATGCGGGCCAGGTGTTCGCAGGGCGAGCGATCACAGGTAGAATAGCCGCCTCGCGCTCGCCTGCGCAACCTGCCAGCTATTCGATTATTCCACAGAGGCATTTATGGATTTCCCCACGATTGACGCATATGTCGGTAACACTCCGCTGGTGCGTTTGCAACGTTTACCCGGCACTACCAGCAATAATGTTTTGGTCAAGCTGGAGGGGAATAATCCAGCCGGGTCGGTAAAAGATCGCCCGGCGCTGTCAATGATTACACGCGCGGAACTGCGCGGTGATATTAAGCCAGGTGATACCCTGATCGAAGCAACCAGTGGCAACACCGGTATTGCGCTGGCAATGGTCGCGGCCATTAAAGGCTATCGCATGATTTTAATCATGCCTGATAACTCCACGGCTGAGCGCAAGGCGTCTATGGCCGCTTATGGTGCGGAGCTAATTTTGGTATCCAAAGAGTCGGGAATGGAGGGTGCCCGCGATTTGGCCTTGCAAATGCAGGCAGAGGGAAAGGGCAAGGTGTTGGATCAATTTGGCAATCCAGACAATCCACTCGCCCATTACACCACCACCGGCCCGGAAATCTGGCAGCAGACCAGCGGCCGCATTACCCATTTTGTCAGTTCCATGGGTACCACTGGTACTATCATGGGCACTTCGCGTTTTCTAAAGGAAAAAAATCCTGCAATTCAGATTATTGGTCTGCAGCCATCGGAAGGGGCGCAAATTCCCGGTATTCGCCGTTGGCCTGAAGCCTATCTCCCCAAAATTTATGAGCGTGATCGTGTAGATGGCATAGTGAGTATGCCTCAGCAACTAGCCGAAGACACCATGCGCGAGCTTGCACGCAAGGAAGGTATTTTTTGCGGCGTTTCTTCCGGTGGTGCTGTGGCAGCAGCTCTGGAGCTAAGTCAGCAAGTAGAAAATGCAGTGATTGTGGCGATTATTTGCGATCGTGGAGATCGCTATTTGTCATCCGGTTTATTTAATGTTTAAACCATAAACGCAGCGGTAAATTTTATTAACAATAAACAAGCAGGAGCTTTTATGTCGGTCATTATGCGGATTTATGTGGTTGTTGTGGCGCTAGCACTTTGCGCTTGCGGTGGATCGGGTTCCGGTGGTGATAACAAGGGTGTGAATCCGCAATCAAGTATTTCATCACAAGCTGTTGTGTCGTCCAGCTCCAGCAGCCTTGCAATACCAGCAGATTTTCCTAAAGGGACAACGGAGACATTGCCCTCTCTTTCGCTAACTACCGACGGTGTTGCGCCCATTGTTTCTAAAGAGAATTACATTACCGGCCAATTCACCTTAAACGGTGAAGGCGTTGAGCAAAGTTCCGGCTCCCTTGAAATTCGCGGACGCGGCAACTCTACCTGGAGCTGGCCGAAAAAGCCTTACCGTTTGAAGTTAACCAACTCGACATCGCTGCTAGGAATGCCGGCCAGTAAGCACTGGGTATTGCTCGCAAATTATGCGGATAAAACACTCATGCGCAATGATATCACTTTCATGTTCAGCAAAAGCCTGGGTATGGAATATACCCCTCGTGCACAATATGTGGAAGTGAACTTGAATGGCGTTTATCAAGGCGTTTATCAATTGGTGGAGCATATTCGTGTAGCAAAAGACCGCGTGAATATTCCTGAGCTGAAAGTGACGGACACTGATGCAGAAAAAATTACCGGTGGATACTTAATGGAAATTGATTTTCGGTATCACAAGAACTATTGCATTGGTAATACTTGGGAATCGTTTTGTGTAAATGGAGAAAACCTGAATCGCAAAATCGATTTTTGTATTGATTCAAATCATGGTATGGATCCTTTCTGCTTGCAAAGCCCGGAGACCCTGCTCGATCCAGCCTGGTCAGCCCAGCGTGAGTATATTTCCAACTATTTTGCAGATACCGAGTCCGCCCTTTTCGGCAATGATTTTAAAGATGAGGGCAAGGGCTATGCTGCGTATATCGATGTCGATTCGGTGATTAATTATTACATCATCAATGAACTATTCAAAAATCCGGATGGTGCCTCTGCCAGTGCTTATGTTTACAAAAAGCGTGGTGGAAAAATGTTCTTCGGTCCGGTGTGGGATTTTGATCTTGCGCTCGGCAATGCAGGCTATAGCGACGTGGATAAAACCTATGGGTGGCATATTCGCAACAGCAGTTGGTTCAAGCGTTTATTTGAAGACCCGGCATTCGAAGCAAAAGTAAAAGCGCGCTGGAAGGCACTCAAAGCAGAGGGCAAATTTGAGCTGATGTTTATCTATGCCGATGCGCGCGCAACCTGGCTGGAGAAGCAGCAAACAAAAAATTATTCAATCTGGTCTGTGACCGATTTTGCCCCCTGGATTCTGCATGGCAGCCATGGCGGGACAGGCAGTTACGAGGCTGAAGTAAAAGAGATGATTCGCTGGCAGCGCGCAAGGTATCAATGGATTGATACGCAGTTGGGTAAATAGCGCTTACCCGTGTGAAAATCTTGTAAATCGATGTACAGAGACAAAGCAATGACAAATCGCACCAACAAAGGTGGTAGTGGTAAAAATGGTAATGGGAAAGGCGGCAATTTGCTTGGCAAAAAGCCGCGCCCCAAAAAAATTGGCGAGCCTGTCTATGTACGCGATGACACTCCACGTATGAATGCTCCGCGTGCGGCAGAAAAAATTCTGCCACAAATTAATAAGCGTTTGGGTGAATTCACCATTGAGCGCTGGAGTCACGATGGTCGTGGTTTAACTCATTTGGACGGCAAAACGCTTTTTATTCAGGGCGCGTTGCCGGGTGAGCGCGTCAGTGCGCGTTTGGTGGAAGAGCACCCACGTTTTGTTGAGGCACGTGTCGATCAAATTCTCGAGCCTTCTATTGATCGTACCGAGCCGCCCTGTGCGCACTATCGAGAATGCGGTGGTTGCCAGTTGCAACATGTTAAAACTGAAGCGCAGCTTGCTTTGAAGCAGCACGCCTTGATGCAGCAGTTGCAGCACTGGGGTAAGGTATTACCAAAACGTATCCTCCCTGCGGTCAGTGTTATTGATAGCGGTTATCGCGCGCGCGCGCGTTTGGGCGTTTGGTATGAAAATGATGGCAGTGTCAGCCTCGGTTTTCGCCAGCAACACAGCAAAACGATTGCGGCAATCCAACGTTGCCTGGTTCTGGTGCCGGAATTAAATCTACTGATTAAACCGCTACAACATTGGTTGGAACAATTGCGCTCCGCGAAAGCAGTAACGCATATCGAATTGGTGCGCGGCGGCGATGAATCTGCGGTTATTGTGCGCCACACCAAAAAATTAACTGAACAAGATTTACAAAGCCTCGCACAATTTGCGCAAGCCTATTTGTGCAAAGTGTGGCTAGAGCCTAACGGCAACATTGGGCTTACCGATCTGGATGCAAATAGCTGTGATCCACGGTTGAATTATCGTTTGGGTGATTTGCCGCTGAGTTTTCACCCCCAAGACTTTACCCAGGTGAATCCACGGGTAAATGAAAAAATGGTCGCTCAGGCCTTGGCGCTACTAAATCTAAAGCCTCATGAGCGAGTTTTGGATTTGTTTTGCGGTATCGGTAACTTTACCTTGCCTATGGCACGGGTTTGTCACGAGGTTATTGGCATAGAGGCTGTAGACTCCATGGTGGTGCGCGGTCGTGAAAACGCCGAGCGCCTGGGCATCGCCAACGCAAAATTTATTGCCGCGAACCTGGCCGATATGACCCATACTCAATGGCAACGGCTGGCCGGTGGAAAGGAGCATGAAATTGCTGCAATTTTGCTCGATCCGCCCCGCGATGGTGCAAAAGAGGTTGTTACGGCAATTAAGCAATGGGTCGCTACCAAGCAACTTTCGCCCAAACGAATAGTCTACGTCAGTTGCAACCCGGCGACCTTGGCGCGTGACGCTGCAATTTTGGCTGAAGCAGGCTATCAATTGGATGCTGCAGGGGTGTTGGATATGTTCCCCCACACCAGTCATGTAGAGTCAATGGCGTTGTTTTTGCTTAAGTGATGGGCTTGTCGTGGTGCTAAGTTGTTGTTTTTGGTGCCACCGCTAAAATCAAAAAAATAACACAACCCGAATTATTGAAGTAGACGTTATGGTTAAAGTCAGAGCAGATCACCCTATAGCCGCTGACGGCAAGGTCGATATAGACGCCTGGATCGACCGGCTCAACCACTCCCACTTACAGGTGGAAACCAATCGTGCCGAATTGCGTCGCGCGGCGGAAAAAAGCCTATCGCTGGTCGATATTCATGCCGATGACGATCACAACTGGGGAGAGGAATTTTCCTGCTTTCGTATCGGCCTGGAAATGGCAGAAATCCTTGCCGATTTGCAGTTGGATCAGGATGCCCTGGTCGCTGCCATCCTCTATCGCGCGGTGCGCGAACATAAAATTACCCTGAAAGATGTGCAGGAAGAATTCGGCGAAACCGTTGGCAAATTGGTCAAGGGTGTATTGCGTATGGCAGCGATTAGCTACCAGCGCAATGAAGAAGAGAAGGTACTTGGCTCACAGGCAACCGAGCAGGCGGAAAAAATCCGTAAGATGCTGGTTGCTATGGTGGATGATGTACGTATTGCCCTGATCAAACTGGCTGAACGCACCTGTGCTATTCGCTCGGTTAAAAATGCAGAGCCGGATCGCCGTCGCCAGGTGTCGCGTGAGGTCGCCGACATTTACGCCCCACTTGCCCATCGTTTGGGTATTGGCCATATCAAGTGGGAATTGGAAGATCTATCCTTCCGTTACCTGCAACCGGATGATTACAAGCGTATCGCCAAGTTGCTGGATGAGCGCCGGCTGGCACGCCAGGAGTATATCGATAACCTGCTCAATCTATTGCGCGGCGAATTAAAGAAAGCCGGTATTGAAGGTACTGTTGGTGGTCGCGCCAAGCATATCTACAGTATCTGGCGGAAGATGCAGCGCAAGGGGATTCCTTTTTCCCAAGTCTATGACATTCGCGCAGTGCGGATCCTGGTGCCGAGCATTCGCGATTGCTATGCCGTACTGGGGATTGTTCATAGCTTATGGCGCAACATCCCCCACGAATTTGACGACTATATTGCCTCACCAAAAGAAAACGGCTATCGCTCGCTGCATACGGCAGTCTGGGGGCCGGAAAACAAGGTGCTGGAAATCCAGATTCGCACCCATGAAATGCACGAAGAGTCGGAGCTGGGGGTGTGTGCCCACTGGCGCTATAAAGGCACGGACACCAAATCCACCCAGGATGCCTACGAACAGAAAATTTCCTGGTTGCGTCAGGTGCTGGAGTGGCATGAAGAGTTGGGTGGTGATAGCTCGCAACTGCAAGAGGATCTGCGTTCGGTCAATCAGGATCGTATCTACGTATTTACCCCCGAAGGCCATGTGGTGGACTTACCGCGTACCGCAACACCACTCGATTTTGCCTACAAGATCCACACCGATGTTGGTCATCGTTGCCGTGGTGCCAAGGTCAACAACCGCATAGTGCCCCTTAACTATCAACTGACCAATGCCGATCAGGTGGAAATCCTCACCGGCAAACTGGAATCGCCCAGTCGCGATTGGCTTAATGCTGCACTGGGTTATGTGAATACGCCGCGTGCGCGCGCCAAAATCCAACATTGGTTCAAGCAGCAAGCGCGCGATAAAAATATCGCTGAAGGCCAGGCGTTATTGGATCGTGAGTTTAAACGTTTGGCACTGCTGGATCTGGATTTTGAAGAGCTGGCGAAAAAACTGCGTTTTAATTCGCTTGATGATTTATATGCGGCAGTGGGGGCGAGCGATATAGGTGTTGGGCAAGTCTTGAATGCAGCCCAGAAGCAACTGGATGAGGCGGATCCTCAGCAGCCATTGATTCCGTTCAAGGCTAAAACGCCTCGTCCGAAAAAGGATTCGGATTTTTATATCGAAGGCGTGGGGAATTTGCTCACTCAAATTGCCCACTGCTGTAATCCGGTTCCGGGTGATGCGATTACCGGCTACATCACCTTGGGCAAAGGCGTTTCCATTCACCGCCAGGATTGTTCCAATATTTTGCAACTTCAAACCGATGAACCCCAGCGTATTATCAAGGTGGAGTGGGGCGATGCACCGCAAAGTTTCTATTCGGTAGATGTGGTGATCGAAGCCTATGACCGTTACGGCTTGTTAAAAGATATTACTACTTTACTGGATCAGGAGCGGATCAATATCATTGCGCTGCAAACCTTATCGGATAAACGCAAAAACACCGTCGATATGCAGGTGACAGTAGAAATTCGCAGCTTCGACGAGTTGAGCCGTATACTCACCAAGCTCAACCAGCTACCCAACATTGCCTCTGCGCGTCGCAAGCATTAACTTTTTGGCTATTACCTCATTTATGTGTACGCAATATTCTGTCGACGATTTACTTTATTTGATGGCGCGCTTGCGCGACCCGGAATCTGGTTGCCCTTGGGATATCAAGCAAGATTACGCCAGCATTGCACCTTCTACGCTTGAAGAAGCCTATGAAGTTGTCGATGCGATAGAAAAGCAGGATTTCGTGCATTTGAAAGAGGAACTGGGGGATTTGCTGTTTCAAGTCATCTTTTACAGCCAGCTTGGTAAAGAGGATGAACGCTTCGAATTTGCGAGCGTTGTGTCTGATCTGGTGGCTAAATTAATTCGCCGTCATCCCCATGTATTTCCCGATGGTACCTTGCAGAGTCGTATTGATAATCGCAACACCTTGCAGGCCGATGTCAAAGCGCGATGGGAGGCCATCAAGCAACAAGAGCGAGAAGCCAAAGGTGCACAGGGTTTATTGGCCGATGTTCCTTTGAATCTGCCAGCGCTTAGCCGCGCAGCGAAATTGCAAAAGCGTGCAGCCAGTGTTGGATTTGATTGGGATAATGTTTACGGTCCCATTGCCAAGGTGCGTGTTGAATGGGTGTCGCTTAAATTTACATAAAGTAATAAAACGTTTTTTTTTGATAGCTTTTTGTTTAATGTTAACGCTTTCAAAAGCAGCTATGATTCAATCATCGATGAGCGATTTGCTCGTCATTATTCAGGTTTATAGGCGCTCCGCAGTAATAATAACAACAGCAAAGTGAGGTTTCTTTGGATCGGCAAGAAGTAAAGCCGGGCTATGTGGATAAGCGTCTGAGCTCCATCAAAATCCACATCTCAGAGCTGAAAATAGGCATGTTTGTGTCCAGGCTTGATCGCGACTGGCAGGAGACGCCGTTTCTGATGCAAGGCTTTATGATTGAAAGCCTGGATGATATAGATGCGGTTGCTGAATATGCTGATCATGTTTGGATAGATGCGGTACGCGAAGAATGGGTGCCCCCCGAAGAGCGTGGTGTAGCTGGCCCGCCTATTCAGAAAGTTAAATCCTATATCAATAAGATCGATGCCCAGAAAGAGCACCATGCTGCTTTGGGGGTTTTTCGAGAAGCTAAAAAAATCACCAAATCCTTGCTTGATGATGCTCGTCTGGGTGGAGTGGTCAATACCGAGCAAGCGAAAGCAACAGTCAAAGATTGTGTTGGCAGTATTCTGCGCAACCCGGATGCACTTATCTGGATGTCGCGTATGCGCAATGAGGATGAATACACTGCCGAGCATTGCCTCAATGTATGTATCCTTTCAATCGCTTTCGGTCGCCATTTGGGAATGAGCGAGTCTGAGCTGGAAAAACTGGGTTTGTGCGGGTTATTGCACGATGTAGGTAAAATGCGTGTTCCCTCCAATGTGCTTAACAAGCGTGAAGAGCTCACTGATAAAGAGTTCAATATCATAAAAGCCCATACTGTGCACGGCCGTAATCTGCTGATGTCGTCACCGGGAATTCCCAATGCAACCGTAGACGTGGCCTATAGCCATCATGAGCGAGTGGATGGGTCAGGTTATCCTCGCAAATTAAAGGCGGCAGGTATCTCAGATTTTGCGCGCATTATTGCGATTGTTGATGCCTATGATGCTATGACCGGCGATCGTTGTTATTCGCGTGCGATTCCGGGAACTGATGCGCTGAAACGAATTTTTGACGAGCGCGGTAAGCATTTTGACGAGCGCCTCGCGCTGGAATTTATCAAATGTGTGGGTCTTTATCCTCCTGGCAGTATTGTTGAATTAATCAATGGCTTGGTGGGAATTGTTCTGGAAACCAACTACCGTTATCGTCATTTGCCCAAAATCATTGTGGTCAAAGATCTGAATAAACCACTGGAGAAAGAGCTGATTCTTAATCTTGTCGATGTTGAACAGAAAAAACTTGATAAGACCTATTTAATCAAGCGTGCCTTGTGCGATGGAACTCATGGCATTCGTCTGCGCGATTATCGCGAGAAAGGATTAACCTTTACTTACGGTTAGCGGTGGTTAGATTAATATGAATTGAACAATAAAGGCGCTAGCGGCGCCTTTATGTTGTAGGGAAGTTCAAGCGCAAGACGAAATCTACTTCGGAGGTAGTGTAAGTTTTGGCTTTGGTTTTTGTATTACCAATGTTTGCGTCGCCGGTTTGGATGTTTTAGCTGGTGATTTAACCTGGCTGTTGCTTACGCCGGCCTTCTTGTTCGCAATTGTTTTCTCCCGTCGGCTTTGCTCCGCAGATTTCTTGGTTCCCCGATTATCGTTAGTTTTTTTGGGGGCATTGATATCGCCATTTTTTGTAGTTCCCTTACTGGATCTTTCTGCCTGCTTGTGCGAGAGTCCCTGATTAGAGCGAGCTTGCGGAATAGGCGCTGTTTTTGGCAAATGAACGGTTTCGACTTTGTATTTACCTTGTTCAATACCTTCCAGCGTCCAATTGCCAATTTTTACCCGCACCAGACGCAGCGTGGGGTGGCCCACAGCGGCAGTCATACGGCGTACCTGACGGTTACGCCCCTCCGCAATGACAATTTCCATCCATTGGGTGGGAATATTGGCTCGCTCGCGAATGGGAGGGTCTCGCTCCCAGAGTTTGGGAGCGGGGATCAGGCGCACTTCGGCGGGCTGCGTCATTCCATCGTTAAGTTCAACACCCTGGCGTAACCTGGTGAGTGCATAGCTGTTGGGGGCACCCTCTACCTGAACCCAATAGGTTTTAGGCAATTTATGTGCAGGGTGGGCAATATGGTTTTGTAGCTGACCATCATCAGTTAGAAGCAATAATCCCTCGGAGTCGTGATCCAGGCGCCCGGCCGGGTATACATGGGGAATCTTGATATAGTCCTTCAAGGTTGGGCGCCCCTCGCCATCGGTAAACTGGGAGAGCACGCCGTAAGGTTTATTGAACAGAATTAATGAAGCCATAACACACTGATACCAAAGTCAGGGACCAACAAAAGCAGGATTTTATCCGAGATCAGCCCTGTCGCCAAAGCAACATAACCCATGCATAAACGCCGCCAGAGGTGTAGAATCGCCGACGCTCTGGCAAGGGGTAGTTGTTCCCTGTGGCGGGGCTCTTTTTCTAAATTTTCATACTCGTAAATGGTAGAGCTCACAAGGCCGAGCCGCATGAATTGATGGAGCCATCTTTAAATGACAGATTCAAAAATTATCTACACCCAAACCGACGAAGCCCCCGCTCTTGCCACTTATTCCCTCTTGCCGATTGTTCAGGCATACACCAAGTCTTCCGGTGTAGTGATTGAAACCCGCGATATTTCTCTGTCAGGCCGCATCATTGCCGCCTTTCCTGAGCGTTTGACCGAAGCTCAGCGTATTGGCGACCATTTGGCAGAATTAGGTCAATTAGCGACCACGCCAGAAGCGAACATTATCAAGTTACCGAATATCAGTGCCTCTATTCCGCAGTTGAAAGCGGCGATTAAAGAATTGCAATCCCAAGGGTATAACCTGCCGGATTACCCGGAAAACCCGGCTAACGATGCTGAAAAAGATGCAAAAGCTCGCTACGACAAAATCAAAGGCTCAGCAGTAAACCCGGTTCTGCGTGAAGGTAACTCTGACCGTCGCGCACCTTTGTCAGTAAAAAATTACGCGCGCAAAAACCCGCACAAAATGGGTGCCTGGGCGGCTGATTCAAAATCCCATGTTGCCCACATGGATGCCAATGATTTCTTCGGTAGCGAAAAATCTACTACCGTTGCTGAAGCTGGCACTGTAAAAATCGAGTTGGTTGGTAAAGACGGCAGTGTCAAAGTCCTGAAAGAAACTACCAAGGTTCAAGCTGGCGAAATTATCGATGCTTCTGTGTTGAGTAAAAAAGCACTGCGCACCTACATTGCAGCGCAAATTGAAGATGCCAAAAACACCGGTGTTTTGCTTTCAATTCACCTGAAAGCGACCATGATGAAAGTGTCCGACCCGATTATCTTTGGTCATTTCGTATCGGTTTACTACGCTCCAGTGCTGGAAAAACACGCTGCTGTTCTGGCTGAGCTGGCGGTAGATGTTAACAACGGTATTGGTGATCTTTACACCAAGATCAAATCCTTGCCAGCGGACAAGCAAGCGGAAATTGAAGCGGATATCAAAGCGCTTTATGCAACTCGTCCTCAATTGGCGATGGTAAATTCCGACAAGGGTATTACCAACCTGCATGTTCCAAGTGACGTAATTGTTGATGCCTCAATGCCGGCGATGATTCGCGATTCAGGCAAAATGTGGAATGCCGAAGGCAAACTGCAAGATACCAAGGCCTGTATTCCAGATCGTTGTTACGCCGGTGTTTATCAAGTTGTTATTGATGACTGTAAAAAGCATGGCGCTTTCGATCCAAAAACCATGGGCAGCGTACCTAACGTAGGTTTGATGGCACAAGCCGCTGAAGAATATGGCTCGCATGATAAAACCTTCCAAATTCCGGCTGACGGTGTTGTGCGTGTTGTGGATTCGGCGGGCAAAATTTTGTTGGAGCAAACGGTAGAGCAG
Organism: Cellvibrionaceae bacterium; assembly: GCA_021151615.1. Classification (GTDB taxonomy): domain Bacteria; phylum Pseudomonadota; class Gammaproteobacteria; order Pseudomonadales; family Cellvibrionaceae; genus Cellvibrio. The sequence continues at coordinate 28,775 of JAGKXA010000013.1, read as the reverse complement.
GGTGATATCTGGCGTATGTGCCAGGTAAAAGATGCTCCAATTCAGGATTGGGTAAAGCTGGCAGTAAACCGCGCTCGCGCCTCTAACACTCCTGCTGTGTTCTGGTTGAACCCAGCACGTGCGCACGATGCTCAATTGATTGCCAAGGTAAATACTTACCTGAAAAATCACGACACTAGCGGCTTGGAAATTCATATTAAAACCCCGGAAGAGGCGACCCAATTTTCCCTGGATCGTATCCGCGCAGGTAAAGACACTATTTCCGTTACCGGTAACGTATTGCGTGATTATCTGACCGATTTGTTCCCGATCATGGAGTTGGGAACCTCCGCCAAAATGCTTTCAATTGTTCCACTGATGAACGGTGGTGGTCTGTTTGAGACGGGTGCTGGCGGCTCCGCGCCCAAGCACGTACAGCAATTTGTAGAGGAAGGCCATCTGCGTTGGGATTCGCTCGGCGAGTTTCTGGCTCTGGCTGAGTCTCTGGATCATTACGGCAACATTACTGGTAATGTCAAAGCCAAAGTACTGGCTAAAGCATTGGATCAGGCGAATGGCTTGTTCCTCGACAACAACAAGTCGCCGGGTCGTGCAGTAGGCGAGTTTGATAACCGTGGTAGTCATTTCTACCTGGCGCTCTACTGGGCACAAACTCTGGCAGCGCAAACGGAAGACGCTTCGCTGGCTGCACAATTTGCTCCTTTGGCCAAAACCTTGACCGCGAACGAAGGTAAAATTGTTGCAGAATTGATTGCGGCAGGTGGTAAAGCAGTAGAGTTAGGTGGTTACTATCACCCTGATTTTGCTAAAACCTCTGCTGCCATGCGCCCAAGTGCAACCTTTAACGCTGCGCTGGCAAGCTTGGACTAAATAATTGCCGGTGTTTGCCGGTAATTGCCATGACAAAAAGCCTCTGGTGGAAACACGAGAGGCTTTTTTATCGCATTTGTTCCGCGGAAGGAGCGTTAATTCACGCGGGAACAGGGCTCGTTCGCTGATTAAATTGCAAGCTGGCATTGGCTGGAGCGGAGATGTTGACAGCATGCAACCCTTTATCCCCCTTGGTGATCTCGAAAGTCACCTGCTGGCCTGCCTTGAGGGTCTTATAACCCTCCATAGTTATGGCTGAATAGTGTGCAAACAAGTCCTCGCCGCCTTCATCCGCAAGAATAAAGCCGTAACCTTTTGCGTTATTGAACCATTTGACTGTGCCTGTTGGCATGATTTGGAATCCTTCTGCCCGAGTGATGCCCTTGAAAAACATCACTGTCGTTATTATTGTCCCAAGTACTGCAATTGCTCGGGGGTCATGGACGAGAGATTTACCTAGAAGGGCTGGTGCATTTAACTTATGCTTTTAAGCGGCCAAGTATTTTATTGTTATTTGCGATAAGAGCCCCAATCTAAGCAAAGTGCCGCATTTATGTGCATCGGCGCTCTTTTTTTATCCAACAATTGACCCAAAGTCAAGCATTTATCCGTATTAGCGTTGATCAGGATGAATTAGGGCTTGTTATGCCGATGGGTTACAATGCCGGCAAACATCCAATCATTTTTTATTTTGTATTAAATCTCTATGGGCAATCTCCGCAAGCTTCAACTAACCTTAGGTAAAGATGATGACAATTCTGCCGATGAATCTGATGGTGGTCTTGCTGTTGTAACATCCAAACCCAAGTTAAAGCGACCACCTATGTATAAGGTGGTATTACTGAATGATGACTACACACCCATGGATTTCGTGGTGGAAATTTTGGAAGTGTTTTTTTCCATGTCGCGCGAAAAAGCTACCCATGTGATGTTAACGGTACATGTTCACGGCAAAGCTGTTTGCGGTATCTATACTCGAGATATTGCTGAAACTAAAGCGGCCCAAGTGAATCAATATGCAAGAGAGAATCAACATCCGCTGTTGTGTGAAATTGAAGCGGTTGAAGATGAGCAGTAAGTTGTAAAGAAGTTATTTTTGTTGGTTAGAAGAGGGTAGGCGCAATGTTAAGTAAAGATCTGGAAGTAACCTTAAATCTTGCTTTCAAAGGTGCGCGCTCCAAGCGACACGAATTCATGACTGTTGAGCATTTGCTACTCGCGCTCATCGATAATGATTCGGCGGCAAATGTATTACGCGCTTGCGGTGCTGATTTAATTAGTTTACGCAAAGAATTAATCGAGTTTGTCGATTCCACCACTCCGCTCATTCCTGAAAATGACAGTGAACGTGAAACTCAGCCAACTTTGGGGTTTCAACGTGTACTGCAGCGCGCTGTATTCCATGTTCAATCTTCTGGCAAACAAGAAGTAACCGGTGCAAATGTGTTGGTCGCTATTTTTAGTGAGCAGGAAAGCCAGGCTGTTTATTATCTGAAACAACAAAGCATTGCCCGCATTGATGTGGTCAATTACATCACTCATGGTATTCACAAAGTGGCTGGTAATAACGATCACAGCAGCGATCACCACCATAATTCGCAAGAAGGGCAGGATGAAGAATCTGCTGCTGGCGAATCCAGTGCACAAAGTCCATTGGAAAACTTTGCCACCAATCTTAATGAGGCCGCCATGCAGGGGCGCATTGATCCGCTAGTAGGCCGCGAGTTTGAAGTTGAACGCGTTTGCCAGATCCTCTCTCGTCGTCGTAAGAACAACCCTTTACTGGTTGGGGAATCGGGTGTGGGTAAAACCGCGATTGCAGAAGGTTTGGCGAAACGTATCGTTGACGGCGATGTCCCTGAGTCCCTTGCCGATAGCATCGTGTTTTCGCTGGATATGGGGGCTTTGTTGGCCGGCACAAAGTATCGCGGTGACTTTGAGAAACGCTTCAAAAGTTTGTTGAATGAGTTGAAGAAACAAAAAAAATCGATTTTGTTTATCGATGAAATTCATACCATCATCGGTGCAGGTGCGGCATCAGGTGGCGTGATGGATGCCTCTAACCTGTTGAAACCATTGTTGTCATCTGGCGAAATTCGCTGTATGGGCTCTACAACTTATCAAGAGTTTCGTGGAATTTTTGATAAGGATCGCGCTCTTTCTCGCCGCTTCCAAAAGGTGGATGTGAATGAGCCAACAGTTGATGAAACCTATCAAATCCTCAAGGGGCTTAAGAGCCGTTTTGAGAAACATCACAACTTGCGCTACACCGATGCTGCGTTGCGTGCAGCAGCAGAATTGGCCGAGCGCTATATCAATGACCGCTTCTTGCCGGACAAGGCAATTGATGTCATTGATGAAGCGGGGGCATATCAACAATTGCTTGCGCCAAGCAAACGCAAAAAAACGATTGGTGTTACTGATGTAGAGAATGTGGTTGCCAAAATTGCACGCATCCCGCCAAAAAGTGTGTCTTCTTCTGATAAAGAGCAATTGCGCAAACTGGATCAGAATTTGAAGATGACAGTGTTTGGTCAGGATGAGGCAATCGATACACTGGCAACAGCAATCAAATTGTCACGTGCAGGCTTGGGTTCGGCAGAGAAACCAATTGGTTCTTTCCTGTTTGCTGGCCCTACCGGTGTAGGTAAAACAGAAGTTTGTCGTCAGTTGGCCAAATGTATGGGTATGGAGCTGGTGCGTTTTGATATGTCAGAGTACATGGAGCGCCACACGGTATCGCGTTTGATTGGTGCGCCGCCGGGTTATGTGGGTTTTGATCAGGGCGGGTTGTTAACGGATGCAATCACCAAGCAGCCACACTGTGTGCTGTTGCTGGATGAGATAGAGAAAGCGCATCCGGAGGTTTTCAACTTGCTGTTGCAGGTTATGGACCACGGTACTCTGACTGACAACAATGGGCGCAAGGCGGATTTCCGTAACGTAATTTTGATTATGACTACCAACGCTGGTGCTGAGGTGATGAGTCGTGCTTCCATCGGCTTCACTCACCAGGATCATGCTACTGATGGTATGGAAGCCATCAAGAAAATGTTTACGCCTGAATTCCGCAACCGGTTGGATGCGATTGTGCAGTTTGCATCATTGACCTTGAATACCATTAAAACTGTGGTCGATAAGTTCCTGATGGAGCTGCAGACCCAGTTAGATGATAAGCATGTAACCCTGGAAATTAGCGACGAAGCCCGTGAATGGCTTGCGATTCATGGTTATGATGTAAAAATGGGCGCGCGCCCAATGGCTCGCTTGATTCAGGATAAGCTGAAAAAACCGTTGGCCGAGGAAATTCTCTTTGGAACCTTATCTCACGGAGGTGGAACTGTAGATGTGGATGTTGACCCTATAGAGGACAAGATCACTATCGAGGTCAAAGCTAAACAAGCAGCACAGCCAGCCTGAGTTGATTGTTCCGACGGGTAGAATACAAAAGCCGCACTTGTGTGCGGCTTTTGTTTATATGTTGAGCGGTTCTTTTGGCAAGGATCCACTATAGGTATTAACGGGCGCGATAAGTAATTCGGCCTTTGGTCAGGTCATAGGGAGTCATCTCAACCTTAACCTTATCTCCAGTCAGAATACGGATATAATTTTTGCGCATCTTGCCAGAGATGTGGGCAATGACCACATGTCCATTTTCCAGTTTTACGCGAAAGGTAGTGTTGGGTAGGGTATCAACCACTTCACCGTCAAATTCAATGCAATCGTCTTTTGCCATGCGGCAGCTTCCTCAGGGTTTCGATAGTTCTTGTCTATCACGACAGGGCGATAGAGGGGGGTAAAAAAATAGGCGTGAATTGTGCCTTAATTAACCAGAGCCGCCAAGGGGAATAAGGGAGAAAAGCAGCTTTTGCCACTGCTTTCGGCATGTATCTGTGCAAATGGGCGGCTGGTTGCTCAGTTAAGTCGCATCCAACGGCGATTTACCAGCAGTTCCAAGGGGCGATATTGGGTCTTGTAGTTCATTTTTTCGCAATTCTTAATCCAGTAACCTAAATAAAGGTAATCCAGACCCATGGTTCGTGCTTTTTCTATCTGCGCCAGAATTGCAAACTTGCCCAAGCCTCGGTGCTCTTCGACAGGATCGTAAAATGTGTATACCGCTGATAAACCATCCCCCAGTTGGTCGCATACAGAAAGGCCTATCAGTCGTCCTTCAAGGCGCAGTTCTATATATTGGGTAATACCCCATTCGCTGGTAAGAAAGGCTTTGTATTGTTCTTCAGAGGGAGGGTACATATCCCCATCCTGATGACGCCCTTCTATGTAGCGGGCATAGAGATTGTAATGCTCAACCGTATTAATGTTGTAAGTGATATGCAGCGATAAATCGTGATTGCGTTGCAAACAGCGGCGCTGGGTGCGACTGGGCCTAAATAATTTCACCGGAATTCGGCAGGAGACGCAGGCCTGGCATCGCAGGCATTGTGGGCGATACAAGTGGGCACCGCTGCGGCGAAAGCCCAACTGTGACAATTGGGTATAGAGCGATGGATCTATTTTCGCATCCGGATCGACAAAAACTGTTGTGGCCTCTTGCCCGTCCAGATAACTGCACGGGTGAGGCTGAGTGGCAAATAATTTTAATGTTGATAAGTCGGACATGACTGCCTCGCGCAAATCCGGTTATTCCCAAGGATTAATTGTCAGGGCTGACCAGGGTTGGGAATACACACTCGGCTCATGGGCAAAGTTTACCAGTATTTTTTGAAATTCTTCACGAGGAATTTCGACGGCACCTAAACTAAACAAATGATCGTTGGCAACCTGGCAATCGATTAGCTGGAAATTCCAATGACGTAATTGCCTAACCAAATGAGCAAACCCGAATTTGGATGCATTGTCGGCGCGGCTAAACATAGACTCACCAAAAAAGACGCGCCCTAATGCCATTCCGTAGAGTCCGCCAACTAATTGATTTTCCTGCCAGACCTCAACGGAATGTGCAAGGCCACGGCGGTGCAAAGCAGTGTAGCTGGCGATAATTTCTTCGCTAATCCAGGTTCCATCTGCATGGTTGCGCGGCGCTGCACAGGCGCGCATCACATTTTCAAAACAATTATCAAAGGTTACGCGATAAATTCCTTTGCGCAGCAATTTGTGCAGACTTTTGGAAATATGGAGTTGCTCCGGGTAAATTACTGTTCTCGGACTGGGGCTCCACCACAAAATTGGATCACCCGGGTTAAACCAAGGGAAAATTCCATGCTGATAAGCTGCAAGTATCCGTTCCGGGGAAAGATCACCGCCAACAGCTAACAACCCATTAGGCTCATCCAGCGCGGACTCGGTGGCGGGAAATTGCAAGTTGTAAGGGTTGAGCCAGGGAATAGAAATCATGAATTTATAAAATATAAGCCTAAAGGCAATTAACCTGTGCGAATTTGATGATTAACTAGTCTAGCGCAAAAATTTACATAATCAGAACGATTACTTGGCGCGTTTTTTGAGTGTAAAAGCTTAACGAGAAATCAGTCAATTAGTTGTTATTACTTTTAATACTTGAGAAATTTAGGGCTATGCTTATGGATAACGAGCTACCGTATTTTCCCAAGTGGGGGATAAGTTGAATTAGTTGCTGTCTTACTGATCTGTGTTTACCGCTTTAATCGCTAACCCGAGGTAGATTATGAGTATATTCAGTCATTATCGCGAACGTTTTGAAGCTACCCAGCAGGAAGAGTTAACGATTAAGGAGTATCTCGAACTCTGTAAAAAAGACCCCAGTGTTTATGCATCGGCTGCAGAGCGTATGTTGATGGCCATTGGTGACCCAGAGATGGTGGATACTTCTCAAGACCCTCGCCTCAGTCGAATTTTTTCTAATAAAATTATCAAGCGCTATAAAGCCTTCGGCGATTTTTATGGCATGGAAGAATCGATCCAACAGATAGTGTCGTTTTTCAAGCACGCCGCTCAAGGGTTGGAGGAAAAGAAACAAATCCTTTATCTATTGGGGCCGGTGGGTGGAGGAAAATCATCACTGGCGGAAATGCTGAAAACACTGATGGAAAAAATGCCTATCTATTGCATCAAAGGTTCACCGGTATTTGAATCGCCATTGGGGCTATTTAATCCGGAAGAGGATGGAAAAATCCTGCAGGAAGATTACGGCATTCCTCCGCGTTACATTAAATCTATTATGTCACCTTGGGCTGCAAAACGCTTACAAGAGTTTCGTGGCGACATTACCCAGTTCAAAGTAGTTAAAGTTTACCCTTCCATACTGAACCAAATTGCGATTACCAAAACTGAACCAGGTGATGAAAACAACCAGGATATTTCCTCATTGGTTGGTAAAGTGGATATTCGTCAGTTGGAAGAATTTCCACAAAACGACCCTGATGCCTATAGTTTTAGCGGTGGTTTGTGTCGCGCGAACCAAGGGTTGATGGAATTCGTAGAGATGTTTAAGGCCCCGATCAAAGTCTTGCATCCGCTATTAACGGCAACACAAGAAGGGAATTTCAATAGTACAGAAGGTTTGGGAGCAATCCCGTTTGATGGGATTATTCTCGCGCACTCTAATGAATCTGAATGGCAAAATTTCCGTAACAACAAAAACAATGAAGCATTTATTGACCGTGTTTACATTGTCAAGGTGCCTTACTGTTTGCGTGTTACCGAGGAAATGAAAATCTATGAAAAATTGCTGCAACACTCATCCTTATCCAAGGCACCTTGTGCGCCGGACACTTTGCGAATGCTTGCACAATTCTCGGTGTTGTCGCGCATTAAAGAGCCAGAAAATTCCAATATCTACTCGAAAATGCGTATCTATGATGGTGAAAATCTAAAAGATACGGATCCACGAGCAAAATCCTTGCAAGAATATAAAGATGCAGCCGGCGTGGATGAAGGGATGAACGGACTGTCAACTCGGTTTTCGTTCAAAATTTTATCCAAGGTGTTTAATTTTGATCCAACCGAAATTGCGGCAAATCCGGTACACCTGATGTATGTGCTCGAACAGCAAATCGAGCAGGAGCAATTCCCCAAAGAAGTGCAAGATAAATACCTGAATGCTTTAAAAGAATTCATTTCGCCTAAATATGTGGACTTTATTGGTAAAGAAATCCAAACCGCGTATCTGGAATCCTATGCGGAATATGGTCAAAACATTTTTGATCGCTATGTGACCTATGCGGATTTCTGGATTCAGGATCAGGAGTATCGCGATCCTGAAACCGGGGAAATACTCAATCGATCTTCACTTAATGATGAGCTGGAGAAAATTGAGAAGCCGGCGGGTATTAGTAATCCTAAAGATTTCCGCAATGAAATTGTGAACTTCGTGTTGCGTGCCAAGGCGAGCAATGCAGGAAAAAATCCCGATTGGCGCGGGTATGAAAAATTGCGCATAGTGATTGAGAAGAAAATGTTCTCAAATACTGAGGATTTACTGCCGGTTATTTCGTTCAATGCGAAGGCTTCGGTACAAGACAAGAAGAAGCATCATGATTTTGTCCAGCGTATGGTGGAGCGTGGGTACACTGAAAAGCAAGTACGCTTGCTGTCTGAATGGTATCTGCGCGTTAGAAAATCTCAATAAATCCTGATAAAGGCCGCCAATCATGGCGGCTTATCCAGAGGGGATTCAGAAAGAAACCAGAGAAAAGTTTAATAGTCATGTAATAAAAGTATAAAGAGTAACCTGAAACACTATTGCGTTAGACAAAGTTAAGGTTGGGTTATGAGTTACATTATTGATCGACGTCTTAATGCCAAAAACAAAAGCGCAGTAAACCGTCAGCGCTTTTTGCGGCGCTATCGTCACCAAATTCAGAAAGCGGTATCCGATGCGGTGAATGAACGATCCATTACTGATATAGACAAGGGCGGTAAAGTCAGTATTCCCGGTCGCGATATTAGTGAACCTGTTATTCATCATGGGCAGGGCGGCCTTAATGAGCGAGTCTTACCGGGCAATAAACATTTCTCAGAAGGCGATAAAATCGCTCGACCACAAGGCGGCGAAGGGCAGGGCAGTGGAGGTAAAGCTAGCGACTCTGGTGAGGGAATGGATGATTTTTCGTTCACACTCTCACAAGAAGAATTTCTTGATTTTATGTTTGACGGTCTTGAATTACCCAATTTGATAAAACGGCAACTTTCTGGTTTGGAGGAATTTAAAACTGTGCGCGGTGGTGTTGCCAATGAAGGGCAGCCTGGGCGTATTAATATTGTGCGCTCCTTGCGTTCAGCGAATATGCGGCGTCTGGCGCTCACCGGTGGCAAACGTAAACAATTGCAAGCCTTGCAAGAAGAATTGGCCGAACTGGAAAAAATTCCTGAAGCAAAACGCGACCCGGTACATTACAACGAGTTGCTTGCGGCGATTGCCAAGCTGGAGCGTTCTATTAGTAAGGTTCCCTGGCTGGATACCTTCGATCTCAAATACAATTTGATGATCAAACAGCCCGTGCCTCGTTCCAAAGCGGTAATGTTTTGCATTATGGATGTCTCTGGCTCCATGGATCAGGCCACCAAAGATATCGCCAAACGTTTTTTTATCCTTCTCTATTTATTCCTGCAGCGTAACTACGAAAAGACAGAAATTGTGTTTATTCGGCATCACACCAGCGCGAAAGAGGTGGATGAAGAAGAATTCTTTCATTCGCGTGAAACGGGCGGTACGGTGGTATCCAGTGCACTGCGTTTGATGCAGGAAATTATCAAGGATCGCTATTCGCCAGAGCAATGGAATATCTACGGCGCCCAGGCTTCCGATGGTGATAACTGGGGTGAAGACTCTGATGTGTGCCGCGATATTTTGGTGGATGAACTTCTGCCCAGTTGTCAGTATTATTCCTATATAGAAATTACCAACAATGAACATCAGGCATTGTGGAGTGTATACGAAACGATTCAGGAGCAATTCCCGGAGAGTTTCGCGCTGCAACATATTCGCGGTGTTGGCGATATTTATCCGGTATTCCGTGAGCTATTCCATAAGAAGGTCGCATGAAAAAACCATTGTTTACCACCTCTGAATGGAACTTCGATTTAATTCGTGAAGTAGATCAGGTTATTGCCGGCTTGGCAGAAGAATTTGGTTTGGATACTTATCCCAATCAAATAGAGGTGATTAGCTCCGAGCAAATGATGGATGCTTATTCATCGGTGGGAATGCCCATTGGTTATAGCCATTGGTCTTATGGTAAACAATTATTGAGTACTGAACATTCCTACAAGCGTGGGCAAATGGGGTTAGCTTATGAAATTGTGATTAACTCCAACCCCTGTATTGCCTATTTGATGGAAGAAAACACCATGACCATGCAAACACTGGTTATCGCCCATGCGTGCTATGGTCACAACTCTTTTTTCAAAGGAAATTATTTATTTCGTACCTGGACTGATGCCAGTTCGATAATTGATTATCTGGTATTTGCAAAAAACTACATTAGCAAATGCGAAGAGCGTTATGGCATCAGTGCCGTTGAGGATGTTCTGGATTCCTGCCATGCGTTAATGAATTATGGTGTGGATAGGTACAAGCGCCCTTATCCAATATCAGCACAGGAAGAAGAGCGTCGTCAAAGCGAGCGCGAGGAGTATTTGCGCAAACACGTAAATGATTTGTGGCGAACTATTCCTAAATCTGCCAACGCCGACGCACAAAAAAATGCACCGCGTTTCCCGCAGGAGCCACAGGAAAATATTCTCTATTTCCTGGAAAAAAACTCACCCTTACTGGAGCCATGGCAACGCGAAGTAATTCGTATAGTGCGCAAAATTGCTCAATATTTTTATCCGCAGCGACAAACCCAGGTGATGAACGAAGGCTGGGCTACTTTCTGGCATTACACCTTGCTAAATGAGCTGCATGCACGTGGTTATGTCACCGATGGTTTTATGATGGAATTTTTGCAGTCGCACACCAGTGTGGTTGCTCAACCTGCGTACGATCACCCTTATTTTAGTGGCATTAACCCCTATACGCTCGGCTTTTCGATTATGAGTGATATTCGCCGTATGTGTGAAAATCCTACTGACGAAGATCGCAGCTGGTTTCCGGAAATTGCAGGTTCTAACTGGAAAGAAACCCTACAATTTGCAATGAAGAACTTTAAAGATGAAAGTTTTATCTTACAGTTTTTGTCGCCCAAGGTTATGCGTGATTTAAAACTGTTTAGTATTGTGGACGATGATCAGCAGGAAAAAATTCGCGTCGATGCAATTCACAATGAACGCGGTTTCCGCAAGTTGCGTGAAAATCTGGCAGGTCAATATAACCTGGGTAACCGCGAGCCAAATATTCAAGTCTACAAAGTGGAAGTGCGTGGTGATCGCTCGCTGACCCTGCATCACTATATGCATAACCGTCGGCCATTGGGTGAATCCACACAAGAAGTCTTAAAGCACTTGCACCGCTTGTGGGGATTTGATGTTCATCTGCATTCGCTGGATGGCGATGAGATTAAACAAAGCTACCATTGTCCGCCAAAACCACACTGATTCAAAAGTTGCCTTTTGGGGCCATTCGCCTGCGCACGCTGTGTGAATACAAAATCGCAGGAACAATCACCAATAACGTAATAGCCGATAGCATCCAGATAGAGCTTTGGTGAAACAATGCCAGGCTGGCAATATCGGCCGCTTGTTCATTGTTTGTGTGTTTTGCAAAAGGTATTGCACCAAGTGCGGCTTCATTGGCGATGGAGAAGCCGCCGCTGACTGCGCTTTCCCAACCCAGTGCTGAAAATGCTCCATAGGCTTTATAGCCTATGGCTGAAGCACCAAATCCGATAATGCCGATGCCGATAGTGCCCATGCCCAAGAGGCCTGTACCTATGGCGCCTATGCTGCATATACCAACCGAAATAATGCCGACGCTGATGGGCGCAATCGCTATGCCACCCCACGCAAATACCAATCCGTAGGCGTGGCTCCCTCCTGCTATCCAGGCGACGAGAGGTTTGTCGCCATTTTCCGGCATACCAAAACGGAAATGAAACAAAGGGACACCGGCGATATAAATTTGGCTTTTGTATTCGCGTTGTTTTGATCCGGGTTGATCGACAGGCGCTTGAAATGCGTCGGGATGAAACAATCGCTCTTGCATTCTGATTGTGCGCAACGCCCTGAGCATTTTCACCGTAAGAATAATGTGGCTGGCAATAAGCGCGGCAACCAAAAGTTGCGCGGCGATCGCATAAATTTTTATGTTATCGATGTTTTGCTGTGTGCTGATTTCGGCAAAGTGCTGCAGCCCCACCATCCCTGCTATATAAACCAGCGTGAATGCAAAATAGAGCAAGGTAAAAAGTATAACGCTGCGGCGTTCGCGCCGGGTACGCGATTGGTCAAGCGCGGCCCTGAGTCCAAAAAAAGAACTCACAATGCCCGCAAATGCGGCCAGGGTTGCCAGCATTGCAGTCCATTTAAAAATGGAGCCTGCTTTTGCCACGCCTGCGCTAAATGTGTCAATTTTTATGGCAGGCGCAATATCGTTAATGGCGAGCATTACCGATAATGTAAATGCAGTACCTTGCTTGCTTTTTGCCAAGGTATCCTCAACGAAGTTCACCATGGCGTGTTGTAACAATTTGCGACCGCGTGAAAGCCGTTGTTTTACTGTATCTTCGGTCAATTCCAACTGGTTGGCGACATGTTCAATCGAACCTTGTTCCCGATAAAATAAAATCAAGGGTTCACGATAGGTATCGGGCATTTTTTCCAGTGCTTGCCATAACAGTGCCCGCTCTTGTGCACTGATAAGATCATCCTCGATTTTTCCCTGCTGGGTCAGCTCGTGTTCGTAGTCATCCAGTGCCTGGGCATTGGTCGCCGGTTGGGTGATTTCTTTACGGCGAAAGTGACTGGCCTTAAAACGGAGAATTCCGCACAGCCAGGATTTTAATTTCTCCGGATCGCGTAGCGTATCGAGTTTTTTCCACGCCTCAATAAAGGTTTCCTGGGCGATATCCTCGCTGTGCTTTAAATCACCAACAGCGGAATAGGCGAGTGCGCAGAGTAAATTCTGGTAGCGGTGCACTATTGCGCAAAAGGCATTTCTATCACCTCCCAAAGAGGCCATCACCAAATCGGCGTCTTTCCAATCTACGTTATTCAAATCGGCGTTATTCAAATCAGCGTTATTCAAATCAGAAGGTAAGGGGCGTTTTTTAAACAGGTTCATGGTTGTTCATCTCTGGCTCTGAGCTAATAAGTGCCTGCTTTTCGATAAAGGTGACAAGAACATAATAAAAAATCCTCCTGGCCCCGCAAAAAAAACTGATTTTGAATCAAATAAGACGAAATTTTAATTTTCTTGTCACCTTTCTTTTCTGCTTTGGCACTTATTGGCAGCACGGCAATGCTGTGTTAATCCCCAATCTTGGCAACCTTTTAATTTCACCTGGGCCCGAGGGCAAACATTCAGGATGGAGTAACACTTATGAACAAGCGTAAGGCAAGCGTTTTAGCGTTTATTCAACCTTTATTGCTAACCACATTACTGGCGTCTGCAAGCGTCAGTTTCGGGGCGGCGATGGCTCCGATGGTTGATGATTTTAGCCATGCCCAACATACCAGCTTGGGTTTTCCGCGCTATTTTTTGAATGATTCTATAGCAGGCGGCAGTACCAATGCCGAACAAAACCTGGTGAAAGGCATGTTGGAGGCAAAGGGCGAAATTATTCCTCCGCGCGGCCAACCGGGTTGGGCGAGTATTGCATTGCCCCTCGAAGCACAAGGTCGGCCCAAAGATACCAGTGCCTTTGAAGGTATTCGTCTGCTGGTTAAAGTCAATAGCGGCAACCTGTCGATTTCTGCCAACAGTACGGAGATTACCAATTTTGACTATCACGCCGCGCCTGTTGCAGTGGCTGCAGATGGCAAATTTCACGAAGTGAAAATTCCATTCCGCTCAATGAAGCGCAATTGGTCGGAGCAGATTCCGCTCAATACCAAAACACTCAACAGTATCAGCATTACGGCCTATGACGTGGCAAAAGGTAGTTTTGATTTTGCAGTAGACGAAGTCAGTTTTTATTAATCCAACATAGGTAATTCATACCAGGGCGATCTTATGACTATGCCAACTCTACATCATCAGCGGCTGGATTATTTGGATGCGGCCAGAGCCTTTGCGCTGATGTTGGGTATCGTGTTTCATGCGAGCTTGTCGTTTATGCCGGTGTTTATCGGCTGGGCGGTCATGGATGTATCAACCAGTTCGTTTGTAGCGCTGTTTGTCATGATCGCCCATTCATTTCGCATGGAGTTATTTTTTCTTATCGCGGGATTTTTTAGTCACATGAGTTTTCATCAGCGGGGCGCGCCGCATTTTGTACGCTCCCGCATGCTGAGAATCGCAGTACCCTTTGTGGTGGGTTGGTTTTTTTTGCGTCCGCTGCTGGTTTCCGCGTGGATTATGGGCGGGGAAAGTATGCGCGGCGAGCCGAATATCCTGAGTGGACTGCAAGCGGGTTTTGCCAGCCTTGCACAATTACCCACTGATTTATTTGTGGGTACACATTTGTGGTTTTTGTATTACCTGTTATTAATCAGCGCAGCAGTTATTTTGCTGCGCTTTATATTGGGGTTATACCAACCTGTACAACAATTACCGCAATTGACCGATAGTGTGATGAGATGGATTGGCAATTCGAACCTGGCGGTGTTCGCGCTCGCCATTCCCACGGCTATTTGCTTGTGGTTTATGAACCACTGGAGCGTCGATACCCCCGACAAAACCTTGGTTCCAAATATTCCGGTATTGCTTGTCTACGGCGGCTTTTTCCTGTTTGGTTGGCTGTTGCATCGTCAATCTGCGCTAATTGAGCATTTTTCTCGCTTGACCTGGACCAAGGTTATATTGTGTTTGGGGGTAACCATTGCAACAAGCATGATCTACGATCTTGCGCTTAAGTTCACCCATCCACACTATTATCTGTTGAAGGGAATTTTTGTTGTTTGTCATGCAATGATGATGTGGTTATTGGTTGCGCTGACGCTTGGATTATTCAAGCGTTTTTGTGACCGCCCAAATAAAGTGATTCGTTACCTTGCTGATTCCTCTTATTGGCTTTATTTAATTCATTTACCGATTGTTATTTTTCTCCAAATCGCTTTCGCTGAATTGTCATGGCATTGGTCGATCAAGCTCGCCAGTATTTCACTGTTGGCTGTTGTTATTTCCATCGTTATGTATGATCTACTGGTTCGCCCAACAGCTATTGGACAATTATTGAATGGAAAACGACAGCAGCGGCTGCTGTTTCGTCGAGGTGAGCTGGCATAAACATCCTGAACTATTTAGTGGGATGATAGTCAACACACATTGTGCTATGTTCCGTTTTCTTTTGGATTACCTTGGTGTGATGGGCCAAATAATAATCAGGATGTTTTTATGGATAAGCGTTTTTTACCAGCACTAGTTACAATAGTGCTTTGTTTTAGCTCCTTTGTTCAAGCGCGTGAAATTGCACTGACGTTTGATGATGCTCCAACACCTGATTCAGTGTTAATGACGGGTGCTGAGCGTACACTCAAGTTAATTGCAGCGCTAAAGCAGGCTGATGTGCCCGATGCATTATTCTTTGTTAAAGCCGATTATATTAATCCGCAAACCGCCGCGCGTTTAAAGCAGTACACAGATGCGGGCTTCCACTTGGCAAACCACAGTTTTACTCACCGATCAGCTAGTCAATTAGGGGTAAATGGTTATGCAGAAGATGCATACAAAGCCCACCTTGCCTTGAAACCATTTGCCAATGTGCTCAGCTTCCATCGTTTTCCGTATCTTCATTACGGTAATGATCTTGTGGAGATTAGCCAGTTACAAGGTTTGCTCGGGGAGTTGGGATATAAAGACGGCTACGTGACCATCGATAATTTTGATTGGTATATCAGCTCGTTAATTACCAAGGCAGCGGAAGAAAAGAAAACCATCAATTATGAAAAAGCCCGTGATTTTTACCTAAACAGTCTGTATGAATCGATCGAGTTTTACGATGCGATTGCGAAAAAGTCATTAAATAGATCGCCAAGGCATGTATTGCTGCTGCATGAAAATGATGCAGCTGCTTTATTTGTTGGGGATTTGATCCAGCATTTGCGCAGCAAAGGCTGGAAGATTATTTCACCGCAGCAAGCTTACAAAGATCCTATCGCGAAAAATTTTCCTAAAGTGGCTTTCCATAAGCAGGGCAGGGTTGCAGCCATTGCCAATAGTAAAGGCGTTCCCGAAGCTGAGTTGCGCCATCCATCGGAAAATGAAACTTATCTCAATCAGGCTTTTATCTCTGCCGGAATTATAGAAAATAAATAATCGTAATAAGGGAATTAAATGTTCTTCAAAGCAAATTATATGTTGCCGTCTCTAATGAGCATTATTGGGTTTTCAAATCATTTAATAGCAGCTGAACTTCCTCCATTCGGATTTCCGAAAATTGAAACGCTTGGTATTCATGCGAATAGCAACAACAAAGATTATGAGCTTTATATTCAGGTTCCGCAGTCCTATGCCGAATCAAAATCTAACTACCCGTTAATCGTGGTTAATGATTCACGCTTTGCGTTTCCAATCACAGTTGGATCTATGGCGTTAATGGGTGGCGCTGTGGTGAAAGAGGCGGTGGTAGTTGGTATTTCTTACGCCAAAGGGGAGGATCGTAGTATCAGTCGTACACGTGACTATACTCCTACATTTTCGCCGATAGAAAAAAGCGGATATTCCAGTGCCAGCCGTTTGGCTTCGGGGCATGCCAAAGAGTATGTGGATTTTATTGCAACACAAGTCATTCCATTGGTGCAGAAAAAATATCGTATCGACGCTAAAAAGAAGGTGTTTGTAGGGCATTCCTTTGGTGGTTTGTTAGGGACTTATATTCTCTTTAAGAAGCCGGAACTCTTCACGGATTATATTATTGGAAGCCCTTCTTTGTGGTATGACAACCGGGTGATGTTCAGCATGGAGCAGGAATATTCCAAATCTCATACGCAACTGCCAGTAAATGTCACCATGTTTGTCGGAGCATTGGAAAATGATTATCAGCCGATGGTTAAGGACTTGCAGGATATGGAAAAGCAATTGCGTTCGCGGAACTATAAAGGCTTGAGCTTGAAGGTTGAGGTTTTAGCTAACGAGAATCACCACAGCGTATTTCCAAGTTTACTGTCCAAGGGGCTTATGGCAACGCTTCCGTTAAAGCAATAGCTTGTCTGATTAAGGCTGCCATAGCGGCAGCCATGCTTAACGTTTCAGCTCATACACGCACATATTCACTGCTGATGCCAAGTTCAGCGACTCAATCGCACCGCAGCCCGCAATAGTAAAAGCCTGTGCATTCATCGCATGCAGTGCCTCACGTGGTACGCCCCGCGCTTCATTGCCGAATACATAGCAATCATATTCTTTAAAGCTTGCATCGCTAAGCGCTTTTCCATTCATATCCAGAGTAGCGATGGAGGAGAAACGTTCGGTAATAGATTCGAGTGGTACATCCAATTCCATTGGTATATGAAAGATCGCCCCCATGCTGGAGCGCACAACCTTGGGGTTGTAAGGGTCAACCGAGCCTGGGCTGAGCAGGCAGCGGAAATTGCCGAACCAGGCAAGGCTGCGCAGAATGGTTCCCAGGTTACCGGGGTCTTGTACTTCGTAAAGGTAAATCGTTTTTTCGCCCGGTGAATGGTTACCCGAATTATTTATCAATGGCGCGATTGCGATAATGCCTTGCGGTGTTTTTGTGTCAGACAACTGCGCCATGTGTTTTTCACTGATCACCTGTTTCTTGAACTGGCTCGGAAAATCCTTGAAGGATTCGGTGACAAATAATTCGCAGTGTTTAAGTGCTGGGTTGGTTGCAGCTGCCTTTTCCAATTCCAGAATTAAATGTTCACCCTCCACCAAAAAGTAACCGAATTCGGTGCGGTATTTTTTTTGATGGAGTTTTTTTACATCATCGATTTTCAGGCGCATCTGATTAACCTTCCAGATCAGCAAGCATTGCCTTGGCAACGGCTTCTGCGACTTTGATTCCATCCACACCCGCCGACAAAATCCCGCCCGCATAACCAGCACCTTCACCGGCCGGATAGAGACCGCGAGTATTTAAACTCTGCAGGGAATCGTGATCGCGGGTAATTCGCACCGGTGAAGAGGTGCGCGTTTCAATACCCGTGAGTACCGCATCCTTGCGATCGAATCCGCGAATTTGTTTGCCAAATTCCGGCAGGGCCTCGCGAATGGCTTCAATCACATAGTCTGGCAATGAGGGCGCCAGATCACCTAGTTTTACACCGGGCTTGTAAGAAGGTTCTACCTCGCCGAATTCAGTGGAGGGTTTTCCGCGAATAAAATCACCCACTAACTGACCCGGTGCGCAGTAATCTTTACCGCCCAATTCATACGCACGCGATTCGAGTTTTTCTTGTAACTCAACACCCGCGAGCGGGCCGCCGGGGAAATCTTTTTCCGGATCTATGCCTACCACGATTCCCGCATTGGCATTGCGCTCGTTGCGCGAGTATTGGCTCATGCCATTGGTGACTACGCGTTCCGGCTCAGAGGTTGCTGCTACCACAGTACCACCGGGGCACATGCAAAAACTGTAAACCGCGCGGCCATTTTTAGCGTGATACACCAATTTATAATCCGCTGCGCCGAGTTCCGGGTGGCCGGCATATTTGCCCAAACGGGCGTGATCAATTAATGATTGCGGATGTTCAATGCGGAAACCTACCGCAAAGGGTTTTGCTTCAACAAATACGCCGCGTTCGTGCAATTTGCGGAAGGTATCGCGCGAGCTGTGGCCCAGTGCGAGTACGACATAACGGCTGCGCAGCTCTTCGCCATCAGCTAATTTCACACCCTGGATGCGACCATTCTCAATAATAAAATCGGTTACTCTATTTTCAAAACGCACATCACCGCCGAGCGCTTTAATTTCTTCGCGCATGGTGGAAACCACACCGGTCAAACGGAAAGTTCCTATATGCGGTTTACTCACATACATAATTTCTTCCGGTGCACCGGCGCGCACAAATTCGTGCATCACTTTGCGGCCGTAAAATTTTGGGTCTTTGATTTGGCTGTAGAGTTTTCCGTCGGAAAATAATCCCGCGCCACCTTCACCAAATTGTACGTTGGATTCCGGCGTTAATATTTTATTGCGCCACAGCGCCCAGGTATCTTTGGTGCGACGACGCACATCCTTGCCACGTTCCAATACAATCGGTTTAAAACCCATTTGTGCGAGTGTCAGTGCAGCAAATAAACCGCAGGGGCCGAAGCCGATTACCAGCGGGCGTTCGGTTAAATTATCTGGCGCCTGTGCAACGGGATAGTAATTCGTATCGGGCGCAGGGCGGATATTTTTATCATCGGCAAAACGCTGCAGAATTTTTTCTTCATTATTTACTTGCAGGTCGATGATATAAACAAAAGTGATTTCACTGTTTTTTTTGCGCGCATCGTAGCTGCGTTTAAACACAGTGAATTCGAGCAGATCGGAATCTTTAATTTTCAAGCGCTGGACTATGGCTTTACGCAGGTCGTCAGCGGGGTGATCCAGCGGCAGCTGGAGTTCATTAATGCGGATCATATTAGCTCCTGGCCGGTGACTTTCCGGCAAAGGGGGTGAGACTGTATATGTGGCGTCGAAAATTCGGCCATTTTACGCGCTTTGGGTGCTGACAGCTAGATTGGCGGTGCTCAACCCCATTGGAGGTTGTCATCAAACTTTCACGGTCTTGCCATGATTTATTCATAAAGCCTCCCCATGCTTGCGGGCTGATTGTCCTCTTATTCAACGTAAAGGATCAGCTCATGCGATTTGTTAAAAAAATAATCTCCTTGGCAGTTGTTGCCAGCTTGCCCGCGATGATGATCGGGTGTGGTGGTGATGATGGAAAAGATGGTGCTAATGGAAGCAATGGCACAAACGGAAGCAATGGCGCTAACGGCTCAAATGGTGCGGCGAGCTTGATCAGACAATCCCTGTTACCTGCGGGTAATAGCCAGTGCTTTAAAGGTGGTGTGAAAATCGAGTCAGGCCTGGATGCGAATAACGATAAACAACTTCAATCTACCGAAGTGGCGCAAACCACTTATCAGTGCAATGAAAGCATCATCAATAATCAATTGAATTTTAATCGCATTGCAACGATTTCGAGCTGTATGCAAATCAATGTAACCTGTAATACCAGTGATGTCACTGCGGCAGAAATTGTTGCAGCCAGCGCTGATGGCATGACATTGGTGTATACCGATAGCCCGAAAAACCAAATCGGTTTTGTTGATATTGCCAACCCTGCGCAGCCAAAAGCAATCGGTGTATTGGCCATGGGCGGTGAGCCAACCTCTATCGCTGTTAAAGGCGCTAATGCCTTGGTTGCCGTAAACACCTCGGCAGATTTTGTGAATGTATCGGGTAAATTGGCGGTTGTTGATATAGCAACCAAAGCGGTTGTTCACAGCATTAATCTCGGCGGTCAGCCGGATTCTGTTGCTATCAGCCCCGATGGAAAATATGCATTGGTCGTGATCGAAAATGAACGCGATGAAAGTTTGAATGGCGGTGTGCCACCGCAATTGCCCGCCGGCAAATTGGTGATAGTCGATTTGACCGCAGCTGCACCAACGGCCTGGACCACACGCGATGTAAATTTAACGGGAATTGCTGTGCTTTACCCTGCGGATCCCGAGCCGGAATATGTGGATATTAATTCCGACAATATCGCGGTAGTGACTCTGCAAGAAAATAATCACATAGCATTAATCAACCTTGTCACTGGTGCAATTGTTCGTCACTTCAGTGCTGGCAGTGTTGATTTGGTCAACGTCGATTTAACGGATGATCGCCCGGCAGTGATAAAACCGGTTGAAGTGCAAAAAGCGCGCTTGCGTGAGCCAGATGGCGTGAGCTGGATTAACAACGACTATTTCGCCACTGCCAATGAAGGTGATTTAAATGGCGGCAGCCGTGGCTTTAGTATTTTTAACAGCATGGGCGAACTAGTGTGGGATTCCGGTTCTGAATTGGATGACCTGGCGATTCGCTTTGGTCACTATCAGGATCGTCGCTCCGATGCTAAGGGCAATGAACCGGAAAATATTGAGTTGGGTGTATTTGGCAAGGAGCGTTTCCTTTTTGTAAATTCCGAGCGCTCCAGTTTGATTTTTGTGTACGACCTGGTTGATCCGAAAAAGCCGGTGTTTAAGCAAGCCCTGCCAGCGACAGCAGCACCGGAAGGTGGCCTCGCAATTCCCGCACGCAATTTGTTAGTGGTTGCGTCAGAAAGTGATTTGCGTAATGTCGCCATTCGTGCCGGGATTAATATTTATTCGTACAACACGCAAGCGCAAAAATATCCGACGGTGCAATCGATCAATCGCGCCGATGGTAACCCAATTCCCTGGAGCGCACTCTCGGCGTTATCGGTGGATGCTAACAATCCCAATACGCTTTATTCCATCGAAGACAGTTTCTTTGGTCAGAATCGAATTTTCACCCTGGATGTCAGCAGCAAGCCGGCGTTGATTGTGGCCGAAACTAAAATTTGGGATAGCAACAACGTCTTCGCAAGTTCAGGAATTAATGCCGGTTTGCCGAGTTTTTCCAACGCGGAATTAGCAGCAATGATCAATGCCGATAAATCGGTGAACCTTGATCCTGAAGGCCTGGCAAAAGCGAGTGATGGTGGCTTTTGGATAGCATCCGAAGGCTCAGGTGCAGCGGCGGATGCAAAATCCAGCAACCTGATTTTTAAAACCGATGCGTTCGGTGTAATTCAATCGGTTATTGGTTTGCCTGCGCCCGTCAATGCGTTGCAAACCAATAATGGTTTTGAAGGCGTTGCCGAATACAACAACAGTTTGTACCTCGCCTTCCAACGTGCCTGGGGTGCTGAAACTAATCCGCGTATTGGTATTTATGATCTGGCCAGCAAAACCTGGAAGTTTGTGTTTTATCCGCTGGATGCCTATAGCTCGCAATATGCGGGTGGTTGGGTAGGTCTTTCGGAAATCACTTCATTGGGCAATGGTGAATTTATGGTGCTGGAGCGCGATAACCGCGGCGGCCCGGATGCATCCATCAAGCGCCTGTATAAAATTAATTTGCAGGCGGTGACCGACGGTCAAACCATTACCAAAACCCTGATCAAAGACATTAAACCAGTGTTGGGTGGTACTACTGGTCTATTGCTGGAAAAAGTAGAAGGCACCGCGGTTATGGCCAATGGCGATGTCTACATAGTGACCGACAACGACGGCGTGAATGACCACAGCGGTGAAACCCAGCTGATAAATCTGGGTAAGTTGTTCTAATAACAGTTTGTGTTGCGTGAGTTAGGGGGAGCTTCGGCTCCCCTTTTTTGTGATTAAAACTGTTTGCTATCGTAAATTAGTTGCAAGTCTTCTGAATATATTTGCAGTCTTGCTGGGCTCTGGTAGCTGCTCAGCTTCATTAGTAAAATATTTTTTCCTGACGCAAAAGCTGAGCTGCCTACTACTAGTGATCCATCTAGCTGCGCACTTTCATTGGAGGGATAGCTTGTCAAAATTAAATTGTAAGTGCCTGTCTCCGTGTGGAGAATTTTATTGCCAATCCATGCTGGTTCAAGGCCTGATTTTTTCCACAATTGGCCCTGATTTGTATTGTATAAGGCAATCGAATAGTCAGAATATGCGAAACCATAAAGCCCATTTTCAGATACTTGCAGTTTGATGGTGCAGTTTTCACGGTAGCGATTTTCATACTGACCATTTTTAATAATATTGCCTAGGTTATTAACTGAAACAGAAAAGCCGCAAAAGGGAACTCCACGTGAATGTTGTAGGTAGAGGTATGTTTGATCTTTGGGTGCGGCTCTTGCTTCATTCTCTGACGTGCTTATGAGTTTTCCTGTTGAGTCATACACCTCTATCCATAGAAAGAATCCTGACCATGTGCTCTCTGCTACTGAAAAAATTAGATAGCCATAATCATAGAACATTGGTGACATTTCATAGTTACGTGAATTTTCAATCGGCTTAAATGTGAAATTTTCCAAATAAAGAATTGATACATCGTGAACGATTTTACTGCTGTCGCTGGTTCTGCTAACTATCACTACGCTATGCTTTTCTTCGTTATACGCGTAGGTGAAGGTGGAGCTCGAAGGTGAATTGAAACTTGGAGTTGGATCTAAATAGCGCTTGGAAATGGTATCGAAACGTATAAATCGCGACTTTCCATCAAAGGTTGAGTCTTCGACGCGTTGTATAAAATAAGCGATACCATTTTTGTCGGTAAATTCGTAACTGGAGTTGGTTAAATAGCATGATGTACCGTCTCCAGATTCTTGTTTTGAACAGGAACCATCGGCTGGATATGCATCGTTCGCATTTTCAGTCTCGTCGTTATCTTTATCTCCGTCGGAGTTATCACCGATACCGTCACCATCAAGGTCGGATTGTTCTGTTGGATCTTTAGGGAATCTATCGGAATCGTTAAATGTACCATCGTTATCCATATCTCGATCCTGGTAGTCCGGAATTCCATCTTTATCGAAATCTGCCAGGTTGTCGTTCATTTGTACTTTTGCGGTTAATGTGGGCGAACGATTACCAAAGCTATCTGTTGCAGTGATTTTTAATTCAATGAGTTCGAAAGAGTCCGCATCTGGAAATTTCAGAATGAATTTACCAGCGCTAATTTGCTCCCAATCTTTAGATTCGCGTTCACCATTGATTTCGTACGAGAGCAGGGAGCCTGAGACAGTGGTGAAAAATTCTTGTACATCTATTTCAGCTGTTCCGCCTTTGCTGAGATTTACTCGCTCGTAGACGCCAGTCGCCCAATGGTTTTTGGGGTAGGGAGTGTTGTAAACGTTTGGGTAGCGTGTAAAGTAAATTGGGTTGATTGAAGAGTTCAGGTTATCAATTATGAAAGGATATTCGTTTTCCGTAAGAAATATATTGGCTTCGGCCTGGTTGTCTCCATTTTCATCCCAGCGGAGGAAAAATCCGTACTGGGTGTAATCAATAATTGCTTTAGCAGTTGTTGCACCGCTGAATGTAATTTTTTTACCGGCTGTATTCAATTGAAATACCGCAGCTGAATTCTTGAATTGGAATTCGCCCGATGCACTCAGCATCTTTTGGTGTAATACGTGCGTTCCTTTTGGTTGGAAGTAAACAGGTAGCGTGGGTTCAAAAAGGCTTGGGAAGTCGATATTTAATGCAACGTTGCGCATGTCGAAACTGTCTTTTCCATCGGCGATGGTTGCGTCTATTTTAATTTTAGACCGAATGTTCTCATAGATAATTGTTCGATCAAAATGCAATAGCCCCTCATAACTAAACTGCCCGTTAAACGTTATTGGCGCTTCACCCGGAAAGCTCAAGGAATATTTTTTCCATTGCAAGCTGAATGTTGAGTAGGAATTTTCCTGTTGATTAATTGTAATTTTTTCTTCGCCAGAGAGAGTCACCCTTTGGGTTCCCGAATTATCAGTTACCGATATTTGGCAGTTCGAATACTCCTGCAGCATCTGCGAACTTTTATTGGATACTGTGAGCTTTAATTTACCCCCGTTGTTTTCGCAATTGTCTTCATATACTCCATCTGCCAGATTGAAGTCGTAAGTACCGTTCACAATATCGACAGACGTATCTTTGGCAAAATCCAAAAGGTCCAGATAGCCTGCCATTAAGGTGGGGGTATTTTCTCTGGTAATTCGGGTGGTAGTAAGCGAAGACAATGAACTGCTGGAAGCCATTTGCGAGCTGCTAATGCTGGTGGTGGCTTGGCTGTTGTTGCTCGGTGATTTGCTGCTACTGGATCCCCCGCCGCCGCAGGCGCTAATTAGGAGGCTTAGCAAAAGGATATAGCAGATGGGGAATCTGGATTTGTACGTATTGCGGGTCAATTTAACGCTCCATTAGGGGTAATTCCGATGCATAGTTGGTTTTCCTGGCGCCATTTTACCTGCTTTTTCATACTGTCGACGGTAGAATAGCTATCCGAATAAGATTAAGGGATCAAAATTTCCCTTCGTTAGTAGAGTTATCCATGGCCAGATCCAAAAGTAGCAACCGTTGGTTGGACGAACACGTCAACGATCCTTATGTTAAAAAAGCGCAGATTGACGGCTATCGCGCGCGCGCAGCCTATAAGCTGATCGAGCTTAATGATAAAGATAAGTTGATTCGCCCCGGCGCATTGGTTGTGGACTTGGGTTCGGCACCGGGCAGTTGGTCGCAAATTGCCGGGCGTTTGGTGGGCGTAAAGGGCAGGGTAGTTGCGTCCGATATTTTGCCGATGGACTCGCTGGAACACGTAGATTTCATCCAGGGTGATTTCACGGAAGAAGCTGTGTTTGAGCAAATCATGGAAAAGCTCGGCGAGCGTAAAGCCGATGTGGTGATTTCCGATATGGCTCCGAATATCAGCGGCGTAGATGCGGTTGACCAGGCGTCTTCTATGTATCTTGTTGAACTCGCCCTCGACATGGCGCGTCGCGTGTTAAAACCCAAAGGCGATTTCGTTGCCAAGGTATTTCAGGGTGAAGGCAGTGATGATTACATCAAAGAGGTAAAAACCTCGTTCGAAAAAGTATTAATCCGCAAACCCGCCGCCTCACGCCCTCGCTCGCGTGAAGTTTATGTGGTGGGAAAGGGTTTCATTAGCCGTTAATTGCTTAAGGCACATCGCCTTCCAGGATTATTACTCGATACTTTCTTCATTCTTTTTAGATCTATAAAAAGAAGGTTTAGAACGTGTAGTTCGCACCTATAGTGAAATTCGCCGGTGCACTGTAGTAACCGACGTTGTACAGTGAGGTCAGGTATTTTTCGTCGCTGACATTATTGGCGTTGAATTGGATATCCAATGAATCACTAACATCCCAAGCGGCGAAAAGATTGATAATGGTGTAGTGGGATTGTTTAAGTGCGGTGCCGTCTTTCTCGATGTCGGATTGATAGCGAATACCGGCGCCCAAACGCAATTCAGGGAAGCTGGGTAGCTGTGATGAGTAAGTGATATTCGCCGTTTCACGCGGTACCCACTGGTAAAGTGATTGTCCGTTTTCACCTTCGAGATTCAACGACGTTAAACCTAAAATTATTTGGTCATAGTCGGTAAATTGGCCGATCAATTCCAGTTCTGTACCTTCGGAATAAACATCAACAGCTGCGTAATAATATTGGCCTTTATCATTAAGGCCGGCATAGGTGCCCAGGTCTTTTTGATCTGCTTTAAAACGGGCGAGTGTTGCCATCAGGTTTTCAGTCATTTCCCAGCGTACGCCAGCTTCGTAATTCACACCTTGTGATGGGGCCAAATATTGCTCGTCTAAATCTTTTTGGTCTTGTGGTTGGTAAATATCCGAGTAGCTTGTATAAACTAATACATTGTCGGTAATGTTGTAAGTGAGTCCAACATACGGACTAAGTTCGCGCTCTGTTTGATCAAAGGGCGCGCCATAGCTTTGTCCATCACGCGTATATTCTGCTTGGTTAAAGCCAATAATACCGGTGAGTGAATCGGTGATACTTAATTTAACCGAGCCATAAATGCGCTCCAGGTTTTGGAAGGTTGCGCTTTGCAAAATTTTTGCGCCCCAGACAGGTTCCGGAATTGCATCCCAGTCATAAGGGAATGCGGGCAATGGCCCGGCTGCTGGTTCGGTCGAAGCGTGCGGACGTTGCGATGAATAGTATTCACTATCGCTATAGCTGTAGCCCAACACCATTTGATGTTCACGTCCACCCAAATCGAAGGTGCCATTTAAGGAGAGATCAATCAGCTCTTCTTTATTTTCATCCGGCCAATTGCCTGGCCAGCCTATTAAGCCCAATCCCGTTTCTTTATCGATAGAACCAATTACATAAAATAATTTGTCGACGTTTTCGGATTTGCGATAGTTGTAAGTTGCTTTTGCATTCCAGTTAGTGGAGAGGTTGTAAACATATTCCACAAACGCACTGTCGTTGCGAGTGTCCCACATGGTCCAGCTTTGTGCGGTTGAGCTATCACGCGGAAATTCTGCTTGGGTGCCATCGGTATAGGTCAATACCAATGCGCCCCACATATTGCCAGTGGATTCATTTTTCTGATGGGAAAAACCTGTCGTCAAGGTAGAGTTTTCGGTGAGCTGGCCGTCTACTACGCCGTATAAAAATACGCGATCATTTTCGTAGCCGCGCAGCCAGGAATCTTTATCTTCAGCAGCAACTACCACACGACCAGCCCATTCACCTGATTCAGTAAACGGCGTGGAGTAATCGGCTTGCACGCGCCGGAAATCAAATGAACCCGCGCTTACGCCCAAGCTGCCTTCCTGTTGATTGGTAGGGCGTTTGCGCACATAGTTAATAGTGCCTGATGAGTTACCTACGCCGGTCAATAAACCATTTGCGCCGCGAATAACTTCCAGTTTTTCGTAGGCGAAGGTATCCATTTCGCCGGTCACAATGCCCCAGCTATTGGGCATGCCCACGCCATCGATCTGGGTATTTTTAATTTCAAAACCGCGTGACATGTAATTAGTGCGATTGGTTTCCCAGGCTTCTACCTGAATACCGGTAGCCAGTTTTAACGCATCATTTAAATTATTTACACCAAAATCATTCATTAATTCGCGCGAAATAACGCTGATGGATTGTGGTGTTTCCTTGAGCGTGAGATCCAAACCGGTTGCACCTTTACTGGTACGGTTAGCGCGCACGCCAGTGATAAATACTTCTTCGATAGCATATTCTGCTTTTTGTGCTTTCTTTTTTGGCTGGGGAGTTGTTTGTGCATGAGCAGTAACACCAATCGCCAGGCATAGCGGAGCCAGTGCAAAATGTTTCAATTGCATGATAGTTCTCTGAGTGAGTTGATGGAGAATGGAAAGGTCGGGCTTTATTCTGTTGCCGATGAAATGTCGATAGCCTCCATTTCTGCAGCCTTGGTTGCGTCTCTGCGATTTAATTTCAAACCAACGCCAAGCAAAATGGCGGTTATAGCCAGTAAACTGTTAATTAAAAAACTGGCGCCGCTGAACGACTCTTGACCGTTGATGGCAATATGCATAGCGATAATTAATATGACAGTAATGATGAGGGCAATACGCAAATTGACTGACAGCGCACAACGATTTTTAGTTACCAACGCCAATCCTAAAATTATCGCACTGCTCATCCAGAAGACGGCAATCAGTTGCGTGGACCACCAGAAATCAGTCAGTAAGGTGATCGCAACGGCTAATGGAAAACCCCAAACAACGGCGAGCCAGCTGCGCTCCAGTTTTGGATAAGTATTGCCGCCTTGTTGCTGGCGACGAAACCAGATGTTCATGCCGGTTGCACACAGAAAGCACATGCCGAGGCCGAGGATGGCGTAAAGAATTTTTACTGGTAATCCACCAAAATGACCAAAGTGCAAACGGTAAGTGGATGCATAAATTTGCAGGCCGACATCGCCATCTGGCCCTGGGTGCGCAATATGGTCGACGAGAACGGCTACAACGCCGCCGAGCTGGTGGGCTGGAGCGAGTTTCCCGAGCTGCAGCGCGTGCTCAAGGCTTTCGTGGCCCGCCCGGCGACGCAAAAAGGGCTGAACGTTCCGCAGCGCGGCTGAGCGCCGGCACGGGCAGACAGGCTGGCCGTTGTTGCAAAAGCGGCAAGTACTGTCCCAGCGGTGATGTCTTTCAAGCCCGTGGGCCGGCCTTATCTTCGAGACTTCAGGCACTGCAGCTGGCAGCGGCCTCTCAAGAGGAGAATTCCATGACCACGAATCGCCCCCCCATTCTGGAAAGCGCCCCGCTGGGGCCGCGCTGGCCCTGCCTGGATCCCTTTCTGTTCTGCGCTCACCACCACAAGTCCCTGAGTTGCAGCATGGTGTCCATCGCTGTCGTCTGCAACACACACGGATGCTCACATGGATGCACACACCTCACAC
>JAGKXA010000421.1 GCA_021151615.1 Cellvibrionaceae bacterium | reverse complement strand
ATCCGGGCGCGCAGAAAATAATGCGATCTATCAAGGCAGCTTGCAGGATTCAGCGGCAAATCTAATTGAAAAGTTACTGGCAGATGCTGCTGGTGAGGAATATTTGCGCACCCAGGTTCGCAGCAAAAATATTGCAAACCTGGCGTCCATGTGGGTGTTGGGCGCTGAACCTGAGTGGAGCCTTCTGTATGGCGATTTATTGCCGCGCCGAATTTCCATGCCCGGTTATCCCTACGCCCGCATTAATACCCATTTGCGTGAATACTCAGGTTACAACGCTGTCGTAAAAACGCATGCAGTTAAGGCTGAGCTGCCAGTTGTAACTGAGTCAGCACCTGCAATTGAAATCGTAGAAGGGCATTGGTATTCCGCAGCGCGCGATGACCTCAATATCGCTGAATTAGTGGTGGGCATGGAAGATCGCTTCTCCAATTACATCTTTGGTGGTGAGCAGTGGAAGCGTCAGTATTGGGATGATTATCTGGGGTCGTTTAATGAATTATCTGATGAGCAGCTTCACTCTACATCTGGAAAACCGACAATCACGGAAACCCTGGCACTGGATTCGCAGTTAGTTGGTGGCCTGCAAGCATTTACCCAGCAATATCAAATTGAATTGGAAAGCATAGTAATTGCATCGTTTGGTTTATTGCTTTCACGCCTTGAGAGCAATCGCCACCACACACAATTCTCATGCCTGTCCAGTGGTCATGCCTGCGCAATACCTTTCCGGATTAAATCGCAAGTACGCCTCTCTTGTCTTGAATGGCTAAAAGTAGTTCAGACTGAGCGCTTAATAAAATTTACCGCACGTGAATTGTTGAATGAAAGTCTGGTTAATTGGAATCCGGATAACTTCTATCACAGTCAATTAAATTTATTTTCCAGTGTTGACGGTGAAGAGCAATATCGAGTGAAAGATTGTGCAATTGATCACTCTTGTGCAAATCATCTGGAAATTCATGTTAGTAGTACTGAAATTGTAATGAATTTATGTTGTCCTGCTGCGGAATTCCTGGGGCATTCGTTAACGGATATATTGCAATTCCTGGAAGGATTCCTCAGCGGCATTACCAGTAATCCAAAGCGCAATCCTGCTGCACTTGCATTGCGTAGTAATAAAGAAAGTAAACGAAATTTTATGTCCATTCTGGATGATCAGGGAAGTAAGCGCTGATGAAAGTATTAATCACCGGTGGTAACGGTTTTGTAGGCTTGAATATTGTCAATGCGTTGGTAGAGCAGGGGCACGAAGTCACTGCTTTGGTACGCGCGAAATCCAATCGCCAATTTTTGAAACAGTTTCCGGTGAAAGTGCTGGCTGGCGATTTGCAGGATAAGAAAAAACTGGTCAGCCAATTTAGTGAGGTTGATGCGGTTATTCACACTGCCGGTATTACCAGTTGCAATCCAGGGGATTTGCCGCAGCTGTTGGAAACCAATGCCGAGTCCACACGCAAAATTTGCGCGGCGTGCATTGAAGCAAAGGTAAAGCGATTGGTGTTTACCAGCACCACGTCAACCCTGGGTGCAATTAATAATAAAAACCTGCTTGCCGACGAACAAACCAGGCTCAATGGTTTTCGTGCAAAAAATCCCTATGGTATTTCCAAACTCGCTGCCGAGCGCCATGTGTTGGATGCTGTGGATAAAGGGTTGAGTGC
>JAGKXA010000164.1 GCA_021151615.1 Cellvibrionaceae bacterium | reverse complement strand
CCCAGGTTCTTTGGTAGATGTTCGTCCGGTGCGCGAAACTACTCACCTCGAAGGTAAAGAGCTGGAATTCAAAGTTATCAAGCTGGACCAAAAGCGTAACAATGTAGTTGTTTCCCGTCGTGCTGTATTGGAACAAGCCAACTCTGTTGAGCGCGATGAGCTGCTGGCTACGTTGCAAGAAGGTCAAGCAGTTAAGGGTATCGTTAAGAACCTTACCGACTACGGTGCATTCGTTGATCTGGGTGGTGTAGATGGCCTGTTGCACATCACTGATATGGCTTGGAAGCGCATCAAGCATCCAGGAGAGATCGTAAATGTTGGTGATGAAATCGACGTTAAAGTTCTGAAGTTTGATCGTGAGCGTAATCGTGTATCCTTGGGCTTGAAGCAATTGGGTGAAGACCCATGGGTAGCTATCACTAAGCGCTATCCGGAAGGTGCTCGCGTGAAGGCTAAAGTGACCAATCTGACTGACTACGGTTGCTTCGCTGAACTGGAAGAAGGCGTTGAAGGTCTGATCCACGTTTCTGAAATGGATTGGACTAACAAGAACATCCATCCTTCAAAAGTTGTGCAATTGGGCGATGAAATTGAAGTTATGGTTCTGGATATCGATGAAGAGCGTCGTCGTATCTCTCTCGGTCTGAAGCAATGCCAGGAAAATCCATGGGATGCGTTTGCTCGCACCTGTGCGAAGGGTGACAAGATCAGCGGTAAGATCAAGTCAATCACCGACTTCGGTATTTTTATTGGTCTTGATGGCGGCATTGACGGTTTGGTTCATTTGTCAGACATCAGCTGGCACGAAGCAGGCGAAGAAGCCGTTCGCAAGTACAAGAAGGGCGACGAGCTTGAAACTGTGGTATTGGCCATCGATCCAGAGCGCGAGCGCATTTCTTTGGGGATAAAGCAACTGGAAACCGACCCGTTCTCTGAATATGTTTCAGTGAATGACAAAGGGGCTGTTGTTAAAGGTATCGTGAAAGAAGTTGAAGCTAAAGCTGCTGTAATCACCTTGGCTGATGATGTTGAGGCTGTATTGAAAGCATCAGAATTGAGCCGTGAGAAAGTAGAGGATGCGCGCAACTTGTTGAAAGTTGGTGATGAGGTAGAGGCTAAGATTATTGCAGTGGACCGCAAGAATCGCAGCATCAACCTGTCAGTGAAATCTAAAGATGTAGAAGATGAGAAGGCTGCAATGAAAGAGCTTTCCAACAAGCAGTCAGATCAGGCTGCTCCTGCAACCTTGGGTGATCTGATCAAAGCGCAAATGCAAAACAAAGAGTAATCTTTGCGGTAACGTGGCTAGCCCTGCTAGCCACGGTTACTTGGTCGAGTTAACCTATCGTTATTGGGTTATATTTGTTGTTCGCGAGTTGTATATTTCTGAAAATTTGCGTTTTGTAATCTTTATCATTAAAAGAGAAGCAGGTTATGACCAAGTCAGAATTAATTGAATACATTACCGAAAAGCAAAATCAATTAACTATTAAAGATGTGGAAATGTCGGTCAAGTTGTTGTTGGATTATATGTCCGATATCTTGGCTTCAGGAGAGCGCATAGAGATTCGCGGATTCGGTAGTTTCTCTCTTCATTATCGTGCCCCTCGCACAGGCCGGAACCCTAAAACGGGTGAGGCGGTTGTTCTCGAGGGTAAATACGTCCCGCATTTTAAACCAGGAAAGGAAATGCGCGATCGGGTAAACGAAAGTATCAATAAATAGCGGATTACTTTCTTTCCTTTTGCTTTAGCCGCCTTCCGGATGATGGCGAGTGGTTGTTTCGAGGCCCATCTATGTTAATTAAGTTACTTGAGGCTTCGCGTGCAACTAAGCGGGTAATATCTCTTTGTTATGACTCCTTTGCTATAGTTTTAGGCGTTTACCTTTCTAACTGTATTAGGTTGGGGACTTTTGATCTGGTAATAACCAGTAAGGAGCTGGCTGCCTTATTAATTACCCTGATTACCAGTCTGGCAATTTTTATCAAATCCGGAATGTATCGTGCGATTTTGCGGTATATGACTCAGCCCGCAATAGTTACAATAATTATTTGTGTGCTTCTATCTGGTGTGACTCTGGCTGTTTCTGGCTTTCTTACTTACTCCAAAATTCCGCGCTCGGTTCCATTTATTTATATCGGATTGATGCTGGTATTAATCGGCGGACCGAGACTCTTAATTCGTCATGTGATTTTAAAAATGGGCGCTTTGCCTCCAAGTGATATGGTGCCTGTTATTATTTATGGGGCAGGGAGAACCGGTCATCAGTTAATGCTTGCGCTTCAGGATACGGGTTACAGAGTGGTCGCATTTGTTGATGACAACTCATCATTACATGGAACACTTCTCGCCAATATAAAAATCCATTCTCCAACTGATTTGCCGCAGCTAATTGCCAGCACCTTAGCAGTTAAAGTGCTGCTTGCTCTCGGGCGAACCCCTCATAGTCTTCGGCTTGAAATTATCAAGCGACTGGAGAAGTTTCATATCAATGTTCAAACTATTCCTGATATGGGAGATATTTTGTCTGGTCGTGCGCATATAGAAAATGTGCGCGATGTTGATGTTGAGGATTTGCTCGGTCGCGATTCCGTTCAGCCTTTATCTGATCTAATGGAGGAGGCGATTACTGATAAAGTTGTTATGGTGACCGGTGCCGGAGGCTCAATAGGCAGTGAGTTATGCCGACAAATTATCGACTGCAAGCCGACAACCTTAATTCTGCTGGATCATAACGAATATAGTTTGTATGCATTAGAGCAAGAGTTAATTTCTCGCAATTTGCCGCTGGTTTCCATAGTTCCATTGCTAGGCTCGGTTCAAAATGGCACCTTTTTAAAATCTGTGTTCAATCGTTACAAGGTAAATACTATTTATCATGCTGCGGCCTATAAGCATGTCCCGCTAGTTGAATCAAATATTGTTGAGGGTATAAAGAACAATGTGCTTGGCACTCTCTGTTGTGCAGAGGCTGCGGTTGCTGCTGGCGTTGGTTTATTTGTACTTATATCAACCGATAAGGCTGTGCGCCCTACCAATGTAATGGGAGCCTCAAAGCGTTTGGCAGAGCTAATTTTACAAAGCATTGCCCAGCGACAAGGGGTTACCCGATTTGTAATGGTGCGCTTTGGTAATGTTCTTGGGTCTTCTGGCTCAGTTGTTCCCTTGTTTCGCAAGCAAATTAAAAATGGTGGACCAGTTACCGTTACTCACCCCGAAATTATCCGCTACTTCATGACAATTAAAGAAGCCTCTCAGCTTGTAATTCAGGCGGGTGCTATGGGTAAGGGGGGGGATGTGTTTGTTTTGGATATGGGAGAGCCGGTAAAAATCGTTGATTTGGCATTGCGTATGATTCATCTGTCGGGCCTGTCTGTGCGCGATGCCGCCAATCCTGAAGGTGATGTTGAGATTCAATACAGCGGATTGCGTCCAGGTGAAAAGTTATATGAAGAGCTTTTGATTGGCGATAATGTTTTTGCAACAGATCATCCGCGAATTTTTAAAGCATTGGAGCAGTCTGTTTCATGGAGGGAGATGGATGCTTTTTTAAAAAACTTAAAGCTTGCATGTGAAATGGATGAAGCGAATAAAATTAAGCTTATGTTGCGAGAGATGCCGCTCGAGTACAACAGGGAGCTGGCCGAGGAGCAAGATCCTCCACGAGCTGCCCTGAATCGGGTTAGTTAGATGGTATCCCTGCTTTGAGTTTTATAGAAATTATAATTAGTGGGGTATAAGCAAGAATTAGCGCTAATGTTGGATGTATAAATGTTGCGACAGTTAGAAACGCGATTGGATATAGCCAAAACAGATTTATTACAGATATTAATAGCGATGCCTTGCCGTGTGAACCAAGTTGTAAGGCAAGCTTTTGGTAGCTATGACTGCGATGAGGCAGGTAAAATTTTTGGCCGCTCAGGAGGCGAATGCAAAGCGTATAACTAGAGTCACAAATGAAAACCGCCATCACAATTAACCATGCTGTAGCAACTTCTAATGAGTTTAAGCTGGTTTTTACGGCCAACAATCCGAATATAAATCCTAAAAATAGGCTTCCTGTATCACCCATAAATATTTTCGCTTTCGGAAAATTCCAATACAGAAAGCCTACGCAAGCAAAGCCAATAATTAATAATAAGGTAATTGCCTCCGTACCGATTCCGCAGTGGAGCAATATGCTTCCCATGGACAAGCAAGTGTAGATTGCTTGCAGTGCAGCTATTCCGTTAATACCATCCATAAAATTGTACAAATTGGTAGACCAAGCAAGTACCAATATCAGCAATCCGCCCACCAAAACAATATTCAGTAGCGGCCATGTTGTATCCGCAAGGCAATGCTGAATTCCTATTGCTGCGAGAATGAGCTGGATTAGTAATCGGAGCCGAATCTTCAGATTAATAAAATCATCGACTAGCCCCAAAATTGCCATGGCTATGGGGAGTGCGATAAGTAAAAAATCAGGTGCTTGGTTCGGATGGGAGATCCACAACCAAGAATAGGTTACGGCGCAGGATAATGCTATCGCCAAACCGCCTCCTCGCGGAGTTGGTTGCTTATGAGAGCTGCGATGACTGGGGGTATCTGCAAGTCGCTTACCCAGTAAGATGATTACTATTTTTGTAAGAATAAATGAAATTGCTACTGAGAGCGCAGCTAGAGTTGTCCAGTAATTCATAGTTTGATGATAATGCTTGAGGCAAACGGAGTAGTCATTCTACGTCATATATTCCAATTAGTTGTCTTTATGCTGTGGTCGCATTTGGTGCACAAGCGATTATTGATGTTTTTATATGGTGCAATATTCTTTGTTTGGGATTATTTGAATTGCTCCATCTTATTGATATTACGCAATTAAATTAATCTGGATTAATAATTGCTTAAAAGTGATTCATTTTTGTTTACAGCCGCCCAATAGTGTTTTTTCGCCCACAATTAGTGCGAATTATGTGTGGCGATTAAAGTTTTTTACCTAAATATCGTCTGTAAAACTAGGCGTCTGTTTCAAAATGAAGCATTTATTCCTGAGACTGGAATTCATGTAAACATAATAATCGTTATGGGGTAAGTATGAAGAAGAGAAGTTTTGTTTGTGCCGCGCTTGGTGCGGTTCCGGCACTCATGAGTCCACTGATTTGGGCTCAAGAGTCAGAGCTGAATGGTGCGAATACGGCGTGGATACTGACATCTACAGCATTGGTGCTGTTTATGACGTTGCCCGGCTTGGCGCTTTTTTATGGCGGCTTGGTTCGTGTTAAAAATATATTGTCGGTGCTTATGCAATGTTTTGCGATTGCCTGTCTAGTCTCACTGCTTTGGTTAATTGCGGGGTATAGCCTGGCATTTGGTACAGGCAACCCTTGGATTGGCGATTTAAGTATGGTTTTTATGGCCAACATTACTGAAGATGCATTGGCCGGAGATATTCCCCTCAGTCTTCACGCTATGTACCAAATGACTTTTGCAATTATCACCCCGGCGCTAATTGTTGGCGCTTTTGCGGAACGAATGAAATTTTCGTCCATGTTGCTTTTCTCTGGCCTATGGTTGTTTGCAGTTTATATCCCGGTATGTCACTGGGTGTGGGCTGGTTCTGGTTGGCTATTTGCCAAGGGGTTGCTGGATTTTGCCGGGGGTACTGTCGTTCATATCACTGCGGGTGTTGCGGCTTTGGTGGCGGCTGTAGTTATTGGAAAGCGAAATGGTTTTCCTACCACTGCTATGCCCCCGCATAATATGACAATGACTGTAACCGGTGCTGGCATGCTCTGGGTTGGTTGGTTTGGTTTCAATGCGGGTAGTGCACTGGCCGCTAACGGCAATGCGGCGATGGCCATGTTAGTGACTCATATTTCAGCTGCAGCAGGTGCTTTGGCGTGGATGACGATTGAGTGGGTACGTTTTCGTAAGCCAAGCGTATTGGGTATTGTGACCGGTATGGTTGCCGGGTTGGGTACTATTACGCCTGCTTCCGGCTATGTTGGTCCTGGTGGTGCGTTAGTTATTGGATTGGCAGCAGGTGTTATTTGTTTCATCATGACCCATTTAGTGAAGCGAGTGTGGAAAATCGACGACTCACTCGATGTGTTCCCTGTACATGGTATTGGTGGGGTGCTGGGCACGATACTCGCCGGCATTTTCGCTTCAACAGAATTGGGTGCGTTCAGTGGACAAGGTTTTGCAGCTGGAATTAATTCAATGGGGCAGCAGTTGGGTGTGCAATTACTCGGGGTGGTAGTGACGTTCATTTATACCGCCGTTGTTACCTATATATTGCTTAAGTTAACGGGCGTCTTGACTGCGGGGCTGCGTGTTAGCAAAGAAGAAGAAACGATCGGATTGGATTTGAGCTTGCACGAAGAGGATGGATACAAGCTCTAGGAAATAGTTGATATATCTGAGTAACAAGGGGCACCATCGAGTGCCCCATGTTGTTTTATGCCTCAGCAACGAACACGGCGCGCATTGGTGCCGGGTGACCTTCTGCAGTCAGTGCAGGGTTATCGGGGTGCAAAAATTCCGGCAGTGAATGAAAACGCATCCATTCAGTTGCGCGTTGTTCTTCGATGGTGGTGGTACACACATCCACTACACGTGGATTGCTAAATCCCATTTTGCGCAACCAGGACAACATGGTGTCGCAGCTTGGCAAAAACCAGACATTGTTCATCATGCTGTAGCGACCTTCCGGCACAAGTACATCGCCCAGTTTTCCTTCAATCACCAATGTTTCCAAAACCAACTGTCCGCCTGGGCGCAGGGTGTTTTTTAATTCGAGTAGATGATCCATAGGAGAGCGGCGATGATAAAAAACCCCCATCGAAAAAACCGTATCGAATGCGAGCAATTTCTCGGGTAAATCCTCGATACCTAATGGTAAAACATCGACAGGGTAATTCATTCCTGCAAAATGTTTAATCATAAAAAATTGCACAATAAAACGCGGTGAGGGGTCTATCCCAATTACGCGTTTAGCACCGGCTCCCAGCATGCGCCAACAGTGGTAGCCATTGCCGCAACCTACATCCAGTATTAAACGATCATTTAATGGGGTGAGGTGAGGTAATACGCGATCCCACTTCCAGTCCGACCGCCATTCGGTATCTATATGAGTGTCGTGGACAAAGTAGGGGCCTTTGCGCCAGGGAATTAATTCTTGTAGTACAGATTTAATATGCGCTCGGGTTTCCTCAGTACAATCTGCTGCTTGACCGATGCGAACTTCTTTATCTAACTCAATAAAACTTTGCGTAACCTCTGGCAGCTTTTCCAGGGATTGTTTCCAGCCAGCTAAATCGCCATAGCGCTTTTCGCACAGACCTCTTTCAATTTGTCCTGGCAATTGTTCAGCCCAGTTAGCCAACGATGTGGATTTTAATGCGTCGAGTAGCTGATTGTAGTTAATGCGAGTCACAGATATAAAACCCTTTAGCAAACAAATTATTTGATCGCGATCAGCGAGGCAAAATTAAAACATTGGAACCAGACATCTACGCTGCTAAAACCTGCTGCACGCAAACGTTGGCGATGGGTATCGAGTGTTTCAGGAATTAAATAATCTTCAATCGCTGCGCGTTTTTGTGCAA
The DNA here is from genome assembly GCA_021151615.1 of Cellvibrionaceae bacterium. Classification (GTDB taxonomy): domain Bacteria; phylum Pseudomonadota; class Gammaproteobacteria; order Pseudomonadales; family Cellvibrionaceae; genus Cellvibrio. The sequence continues at coordinate 2,246 of JAGKXA010000164.1, read as the reverse complement.
TTTCAAGGTCGCTATAACCATTCGCGCGTTTGAAATTGTGGTGTAGTTCAGTCATCAGTTGTTGGTGGGGTTCATCATCAAATACTACTTTTTCCGAAACAATGAGCACTCCACCTTCGTTCAATCCAGCACAAATATTGCGTAATACGTTATGGCGCTCTTCAGTCACAATAAACTGCAGCGTGAAGTTCAGCACCACCATAGATGCATTACTGATGTTGATATCTTGGATGGAGGCCTCAATGAGTTCAACAGGAACCTCTCCGCTGTCTGCAGCAATAACCTGCTGGCAGCGGGAAATCATTGCCGCGGAGTTATCTACGCCGATAATTTTGCAGTCAGCTGCCTGAATGCGATGACGCATAGCTAAAGTGGCAGCACCCAAGGAGCAACCCAGGTCATAGCAGTTGCTATTAGCCTGGGCATAACGCTCGGCAAGGTTGCCAATCATATTGATGATAGTGGCATACCCCGGAACCGAGCGTTTGATCATATCTGGAAATACGTCAACTACTCGTTGATCGAAGGCGAAGCGGCTAACTTCTGCCAGTGGATTTGCATAGATGGTATCTGGCTGGTGATTTTGCATGTTATTAACTGTTTTGTGGCGTAATTACGCAAGATATTGACTGGATTGTATTGTACCCCTAGGCGCGAATGACAACCAATTCCTGAATTCATAAAACTCTCATCTTTTCCCGAGGTTATTCGCAGTGTTCCATTTCTTAACAAGTTGTTACTTCTATGACTTTGCAGAGTACTGTGTTTACCCAAATCACGTTGAAAAGGAATTACGTCAACTGATTTGACTTAAAACTACTAAAACCAGTTTTTCAGCCGATTATGGCGCTGGAAAATCCGCGCATTATTGGCTATGAGGTCTTGATTCGCAGTTCGCATGATAATCCCCTGAAGTATCGGGATAAACCCTTTCGAATTACACGTGAGTCAGCCTGTAGTTTGTGAACGGAAAGCCAGACCCCTGTTGCGGAATTATCCGCACAAATTTTGCCGTTATCTGCTGTATTGTTGCGTCGCTATCAAGACCATTTTGTGCGTACAGCGGGTGAGATAGTCGTAGATTCAGTGCATGTATCTCCGCAATCCTCAGCAGAGAGTCTGGTCAAAATGTTTCGGGTCGATGTTCGCCTGACCTGTGTTCCTGTGGTTGATGGTGAAAATGCGCTCGGCATGGTGAGTCGCGCGGAAATGTTGAAGCAAGAGTTTGTGGTTAATCTCTTCAAACCCTTCAATAATACCTGTGGTTACGGGGCGATGAGGTTATTCTACTTCTCAGCCGTATTTATGTGGCGCCGTTAACGGCAACAGGATTTCATCGGCCACGTTGGCGGTGACGATTTTATTCTGGTCTTGCGCAGTCCAGATTGGCAACTGAGCTTCGAGACGATTTTGCGGGAGTTCATCGCCACTAGCGCGAACCTGATTCCCGGCCAGCGCGCAGATTACTGCAGCCTGGATCGTCAGGGGCAACGCCAGAAATTTGGATCATTAACCCTGGTGATTGGCTGTGTCAGCCCGGATATCAATCTATGTAGAACCCGTCATCATGTTTCCCTGTTATTGGTTGGCGCCAATATGCTGGGTGGAAACCAGTTATTTTACTCGCGCTGCCGTAACCGTTAGGTATTAATACCCGCTGGGAATGAAGGATTCTAATTCCCAAATGCCTAGCGACCTGCCAATACTGGGCTATTCTTAGTCTGATTTCCCCTAAGGAGGCGGACTAATGGCTGATCTTGGCTATTACAAGATGCACGCGCTCATTATTGATGATTTTGAGAATTTTCGCGGCACGCTTTATAAAATGCTGATGGATTTGGGCGTCGGCAATGTAGACTCTGCTGCTTCCGGAGAAGAAGCATTGCGTTTTTGCAGGGCACGCGCCTACGATTTGATTTTATGTGATAACAATTTGGGTAAAGGCAAAAGTGGCCAGCAAGTACTGGAAGAATTGCGCACCACAGACAATCCCTGCTCTGATAGTTTGTTCATATTGGTATCTGCAGAAAACAGCAAAAGCATCATCATGGCGGCTTACGACTATGAGCCGGACGCCTATTTGGCAAAGCCCATAACCCCAAAAGCCTTGGATCAACGTTTGGGGCGACTCATGGAACAGCGCGTTGAGCTAAAGGCAGTTCAGGCAGCGCAAAAAGCAGGTGATGTTCAAGGTGCCATTACAGCTTGCAAAGATTTAATTGCTGCAGGCAGTCGTTACACTAATG
>JAGKXA010000420.1 GCA_021151615.1 Cellvibrionaceae bacterium | reverse complement strand
TTGTAGGTCACCTGACCGTTGTCACTCTTGAGTTCCAGATAGCTCCCCCTGCTGCAAACGATGCGAATCATCTGCAATGCATCAAGTTAAGATTTGGAGCAGCGCCACCACACAAGTCCGCTGATAACAATTAAAATGAATGAAGCTCTGCTAACCCATACAGCATTGCCAGATTCAATACCTTGAGTTTCTTGGGGGGTAGCGAATTTGTTCGAGTCTTCCATGTGAGGATGTTCTTCAGCAGTGGAAATTAGCCCATTAGCAGCCTTGGATTGCAATGAGGATGCTGAATTTTCTTTTTTCGGCACTGTGGATAATACCTCCTCAAGCATGCCATTTGAAGCTGCTTTGAACCGTCGAACTCCTCGAGGGTTACCTGATGTAATTAGATGAAACGGATCTTCCAAGGACAACTCGAGCCTGCCAATTTTGTCATCAAATTCGATTTCCTCACTTATCCTGATTGGAGGGAAAATAAGTGTGCTTGTTTCTAAACTGCTAATCACAAGCATGGGCTCACTTTTAGTGGTGTAAACAACAGCCGCGTTGTGTTTGTCATAAGTAGCTGTCAGTACTCCATTGTATTCTGGCAAGGTAATCGGACCTGCATTCTGGGGCAGCATTTTTGGATCTGCGGGTGTGCGCCAAAATGTCTTCACCTGGCCATTTGGCAGTTTAAATCGAGTGTGGTACCACACCCCCTTTTGATCGGATTCTTTTGTTAGAGAGACAACCGTTCCGTCTTGCAGGCTGAAATCCACTGAACTATCTGCAAGCGCTATGCCTAGAGCTGCCGCAAACATGACTAATATGACATATTTCATGCTAGTATGAGATAAGTGTTGGTATAGTTTCTTGAGTGCCTTTGGGATCTGCTTTCCATACCCACTTCGCATCACTTGTGAACAGGCCCAATGGCGGAATGTTTTGTGTTATGGTTAGCATGATACCATAACCTTCGATAGCTCCATCTTCCCACTGAGTGTAGTTATTGGAAAATGCGCTGCCGTAAGATGGGTCATAGATTTTGCCAGCATGAACCACCAGGTAGTGGTCAATAAAAAGGCTCCGAGGATTTTCTTGTCCTTGCGCCGGAACGCCATCTAAATCCGTTGGTGTAAATGGCTGTCCTGAAGATAAATTCCAGTTCTTAACATATAGTACATTTAATCCTGGTATTTGGTTCGCGGGTATCGTCAGACCTCCGAATGCCGCCTGTGCTGCTGCTTGTGCATCGCCTAACGGAGCTTGCGGTGCACGCATTTCGTACAACGAGGCATCAATGCCCTGTGCTCGTATAATGTCGATAAAGAACCTGGTCCAAGCTCCGCATCTTCCGTCTCCATAATTGTACAATGACGTGGGCAACACGTCTGCCACGGAAGAGTTTTTCCAGTAATTCATCTCCTCGCTTCGCAGATTCCCCGAACTGCGAGCCACTCGCGCAACTTTTCGATCCGTAAACTCCCCATAGATCGCGCTCACGATGTCGGCTGCACTCACGCTTGCACCCATCCCATTTGCTCTGCGGCAACCGATGTTAAAGAGAGTCTCTCTGCGGAGTTCATTGGCAGTGGAGATCGGGTCCGCCTTCACCACATAGACCGTATGCTTGGTCGTGCATATGGGCTTCCACTGATGATTGCCGGAGACAGGTTTGAATTCCCACTCGATC
>JAGKXA010000419.1 GCA_021151615.1 Cellvibrionaceae bacterium | reverse complement strand
TTGGATGGGATGCGGCAGACGCCAACTGTCAGATTTTCACCAATGACGGCACAGGCACCGCAACAAAAACTGACTTGGGCGCTTCTTGGGCTGTACCTGTAACTGACCGAGCGGCAATGTATGATTTATTCATATTTGCACCACCTAACAACTCAAACGTTTATGTAACGGTGATTGACTTGGCGGACGGTAAAACGTATTCGAATTCATTCAGCGTCGACATTCCGCCGCAGACAACCTATCTAACGCCAACGTCATACGCATCCGTTGGCGGCGTTTCTAGCGTGGTTGGTATCAGATTTGCCAGTTGCTTTATTGAGGCGTTGACCTAATGGCTGGCGCGTTTCAGTCTAGCGCGTTTCAAAACTCTGCGTTTCAGACTGTAACAGGCGGCGCATCAAACACCGCGTCTGCGTCGTACACGATTGACGGCTTGACGGTTTCAGCGGTTGCATCTGCAAGCGTTTCAGCTACTGCAAGTTACACAATCGACGGTCTAACCATTGCAGCAACAGCGACCGTGGGCGTTGCATCCAGTGCTTCATGGTCGATTGATGGGCTTGCAGTTGATGCCACTGCGTCTGTTGGCGTTACGTCTGTTGCGAGCTGGTCGATTGATGGATTGACCGTTAGCGCAACAGGAGACGTTTCTGCTCCGGTTGTTCAGGCGTCTGCATCCTGGCAGATTGACGGGTTGTCGGTTGACGCTCAAGCGCTTGTTGTTTCAAACGTGCAGGCGTCCGCAAGTTGGTCGATTGATGGGCTGTCGTGGTCGGTAACATCAACAGTTGGATTTGCTGAGCCTGAGCGCTCACTGATGCCGACGATACAGCCAAGATGGCAAAACAGTATATTTTTCAGAGTTAACAGAAGGTAGATAACATGGCTTCAAATGTAGCTTTACGCAATAAGATTTTGACAGACTACAGCACAGCAATCGGCACGGGCACGCTAACCATTTACAGCGGCACTCCACCTGCTTCTGCTGATGCTGCGCTATCCGGTAACACCGCTTTAGCAACTCACACAATGACCGGCTTTGCCGCTGCTTCTGGTGGCTCGATGACGGCTAACGCGATTGCAAACAGCTCAATCAGCGCCACGGGCACAGCAACGTTTGCTCGCATTGTGTCGGGTTCATACGTGGAACAGTTGACGGTTGGCACGAGCGGCGCGAACGTGATTGTAAATACGACAAGCTATGTCATTGGTGGAACTTCTCAAATTACGAGCGTCACGGTTGCAAAATCGGCTTGATGTTGGTATAACTGGCTTGTTCTCCATCCGTTACACAACCCGTTGTTGAAGTTTAAAGCCGCTTAATTGCGGCTTCTTTTTTTGTTGTCGGAGCCGTAAGAGTGTATGTCGTTTCTTTTCAGAATGTTGTACACAGCCCTATCACAGATGCCAAACTTCTCAGCTATAAACTTCTTAACTCCCATCCCTTGCAACACCTTCGACGCACACGATTCGCTGATGCCGAGCTTTGCGCAGATGATTTTCATTGGCTTTTTCGTACCTTTGTAAAAATCTGCAAGCTCTTGCTTCATCGCGTCACTAACTTTTCTGTGATTCGGTCGGCGTGGAGCAATACCAAGCGCTGCGGCAATTCTTGCGGGTGTAGATTCACTTACACCATACGTTATCGCAATCACCTTTACCTTCACTCCGTCTGCGTATTCCCTAGCGATTTCCTTTCGTGTTTCAAGTGGTAGCATCTTCAACCCTCCCCAAGTAATCGGCTGTGTGCCTTGTGTACAACTCGCCGTTTGCTACTAACCAGCCCGCACCGTATGACATCGCGGTCAGCACTTTGCCGGTGGCTTTGACACGGATGCGCACCTGCACCGGCGGTTTTGGCTGCGGGCGGCCTAGACAGTGGACTTGCCATTGGTGGAATTGCATAATCACTCACTCCATCCATTCCGTTTCACTATCACGCCCGCATACCGCAGCGCTTCACTAATCAGCGGGCGTCCAGCCAATGCGGCGCGCTCACTGTTTTCTCGCATGGTTTCGCGGTCGTCAAACCGGAAACCGCCACAGATGCAGACGTCTTCGACTGCATTGTAAAACTCCACTTGGTCTTTCGCTGCGCTGATGCGCGCCTTTACGTCGTTGATGCCGCTCATTTGCCTAGTCTCCGTTTGTATCCGGCGTCATCGCCAGTGCGTAGAAAGTAATCCCAATCGTCTTGCTGCTGCTTCATTTGCTCTTCGTATTCTTGCAACTCAATCTGTGCAAACATATACGCACCAACTGCGACCGCGATAAAAATAACAAGTGCCAAACCGATGATAATCATTTCGCTGCTGCCTCCATCATCAGATAAATCGTAAACCACCAGCCAGCTACGGCAACAACTGACCATGCCAAGCCTTCAAAGAATTTGCACTTACTCACTTTTCTGCGCTCCATACGCTAGTTGCTCCATTTTCACTAACAGTTGATTCAGTTGGTCTTGGCTGTCTAACTCTGCGCTGTGCGATTCGAATGGATCCATCGATGGATTCGTCATGTCGAACAGCGCGACGCTAACAAGCAAATTCGCCACTGAAACGTAGCACATACCCACGATGCGCTCACCGCGATATTGCTGGCAGTTGTACAGGTACGCCAAACGCTGCAATTCAGCCACTACAGCGCCTGTGGCCGCGTCGTAGCCTGCTAATGCTTCCACTGCCTTACGATGGCGCTTGGCTGCGCTCCACTTGCACACAGCCGCTTTGCTGATGCCGTAGTGGTCGGCTAGTTGTTTTTGGTTCATGTTGTTCATCCGTTGTTGTGCAGCACCGCGCTGCATGAGTTAACTATAAGTCAACTGTGGAATAGTGCAA
>JAGKXA010000418.1 GCA_021151615.1 Cellvibrionaceae bacterium | reverse complement strand
CTTCTCTGAACACTGTTGGACTCATTAAAACCTACTCTTACACTAAAGATTCCCTCATTTAACCGCAACATTACCCCAAAAATAAGGGCGCCGAAGCGCCCTTATTTTCTTACCGCTTGTATTACTGAATTACTTCAGTTTTACAGTGTCAGTCGCTTTGTCAGCCAAGTTAACTTGGGTGGTAGCTGCATCAATGTTAGCTTGAGCAGATACGATAGCTACAGTAGCAGCAGTACGAGTAGCACCAGTCAAAGTTACCAGGCTGGTAACAGGGATAATGGTGGTTGATTTAGCTTTCAAAGTACCAGTTGCAGCAGTACCTGGAGTAGCAGTTACACCAGTTTCTGGAGTAAAGGTTACGGTGTAAGCTACGTCAGCACCACCACGGTTAACCAGAACCAAACGTTGAGCGTAGTCAGCGAAGGTGGTTACGTATGGAACTTGAACGGTGGTACCGTTACGAACGATAGAACCTGCATTGTTGTTAGAGGATGCAGACAATGCACCTTTAGCAGCGTTAGCAACAGCAGCATAGGTTACAGTAGACTTGTAGCTAGAAGCTGGGATTGCAACTGCGTTAGTACCAGTTGGCTCTTGAACACACAAGTATGGAGTAGCCAATTGAACTGCCAAAGTCACTTCAGTGCTGGTCTTAGTAGAGTTCAAAGTCAGGTTAGAAGCAGCTTGGTTAGCTGGAACGGTCGCACAGGTGTTTGCAGCATCCAACCACCAGATACCTACAGAGAAGTCACCTTCGTACTTAACAGTTGAAGTTGCAGTGTTTGCAACGTCAGCGATAGCAACAGCAGCACCAGAGGCAGCAGCAGTTGAAGCAGCGGCAGCAACAGCAATGTTACCCAGCAGACCTTTAGAAACACTTGGCAGAGTACCAGCAACGAATTGCTTGAACACTTGATCAACGTCAGCAGTCAATTCTACGGCGTTAGAAGTAACGGTAGCGCCAGAGCTGAAGGTCAACACGCTTGAAGAAACAGTTGACAGAACATTGGTAGCATTCACAGCATTTGCAACTGTGTCATAAGCAGTTACTTTGATACCAACATTGCCACTACCAGTAGCAGCCAAGTCAGTCAGGGTCAGAATGAAGTCATCGCCAGTTTCAAATTGCTCAGTACCAGTTGGGGTTACAGAGAATACTGCATAGTTTTGACCTGAAGCACCGCCTTGAGACAGAGTATCAGCAGTAACACCTACAGCAGCAGCAGCTGGCAGAACGGTGTTAGCAGTGTTGCTGTCAGTTACAGTCAAGCTGGCATTAGTTACTGCAGTCTTGAATACAGCGTTGGTCAAATCAACACGAATGTATACTTTTTGATCAACAGCCAAACCGATACCAAGTTTACCTTCAAAGTCGAAGTCTGCAGCTGCACCCTTGGTAACCACAAAGTAGTCGGTACCGCTAACAGTTACTTTACCAGTAGTAACCAGTGATTGTTGTGCAACTTTAATTGGGTCAACAACAGCTGGAGAAGTAATGCTGCCGTTGAAGTTTGCAAAAGCGGGAACCGACAGGAAAGCACCAGCGATAGCCGCGCTTAACAGTTTCTTGGAAACCATATGGTTTAACTCCTATTTCATGAATTTATAATCAACGTTGATTTGATTGGTCTTGGTCCTTGGGTCTGCAAGAGCAATCCCACGATTTAAAGACCGCCCAAGAATATAC
>JAGKXA010000417.1 GCA_021151615.1 Cellvibrionaceae bacterium | reverse complement strand
AACCTTAGCAGAAGCGAGTTTTTTTGTCTGGCTTCATAATCAACATATCGTTTTAGGGTGAAAACCTAATAAAATACTTTAAGTTTTAACAGCTTGTGCTATAAACCTGCCAGCTTTCACAGCTGGCTTGTTCCTCGCAAGTTGGCTTGTTACCAGAGGAGAAGGGCACCCATGTTGAGAATGTTTAAAGTACAAGGCAATGCGCTGCGTGAAGATAAGCAGCCGGACGAAAACACCCGCCTTGCGCTGAATAACGCTCTCTGGATTGATGCCCGTGAACCCTCCGATGAAGAGCGTGAAGAGTTAAACACCTTTCTGCGTGCCGAGCTCCCGGAATCTGAAGATGTTGAGGAGATCGAATTCTCGGCACGTTACTTTCAGGACAGCGTAGGTATACACGTTCACTCCCTGTTTCTGGCTCCCGGGGATTCTGGTCGTCACAGTACCGCAACTGTTGCGTTTATCCTGCAAGACAAACGTTTGATTACCGTGCGCGATGGCGACTTGGCTGATTTTCGCCTGTTGCGGATGCGCGTACGCGCAGGGCAGGTGAACGTGACTTCGCCGCAGGATCTGCTGGTGACCATGTTTGAGCAAAAAGTAGAAAACCTTGCAGACGTGCTGGAGGATATCCATCGCAAGCTGGAAGAAGTCAGCCACATGGTGCTGGAAGATGAAGAGGCGGAGTTGGAGGATGCGATTGATCAGTTGGCAAAACTGGAGGACAGCAATGGGAAAATCCGCTTGTGCCTGATGGACACCCAGCGCTCGATTTCTTTCCTGCAACGTCACCTGCGCGAATCCTTTGAGCTGCAGGAAACGGCACGTGAGATCAAGCGCGACGTGGATACCCTGATGTCGCACACGGCGTTCCTGTTCGACAAGATCAACTTCTTGATGGACTCCACCCAAGGCTTCATCAACATTGAACAAAACCAGATCATCAAGATTTTCTCGATTGCCGCCATGGTATTCCTGCCTCCAACCGTGGTAGCCAGTGCCTACGGAATGAACTTTGAGTATATTCCCCACTCAGATTGGAAGTACGGGTTTGTAGTGGCGGTATTATTAATGCTGTTGTCAGCCGTTTTGCCTTACTGGTATTTCAAGCGCAAAGATTGGTTGTGACCTTCTTCTTTTCAGCAGATCTAAAACAAAAACGCCGCCAGGTTACCCGGCGGCGTTTTTGTTGATGGCAATTCTGTACAGGCGGATCAGGGCGTGTAGTTCACTGCTATATGAAAACCCAGTTCAAAGGCGTCAGCGCGTAAGGTTTTTCCGCCACCATTTAAGGTAATTTTTCGTTCCACATCGACTTCACCCACGCTAAAGAGCGAGCGCTCATACTGATCGGCGTAAGTCAGCTCCAACGATTCCTCGTCATTTGGCTCCTCGCTGGCCAGCACTGCTGCTTCTTGATCAAGATAGAGTTGTTCTGTTTTAAGATACTGCCCTTCAGTGGACAGCAGATCCTCATAGGTTAGATCATCCGCCATTGTTGGCAGGCTAAACAGGCTTGTTAAAACGCTTGCAAGTAGCAGGTGTTTCATCAGTTGAGGGCTCGTGTAATTAACGTTAAAGGAAACAAATTGTTTGTTTTTTGAACGCTGCGCAGTATATAGATTGACCAGACTGGTTGTGGTACTGAAAGAAACGCTTTTTAGATTTTTTGCTTATCGATAAGGAA
>JAGKXA010000416.1 GCA_021151615.1 Cellvibrionaceae bacterium | reverse complement strand
CTCGGCCGCTAGTTATAAATCCATGGCGAAAATGCGCAAATTAGCGCCGAAAATGGCAGAAATGAAAGAGCGCTATGGTGATGATCGCCAAAAGTTCTCGCAGGAAATGATGAAACTGTACAAAACCGAGCAGGTAAACCCTTTTGGTGGTTGCTTGCCCTTATTGATCCAGATGCCGGTGTTCCTCGCTTTCTATTATGTTTTGATGGAATCGGTCGAACTGCGTCATGCGCCTTTCTTTGGCTGGATCATGGATTTGTCGGTAAAAGACCCCTTCTTTGTATTACCAATCATTTACGGGGTTACCATGTGGTTTATGCAGAAGCTGAACCCACAACCAACCGATCCAATGCAAGCGCGCATTATGCAAATGCTGCCGATTGTCTTTACCGTAATGTTTCTCTGGTTCCCGGCCGGTATGGTGTTGTACTGGGTAACTAACAACCTGTTATCTATTGCGCAGCAATATGTGATTACCAAACAAATCGATGCTGAACCTGCCACTAAATAAGTTTTATCTATGATAGTTACCGACACCATAGCCGCCATTGCCACCGCCACTGGCCGCGGTGGTGTCGGTATAGTCCGCGTCTCCGGCCCTAAGGCCAAATTGGTTGCTGAAAGTCTTCTTTCTATCAACTTGCAACCGCGTCATGCCCACTACTGTGATTTCTCTACTACCGAGGGCGAAGTTCTCGATCAGGGCATAGCGCTGTTTTTCCCCGGTCCCAATTCCTTTACCGGTGAAGATGTTCTGGAACTACAGGGCCACGGTGGCCCGGTAATCCTGGATCTTCTGTTACGTGAAATTACCCGTCTGGGGGTTCGCCTCGCCCGGCCTGGTGAATTTTCTGAACGCGCCTTCCTCAATGACAAACTGGATCTCGCCCAGGCTGAAGCCATCGCCGATCTGATCGATGCTACCAGCGAACAAGCCGCGCGCAACGCACTTCACTCTTTACAAGGTGCGTTTTCCAAACGCATCCATGAATTGGTGGAAGCGCTGATTCACCTGCGTATCTATGTGGAAGCATCTATCGACTTCCCGGAAGAGGAAATTGATTTTCTCAGCGATGGTAAGGTTGCTGGCGATCTGAATGAGATTATCCACAAGCTGGATAAAGTATTTAAAGAAGCACGCCAGGGTGTATTGGTGCGCGATGGTATGCGTGTGGTGATCGCCGGCCGGCCAAATGCTGGAAAATCCAGTTTGCTCAATGCCCTTAGTGGTCGCGAATCAGCCATTGTGACTAGTATTGAAGGCACCACTCGCGATGTATTGCGCGAACACATCCACATTGATGGCATGCCGCTACACATTATTGATACTGCTGGTTTGCGCGAAAGCCCGGACGAGGTAGAACAAATCGGTATCCAACGTGCCTGGCAGGAAATCCAGCAAGCTGATCGTGTGTTGTTATTAGTGGATAGTCGTCAAACCCTGGATACTGATCCATTAAGGATCTGGCCAGAATTTATCGCTCAACTGGAAAACCCCACCAAAGTCACCCTGATCCGCAACAAAATCGATCTGACTGGCGAAACAGCCGGCTTGTTTGAACAGGGCGATTCAACCTATATCAGTATCAGTGCAGCGAATGGCTCCGGCATTGATGCACTTAAACAACACCTTAAATCCATCATGGGTTTTAGCGAAACCGGCGAAAGTGGTTTTACTGCGCGCCGTCGCCATCTGGATGCACTTGA
>JAGKXA010000415.1 GCA_021151615.1 Cellvibrionaceae bacterium | reverse complement strand
CTCATAAATTGAGTGAGTAGGGGGCGTTAGCGATAGCGTAACGCACCATTAGTCTATATGCCAAGCATATGAATTATATCCATTACAACCCGGTAAAGCATGGATATGTGCCCAAGGTTAAGGATTGGGAGTTTTCAACATTTCATCATTGTGTCAGGCTAGGGATTTATGATGCGGATTGGAGCGGGTAAACAATCTTTTTCAGGTTGTATGCGCATCGGCATAAGGTGCGTTACGCTGCGCTAACGCACCCTACGCGGTATAAGGTGCATGTGTATTAGCCCCTATAAAAACGGACAATTAACTGGCTAATTTCATCGCCAGGAATTCACGAGGTGATTTCATGTTTAACCCGCTGTGCGGATGGCTGCAATTGTAATCCTCTATCCACCTGGGTAAAGCATTTATCACTGTAATGGCATCAGGCAGATCGTTTAAATAAACATAGTCACGCTTGAACGTCTTTACAAATGCTTCAGCCATGCCGTTACTCTGCGGGCTTCTCACCGGTGTGGTACAAATTTCAAAGCCCAGTGCGTGGGCAAATTGCCGGGTTGCCTTGGCAATATAACAGCTGCCGTTATCAGTGAGCCATTCAATCGGGTGAGGTAGATGGTCAACTAAGCCAAAGCGGTTTTCCATACTCGTCACCAATACATCACAGACTATGTCGCTACTAATGCCTGAGGTCGTGGCAAGATAACTGATGACCTCCCGATCGCAACAGTCCAGGCTAAAGATGACCCGTACTTTCTCACCGCTCCAGCATTTGATCTCAAAGCCATCTGAACACCAGCGCTGGTTGGATACCGGTACAATGACCTGTCCTTCATGGGTTCTGTCATTGCATCGTGGCATGGCTTTAGTGAGCAATAACTGATTCTGCTTCATGATGCGGTAGATCCGTTTAGGGTTTACCCGCACAGGATTAAGCCTGTGCTGCTTTAGATGACGGTTGAGATGTGCGGTTACCCGTCGGTAGCCATTACTCGGCCTGGTGTGGCAGATCTGCTCAATGATGGGCAGTAGCAACTGGTCATCAGCCCTGCAGTAGCGGGTACGCGGCACTGGCGGTGGCTGGTTTAGGCGCTGATACAGATTAGATCTGGACACACCTAATGCATGGGCTATTTGTCCGATCGGGTACTGTCCGGCGGCGACAAGATAATGGGCGAGATGAACTTTTTTGCAGTGGCAATCTCCAGCGCATCTTTTAAGATCTCAGCTTCGACAGTCTTACGCCCAAGCATTTGTTCAAGCTGTTTTACTTTTTTAAGTAAGGCTTGATATTCACTGGCACTGACAACCTGATCATTGGTTTGCACGGCAACAATGCCTCCTTCTTGCATGAGTTTCTTCCATTTAAACAGCAAACCTGGGGCAATACCATATTCCCGGGCAACTGCTGATACCGATGAGCCCGCTTGCATGCTCAAGGCAACAAACTGGGCTTTTTGCTCGGCAGTATAGCGACGGCGGCGCTGGTTGAATTTGATAACTTCGATATGACTCATAAGACACTCCTTAATCCTAGGCTTGGCGCCAGGGCTTAATTAAAGGTGTCCGTTTTAATTGGGGGCTATTACAAAAAGTACCTCATCGAAGCTAACGTCATAATCAATTGATTCCAGATAAGACCAGTCCAGTCTGTCATCCCAATCCGAACCATCATAACCCAAGCAAGCTACCCACTCGCATCCACTGAATA
>JAGKXA010000163.1 GCA_021151615.1 Cellvibrionaceae bacterium | reverse complement strand
ACACATTACTTTTATGTGTATAGAAAAATGGAAAATCTATACATGTGAATAGACATATGTATACAAAATGCATTTTTCTTTGTATTTGAGGCGTAAAGCCACATCTATCAACTCCATATCTTTTATCAAACACAATTCAAACATATCAAACAATATTGGGCTGACCAAACTATAAGGGCAGATTATATTTTGGTCACTATGGCTAGGGTTGAGGGAAGAGTTATGCAGCGGTTGAACAAAAATCTGGCGCTTACTGCATTTGGCAAGATTCGTAACTCACTGAAAACAGGGGTCATTCGCCAAATGGAGACGTTTTTTGAGCTGATGTCAGAGGATGGCCTGGTAAACCTGGGGCAGATTCGCGACGAACTCTATCCACAAAGTGAAAAAGGTAGTGCTAACGCATCCTTCAACCGGTTTATCAAACAAATCAACGATGAATTGGGGGCGCAGGGCAGCAGGGCGCGCCTCGCCATAACGGCAGACAAGAAAGCTGGCGATAAGCGTGACTGCTGGTTTGAGGCAGAACCCGTACAGCCCCCTATTCCCCATACCCCTCAATTGGATGCAATTCCCGAGGATCAGCTGGAGCAACGCCAGCTGGCCCGGTCGACGCTGGACCTGCCGATGCTGGATGTGGACATAGTGCTGATTACGTTTAACGAGCATGAACTGGCGCAAACCTTAAGGTGTTTTTGCCCCAATCCCCCTGCGGTACGAATGGAGGGGCACAACCGTGTTTATTACCAACTGGGCAAACACGGTGGGCAGAATTTGGTGCTAATCCATTCTCGCCAAGCCACCATAGAGGCAAAGAAATCGGCAGAGATAGCGATTGAAGTTTTTCATCCCAACGCGGTTATTGCTCTGGGTATTGCGTTTGGCATCAACAGTGAAAAGCAACAGATTGGCGAAGTGCTCATTTCGGAATCCATCACCACCTATGAGCTGGCGCGAATAAATAAAGATGGCAGTATTACTCCACGCGGGCCTCGCCCGCCTGCCTCAAAATACTTACGCGATTGGTTTCACCAGTTAAATACTTACCTGAATGCAAACAACAGTGCTGAATACGCAAAACGCCATCTTGGCAGTATGTTTAGTGGCGATAAACTGATTGATAACGAAAATTACCGCGACCAACTATTAAAGATTAATCCTGAAGCTATTGGTGGTGAAATGGAAGGTTCAGGAATTTTCCATGCCTGTGAAGCATCCAAAACGGATTGGATTGTGGTCAAAGGCATTTGTGATTTTGCCGATGGCAACACAGGCAACAATAAAGATACGAATCAAAAAATTGCCGCAGAGAATGCCGCTCGCCTAGTAAAAGCCGCTTTGGAATTCGGCAATCTCTATCCAACTAAAAAAGTCTCTTCATCAGAAACGCTACGCACCAAACATTCGTTAAAAAATTTCCATGATTACACCGCCAATTACACAAACTTACATGAAGTAGATGAACGCGCTCTAGTAAAAGATGCGCGTGCGCTACCCACAACCTTAAAAAAAGAACAATTAGGATTGCTGGAGCAAGAGCACACCAATGGTATTCCAGTGGTGGCCAGGTTATTGGATTGGGCACAAGAACCCCAGTCGAAATCAGTGTTTGCAATACTGGGTGAATATGGCATGGGTAAAACCATCAGTTGCCAATTGTTTGATAAACAGCTGCGGTCACTGCTAACGCAAAATAGGCTATTACCCGTTCCTCTCTACTTTGATTTGCGCCATGTAACCAGCAAAACACTGGCAGACGGGTTTCATTTTCCAGATATTATTAACGATTGTATTCGCTTTGGTTGGCTAAAAAGTGATTCCAGCGAGGAGTTCACCACCAGCGATATTGAACGCTGGGCAAACCTGTCGGGTGTGGTGTTGATATTTGATGGATTGGATGAAGTACTGGTAAAACTATCCGAATCTGATGGTCGCATCTTTACCGATCAACTCTATAAATTCCAAACGGAACTAAAAGCTAACAGCAAACAACCGGTAAAAATGTTGCTTAGATGCCGAAGCCAATATTTCAAAACCCTGGATCGCCAAAAAGATCACTTCACCGGGCAAGAACGCGGCGGTGTTAGTGCGGATGATATAGAAACCATGGTAATGCTGCCCTTAACCGAGGAGCAAATTACCAACTACCTTCGCCATGCGTTACCGGGTATAGACCCAGCCACCATTATTGAGATGGTGAAATCTGTGCATGATCTGCACGATTTAACCAAGCGCCCGTTTACCCTGAAATTAGTTAGTGAGTTTTTCTCTGCGCTTGAAGAAGACCGCAAAACGGGTAAGTCCATTAGTGGAGTAAGCTTGTATCGCCGCGTAGTGGATCGCTGGCTTGATCGGGATGATGGCAAACACCAAATTAAAAGTGACCACAAATTGCAATTAGCCTCACATTTAGCGGCCTTATTGTGGAAGCAAAAACAATCGGCATTACCCGCCAAAGAAATTGAAGACTGGTTTATGGGTTGGTTAATGGATAACCCAACCATTGCGTTTCGCTATAAAACGGTAGAGCCTGAGCTATTGGAAGAAGACTTACGCACGGCCACTTTTTTATGCCGTGAAGATGATGAACAGGGCAGCCGCTTTCGTTTTTCACATACCTCACTACAAGAATATTTTTTGGCTAACTACTTATTGCAGGCGATTAGCGACAACAAACCCGAAGCATGGGCAATCGCTAAACCTAGTCGTGAGACCTTGGTATTCCTCGCCCAACTCTTGGCAGAATCGGAAAATAAACCACGCTTATCTAAATTAAGCGAATGGCGAAAAATCTACCGACAAGGCACTTCAGAAAATTTGCTCCATTATGGGTTGGTAGCCTATGAGTTAGGTTTTTCGCTGCCGGTATTAAGTGGCATACAACTTACGGGCGCTGATTTGACGGAGCTAGTTATTAAGGCGAGTGCAAACAAGCCTGTCTCACTGGAAGGCGCGAATTTTTCCGGCGCTAATTTACGCCGGGCAAAATTCAGCTTTGTGAATTCAGACGGTGCGAATTTTAGTGCAGCGATTCTGGACAACGCCGAGTTTGACCAATGTCAACTAAATCATACGCAATGGACACAAGTGGTTATGACAGCTACACGTTTCTTTCGCTGCTCACTGTCCGGTGCAAAATTTAAAAATAGCAAAATAACTCGTAGTCGATTTATGCTTTGTAAAAGTTATCCTGAGGAATTATTGAACAATCAGGAATGTTTAATTGATAAACCGCACACCGCAGATTTGCACACACGATATTCAACCGCTGGGTTATTCGGAAAGATAACAACTTTTACGGCGACCAACGATGGAAGATATTTGATACTCGCTTTAACAACTCACGAATTACGGCAATATGACATTGTGACAGGAGAATGTGTATTCGAATTCATCGAGCATCAAGCTTCTGTAAATTTTCTTGCGCTAAGCCAGAATGATCACTATTTAGTATCAGTGTCATCAGACAATATTATTCGAAAGTGGGACATGGCTACTGGCAAATGCTTACTAAAGCTAGAGCTTGATTTGCCGGAAGGAACAACTGTGAGAAGTTTGGCATTAAATGCAAATGGCGACTGTCTCGCTACAAACTCTACAGAATATGCAATAGCTTTGTGGGATTTAGCTAGTGGACGTAAGGCGTTCGAGTTGGTTGGGCATCATAGTTGGGTGAACTGTTGTAGTTTTAGTCAAGACGGTTTATTTCTTGTTTCTGGTTCTAGCGATAGAACATTGCGAAAATGGGATTTGGCCACAGGAAAATGTGTTTTTGAATATAGAGGGCACCAAGGATTAGTATCCAGTTGTTCATTAAGTTTGGATGGACTCAAATTATTATCGAGATCGGAGGATAAATCCGTAAGACTTTGGAATCTGGCAACGGGAGAATGCGAGAGAGAATTGATTGGTTACGAGAATAGTGTAAGTACGTGCGCTTTTAGTGCTGATGGGCATTTCATGGTATCTGGTTCAGAAGATGGTAGTTTACGAAAATGGGATATCAAAACGGGAGAATGCGTAAGGGAATTTTTGGGGCATACTGGTGTTATAAGAGGCTTAGCTTTAAGCAAAGATGGAAGCTTTTTGGTGTCTGGGGAGATTAGTAGCAAAGGCCTGCAAACCTTAAATCTGCGTCGATGGGACATGTCTTCGGGAGAATGTATACGAGAATTTAATTGGGAAAATAATTCCGTATGGCCGATCTGTGCAATAAACTCTGACGGAAGTAATATCGTCACAATTAGTTCAACCGATAATAAAATCATGCTTTGGGATATGGGCACCGGGGGTTTGATTCGTCAGTTTATTGGTCACACAGCAAGAATAACGAGTTGTATATTTAGTAAGGATGGTCGCTACCTTATATCAAGCTCGTACGATAAAAGCTTGCGACAATGGGAAATAGATACAGGTGAGTGTGTCAACGAATTTGTTGGGCCTCAAAACATGTTGATGAGCTGTGCGTTAAGTGACGATGGTCGTTATCTTGTTTCAGGATCAATGTGCGGAAGCTTGCTTCTCTGGGATGTGGCAAGTGGAAAATTTTTAAGAAAATTTTACTGGCGCGATGATGGGGCAATAGTGAATTGTGCATTAAGCCCAGATGGTCGCTACGCAGTATCCATCTCTGACGCAGCCAACGTTATATTGTGGGATATCGAAAGTGGTAATGAAGTGCGTCGTTTTTATGGGCGCGGGAACGTAATAAGGTGTTGTACATTTAGCTCTGATGGTTGCTATTTGATAACAGGATCAAGTTATGGAGTTTTACAACAATGGGACTTGAACAAAGATGACCATATTTACGAGTTTATTGGACACAAAAACAGAGTGACAAGTTGTGCGGTAAGTGCTGATGGACGCTACCTCGTATCGAGCTCATACGATCACCATATACGGCAGTGGGATCTGAATACGGGCAAGTGCATGCGGGAATTTATTGGTCACAGTGGCCGCACAACGGGTTGTACTCTCAGTGCCGATGGTCGCTATCTAGTCTCATCCTCAAACGATGGCACTGTTCGTTATTGGTCTTTGGAAACCGGCGAAGCAATTAAAGTCATATTCCATGCACCAGAATCCAATTACCTCGTAACCGATGGCAAGCAACAAACCATCCTCGCCAAAAGCGAATATGCCTGGCGCTATTTCAACGGTTATTTCACCAACGAAAAGGGTGAACAGGATAGCTTTCCGGTTATTTAAAAGCCGATGAGAGAAAATAAAAAAGCGCCGCCGGCGAAAACCGGCTGCGCTTTTTTTATCGAAAATGTTTTTAAATAAAACGACGACGAACGACCAGACCTGCTAACACAATTGATAACAGAACGAGTGGTGCAGGTTCGGGAACTGAAGCTGGAAGAGACGTGATAGTAATGGAATCAAACTGAAAACCTGCGGAGTCAGTTATGGTCCAATTTGTCAAATCCCACCGGGAAAAGCCGCCGGTAGACAAGCCACCCTCATTAGAAACCAGATTGATATTGTTCAAGGTAAGATCAGAAATCCAATCCAGTCCATTGAATTCAAAACTGACACCAAGGCTTTCTATGGTGAATCCATAGGCCTTTAATACTTTATCTAAAAGGAGTTGATCGTTTTTTCCGGCGAAACTCTCGTAAACCCTGACATAGTCAACGTAGCCAGAAAGATCTGGTGCGGCAAAGTTGCTCTGCAGTAAACCAGAGTCAACCGAGCCGTAGTACCAAACTTCAGTGGGTGTATCTACATTTTTACCCTCGGCTTTTGATGTATCAATTACATAAGAACCAGTAATCGAATCACCATTTTTATAGCCTAGGCCGTCGCCAGTTGTGTTGTAGATGTGGGCGGTGTATTCGATATTAACAATTGCTGCTGATGCGGCTGTTGGAAGGCACAAAAGGCCCAATAAGAAAAATCCTACACGTGAAATCATTATTTCCATCCTATCCATTAGTATTTCCGAATAGCTCGGGATTCAGGGTTATTTAAAACAGCTTTAGTCGTTATGATACCCAGTTATGTTTTATAAGGTTTGAATGTCCGACAACTTTTAATATAAAAATAGCAATCTTATTTTAACAGGAGGCCACTTTTTGAAAAAAGTGTCAAATGTCACGCCGTAAAATAGTTACCTTGAAAATTATCTATTGCATGAATCTGACATCCTGCATTTACCATCTAATCCATTGAAGACAACAAATTCCCGCCCATCCCCCCAACTTGGGAAGGTGTTGTTTTCGCCCATGGCCGGTCGGCAGTGATTAGTGTTGGCGGGCTGTTTAGCCCCGGCAGCTACTGCCGGGGCTTTTTGCTATTAATTACTAGTGTAGGAAAATGCAATCCAATTACCTTTGGCGTGGAACTCTGTGTTAATTTGCCTATCAGATAGCAGCTGTTTGCAACTGGCTGCTGGGTTAGCCATGAAACACGGCTGATGGTAAAAAAAGTTGCAGGAAGTGAATCCAACAGGATTGCGGGTGCGTCAAATCTCACAAATTCCCGTGTTATTGCCAGAATCGATTGGGAAATCACCATGGATAGTTTGCAAGAAATCCTTTTTACCCTGCGCCAGAACAAGCTGCGCACAGGGCTTACCGCCTTTGGCGTCTTTTGGGGGATATTGATGCTGATCCTGTTGCTCGGTGCCGGGCGCGGGATGGAAAAAGCGTTTGCCGATGGCTGGAGCAACGACGTTGCTGACTCCATCTGGATTTTTCCCAGCACTACGTCTGTGCCCTACATGGGCTTGCCGGTCGGCCGTCAAATCGAATTAACCGAAGCTGACATGGCCGCCGTGCGCCAGCAAATTTCCGGGGTGCGTTTCCTCTCCAGTGAAAATCCACTCGGTTCCTTTATCAATTCCGATGTGTCTATTACCTATGGTCTCAAGTCCGGTAGCTTCGGCGTGCTGGGTGTGGCCGACCAGTATTTCAATATCAAAGAAAAAGTGCGCTTTGATGATGGCCGACGACTGAACCTGCTCGATCAGGATGACAATCGCAAAGTAGTGGTGATAGGGACGCGCGTGAGCGAGCGATTGTTTACCACGCACGCCGAGGCGATGGGCAAAGAAATTCAAATCAATGGCATTTCGTTCAAAGTGATTGGATTATTTTTTGATAAGGGTAATCAGGGTCGTATGTCTGAGCGCGTCTATTTGCCAGTTACTGCATTTAAAAAAGCTTTTGGTGGCGGCCAGCGAGTGGACTTGATTACCGTGCGCCCTAAACCAGGTTATGACGGAATAAAACTGGAAGAAGAAATCCTCGCGCTATTGAAGCAGCGCCACAAAATTGCGCCAGAGGATGTGCGCGCGATTTCCGTGGCCAACAAAGCGCGCGATGCTGCCGAACTGAATGCCATGTTTTCCGGTTTGAATATGTTTATTTGGTTGGTGGGTATTGGCACTTTGCTCGCGGGAATTGTAGGCGTGAGCAATATCATGATTATCACGGTAAAAGAGCGCACGCGCGAAATTGGAATTCGTAAAGCCTTGGGTGCGAATCCATCATCGATTGTTGGCAGTCTGTTATTTGAATCGGTATTGGTTACCAGTATTGCCGGTTATAGCGGGCTGGTTCTGGGGGTGGGAATTTTGGAAGCGGTTTCGGCATTGCTCATCCATTTGAACATTGATTTGCCGTTTTTTCGCCAGCCGGAAATTGATATAGGTATTGCCATCAGCGCACTTTTGCTGTTGATTACAGCAGGCGTCGTTGCTGGATTAATGCCGGCGTTGCGCGCGGCGCGCATCACGCCGATTGAAGCCATGAAAGCGGAATAAGGAAGGGCTTATGTTTGAGTTGGATAAGTGGCAAGAAATCCTTACCAGTTTGCGTCGGCAAAAATTGCGCACCGGCTTAACCGCTTTCGGCGTTTTCTGGGGCATTTTTATGCTGGTGTTGTTGCTGGGTTTTGGCACAGGCTTTGGTACCCGCATCGAAGGTATTTTTGGTGATGCAAAAAGTATTGTGATTTTTTGGCCATCCAATACCACACAGTTGGAATACCAGGGATTGGGCAAGGGCCGCGCGATAAAATTTACGCCTGAAGATGTAGAGGCAATTCGCCAATCCATTCCCGGTATTCAAACCGTGGATGGAAAAAATAATCTCGGTAATTGGGGCGCGGCCTCTTACGTAGTGTATGGCAAGGAGAGTGGCTCGTTTACTGTACGAGGAACGCATCAGGGGTGGGCGCCGTTTGAATTTATCAAACTGATAGAAGGCCGCTACGTCAATTCACTCGATGAAAAAGAAAAACGTAAAGTCGCCGTGATAGGTACACGCGTAAAAGAAGTGCTGTTTAAAAACGGCGAAAATCCTATCGGCAAATCCATTGATATTCGCGGAGTGAAATTCAAAATCGTGGGTATTTCCCGCTCGGTAGAACCGGGTAGTGACGCCGAACAAAATAACGCGCGTATTTACATTCCCAATGAAACCCTGCGTCAGGCATTCAATCAAATGGATGCGTACCAAATAATTATTTTTTCGCCCAAGCCAGGGGTAAACCCCTATGACCTTGAGCGCGACGTCAAAAAATTATTGTACGAGCGCAAAAAAATTCACCCCGATGATAGCGGTGTAATCGGCGGTTTTAATATGGAGCAAAACTACCAGCAGAATCGCGATCTGGTAACGGGTATTTTGGGCTTTAGTTGGATGGTGGCGATTGGCACCATCATCGCTGGCGTAATTGGTGTGGGCAATATTATGTTGGTGGTCGTAAAAGAACGCACGCGTGAAATCGGTGTGCGCAAGGCCATGGGTGCCACGCCTACGAATATCAGTTTGATGATTATTCACGAGTCATTAGTGATTACTGTAATCGCCGGTTATGCCGGCTTGGTGGCGGGCGCATTGTTGTTGGAAGGCATTCGCGCATTACTGGTGAAGCTCGGGCAGGGGGATGGTTTATTTGCATCACCTTATATCGATATCAACATTGCATTTATGGCGCTGAGTGTATTGGTCATCACCGGTGTGCTCGCCGCGCTTCTGCCGGCGATGAAGGCGGCTGCGGTCAACCCTATTACCGCCCTTCAAGATGAATAGCCGTACGAATAGCGTTATTCAGAGGGTACGGAAAAAATTTTAGCGAAAGTGAATCCAAAACAATCGGATACACATCCAAAGAAGTAACAGGAGCAAAATGCACCGGCTAGCGGACGCTGACACTTGTCATGATTGTGTTAAGCGACGGTAAAAAGGCCAGACATTTGTGCAAAAGCCTCTAAGCTAGGGAGCCACCGTTGCAGGCTCATTAGCGCAATAGATAACAGGAAGCCACCATGATCAAATTACATAACATCCACAAGTACTATCACTCAGGTGAACAACCGCTGCATGTGCTTAAAGGCATTGACCTGCACATTCGCGAAGGCGAACTGGTATCGATCATGGGGTCATCGGGTTCGGGTAAATCGACCCTGCTGAATATTCTCGGCATTCTGGATACCCACGATAAAGGTGATTATTTTCTCGCCGGGCGCGAGGTAAAAAATCTCAAAGAAAAAACCGCCGCGAAAATGCGCAACGAATTGCTCGGCTTTGTTTTTCAATCGTTCAATTTACTGCCGTTTAAAAACGCTACCGAAAATGTGGCTTTGCCGTTGTATTACCAGGGCGTGAGTCGTAAAGAGCGTAACTATCGCGCAGACCAATATCTGGAAATGGTGGGGCTTTCGCATCGCGCCAGACACATGCCTAATGAAATGTCGGGCGGACAAAAACAACGCGTCGCCATCGCCCGTGCACTGGTTACCAAACCCAAAGTGATTCTCGCTGACGAACCTACCGGTGCACTGGACAGTCAGACTACGCAAGAAGTGATGGCGCTGATGAAAGAGGTTCACGCCCTGGGTAACACCATAGTGATAGTGACCCACGAACAGGATATCGCCGATCAAACCCAGCGGCAGATTATTTTGAAAGATGGATTAATTATTTCTGGCAAACATCATCATTCCAACTTGGCAGACGAAATTGCCGATCAGGATGAAGAAGAAATTCTTGGATAATTATTATGCTCGATAGTTTGCAAGAAATTCTCTACACC
>JAGKXA010000012.1 GCA_021151615.1 Cellvibrionaceae bacterium | reverse complement strand
GGCATTGATGTAGAAGGACACCCGGATCATTTTTTTCTGGCCAGCTATTTGGCCAAACAAAAACTCGCCCCGGTCGCCAATGAAAATTTCCCCTTTGAGATTGGTTACGGCTACCACTTTGATTCCACCTTGTTGGGTAAATTTTTAAGTACCAAAGCAATTGCACGCGGTGTTGTTCACAAAGAAGCAACGGTTACCCAGGTAAACCTGAATGAGCAGGGCGATATTGCCAGTGTGACTACCGACACTGGTGAAATCTTTGTTGCCGATATTTTTGTGGATTGTTCGGGCTTTTCCGGGTTGCTGATTCAAAAAGCATTGCAGGTTTCCTTTAGGCCGTTTGGCGAAAATTTATTTAATACCTCGGCGGTGGTAATGCCGACACCCATTGGTGAGCAAATTGAGTCGCAAACAACATCTACTGCGTTGAAGTGCGGCTGGGCATGGGCGATTCCCTTAACCAGTCGCATAGGCAACGGCTATGTTTACAGTTCCCATTTTTGTTCTAAAGATGAGGCAGAAATTGAACTGCGTACACATCTCGGCTTGCTGGATTCCGATGTACAGGCGCGCCATTTGCAAATGAATGTGGGAAGGGTAGAGCAGCACTGGGTAAAGAATTGCGTGGCGGTGGGTTTGTCGCAAGGCTTTATCGAACCACTGGAAGCCACCGCGTTGCATCTGGTGCAGGAAACGATTCAGGGATTTATTGAGCAATATGAAGCGGGAAATTTCACCGCACAATATCGCGCCGAATTTAATGCAAGTATTAATCGTCGGTTTGAAGCTATTCGCGATTATATTGTTTGTCACTATCGTGTTAGTTCCCGTACCGATAGCCAGTATTGGCAGGAGAATGCACGCAATGAAAAATTGTCGGACTCCTTGCGCAGTATATTAATGACATGGGTTGGCGGCAAAAATTTAACCGAAGAGTTAGAGCGTCAGCAAATAACCGGCTATTACCCCAGTGCTTCCTGGCATTGCCTCTTGGCTGGCTACGGTATTTATCCAACACCGGAACAATTAAAACCGGGCAATGATTTTGCGAACAAATACAAACTGGAAAAAATCAGTAGTTTTATCCAGCGCTGCGGCATGAACTTTAAGCCCCATCGGCAACAGTTGGCGAGTTGGTCATCGTCGGAAGTTAAGCCCGTGTTTGCTTAGTTTTTAATAGAACAATAAATTTATAACCGAGGTTTGTATGAACACTCCCCATCTGCGCAAATTATTAAAAGGGCTATGCCTCTGCCTGTTGCTCCCATTGCAGGCGTTGGCACAGGACTATCAGGTTAAGCACCTGGAGCCCGCCAACTGGTGGGTGGGTATGAAGTACAGCCAAATCGAGTTGATGGTGCATGGCGATAATATCAGCGCAACGCAAGCGGTGATCGATTACCCGGGCGTCAGCGTTGTTAAGAATGAAAAAGCCGATAGTGCGAACTATTTATTTGTCACTATCAATATTGATGCTAATGCCAAACCCGGAAAATTCCCGATAGGTTTTGTTATCGGTGGTGAGGAAAAAGTCCGCTATAACTATGAATTGCTGGCGCGGGAAAAAAATTCTGCCCAGCGGCAAGGTTTTTCAGCGAAAGATGCCATCTATTTAATTACCCCGGATCGTTTTGCCAATGGCGACACCAATAACGACGCCGTTGCCGGATTAACCGAGCAGCCTGACCGTGCATTTAAAGGTGGCCGTCATGGCGGTGATATTGCCGGTATGACGCAACATCTGGATTACATTGCGAAAATGGGATTTACCCAGGTATGGCCCAACCCACTCACGGAAAATAATCAGCCGCAATATTCTTACCACGGGTACGCAGCAACTAATTTGTATTTGATTGATGCGCGCTACGGCACCAATGAAGAATTTAAAACCTTTGTACAAAAAGCCAAGCAAAAAGGCCTGGGGGTGATTCAGGATATAGTGCTCAACCACATAGGTTCCAAACACTGGTGGATGGCGGATTTGCCGGAAAAGGATTGGCTAAACTTTCCTGAACAATATACCGAGACGAGTCACCGCCGTACCACAGTGCAGGATCCTTATGCTGCGCCAGCCGATAAAGAATTATTTGTCAGCGGTTGGTTTGTACCTAGCATGCCGGATTTGAATCAGCGCAATCCACACATGGCAAATTATTTAATTCAAAACACGCTCTGGTGGATTGAGTACGCAGGGTTGAGCGGTGTGCGCGAAGATACTTATGGTTATGCCGACGAAAAATTTCTTTCGCGCTGGGCTAAAGCGGTGATGGAGGAATATCCCAACTTCAATATTGTGGGTGAAGAGTGGAGTAGCAACCCCGCCATTGTTGCACATTGGCAGCGCGGCAAAATAAATAAAAGTGGCCACACGCCCTACATGCCGAGTGTAATGGATTTTCCGATTCATGACGCCTTGCGCGCGGCGCTGAGTGAAGAGGAGTCATGGGGTACAGGTGTGATTCGTTTGTACGAAACCCTCGCGAATGATTTTCTCTATCCAGATCCATTTAATCTGGTGATCTTTCCGGAAAACCACGATACCTCGCGCATTTATTCGGTGCTAAATGAAGATGTGGATTTATTCAAAATGGCCATGGTGTATATGGCGACCATGCGCGGTATTCCGCAATTTTATTACGGCTCGGAAGTGTTAATGACCAGCCCCAAAGAGCGCGATGATGGTGCGGTGCGCGCCGATATGCCCGGTGGGTGGAAGGGTGACAGTAAAAATGCTTTTAATGGCAAGGGCTTGTCTGCCAAAGAAAAGAATGCACAACAATTTGTAAAAACATTATTCAACTGGCGTAAAAATTCCGATGTCATTCATAGCGGAAAATTAATACATTTTGCGCCAGTGGATGGTATCTATGTGTACTTCCGTTATCTGGATCATAAAAAAGTCATGGTGGTGCTCAACAAAAATAAACAAGAAAAAACACTGGCTTTACAGCGCTTTGATTCATTATTGGCAGGCAAGCAAAGTGCGCGCGATGTGCTGGGAAACAAAAAGATTGCACTGGAGGGGCAGTTGCAGTTACCCGCACAATCGTCGCTCGTGCTTGAGTTGCAATAACACAACCCTACACCACTGGCGGCAGATAAATAGGCTATGGTTATAGCCAGGTTGTTTAGGATCAAGTCGTCAGTGAACCAATAAGAGAGCCGATAACAATGAATAGATCGCCAACAAAATTTCCTATCAACCTGCGCCTTGCGTTTTCGTGTGCGCTTATCCCACTGTTTGGCAGCGCACCGCTTTATGCGGCGAGTGTTACGCAAAGCTCGCCCGATGGCAAAATTAAATTCACCTTGACCGACGATAAAGGTATTCCCACTTACTCTGTCAGCTATCAGGGGCAAGAGGTTATTCAGCCTTCGCGCCTGGGATTGGAGTTTAAAGAGGTTGATGGCTTTGTGCGCGATTTAAAAATTGCCGACTCTGCCACTGCCACTCGCGATAGCACTTGGGAACAACCCTGGGGCGAGCAGCGCGTGATGCGCGATCACCACAATGAATTGCTGGTGACTTTTACCGGGGTGAATAACACTAAAAAAACCATGCAAGTGCGCGTGCGTTTATTCGATGATGGCCTGGGTTTTCGCTATGAGGTGCCGGAGCAAAAAAAACTGGCGCCGCGCAAGGATAACAAGATTGAAATTATTGACGAGAAAACCGAATTTATTATTCCCGCTCCGGATAAAACCATCGCCTGGTGGATTCCCGGTCGCGCCTGGAATCGCTACGAATTTCTCTATAACACCACACCGCTTAAAGCGATGGATCGTGCCCATACACCGCTTACCTTTAAATTGCCCTCGGGCGTGCACCTGAGTATTCATGAAGCAGCGCTGACGGATTACACCGCTATGGTATTGGATCAGCAGCGCGATGGTGTGTTAAAAGCGGACTTGACGCCCTGGTCGGATGGCGTAAAAGTAAAAACGCAATTGGGTTTTAAATCTTCCTGGCGCACCATTCAAATCGCCGATAATGCGGCGGGTTTAATTAACTCCAGTTTGATTTTGAATTTAAACGAGCCGAATAAATTGGGTGATGTCAGTTGGGTAAAACCGGGCAAATACATCGGCATCTGGTGGGGTATGCATGTGGGCACCAACACCTGGGGCTCGGGTGAAAAACATGGTGCAACCACTGCCAATACCAAACGCTATATGGATTTCGCCGCGCAATATGGATTTGATGGGGTGTTGGTAGAGGGTTGGAACGAAGGTTGGGATGGTGATTGGTATAACAACGGTGATATTTTCAGTTTTACCAAACCCTATAAAGATTTTGATCTCGCAGAAATTACGCGTTACGGTTTAAGCAAAGGGGTGCGTTTGATTGGTCATCACGAAACGTCCGGTGCGGTAACCAATTACAAGAATCAAATGGATGACGCGTTTGACCTGTATAAAAAATACGGTGTAACCCAAGTAAAAACGGGTTACGTTGCCGATGGTGGCAAGGCCAAGCGCATCGATGAAAACGGTATTGCGCGCAACGAGTGGCACGATGGCCAGTTTATGATTGGCGAATACCTGCGTTCGGTCACTGAAGCCGCCGAGCGACAAATTAGCATTAATACCCATGAGCCTATTAAAGATACCGGTTTGCGTCGCACCTATCCCAACTGGATTGCACGCGAAGGTGCACGTGGCCAGGAATACAACGCTTGGGGTTCACCACCGAATCCGCCCGAGCACACCGTCATGTTGCCCTTTACCCGCATGCTCGCCGGGCCTATGGATTACACACCGGGTATTTTTAATCTCGCGCCCTATGGGTTGGATGCGGAAAATCGCGTGCAATCTACACTTGCAAAAGAATTGGCGCTCTACGTGATTATCTACAGTCCAATTCAAATGGCGGCTGATTTAATTGAAAATTATTACGAGAAAGATGGAAAAACCATCAAGCCCGCGTTTCAATTTATTCGTGATATACCCACCGATTGGGAATTCTCTAAAGCGATTGGCGGCGAAGTGGGCGATTACGCGATCATCGCGCGCCAGCAGCGTAATAGTGACGATTGGTTTGTGGGCGCCATTACTGATGAATCTGCGCGCAAAGTAAATATCCCCTTAAATTTCCTTAAGGCCGGTAAGCGCTACGAAGCGCAAATTTATCGCGATGGCGACAAGGCCGAATGGAAAACCAATCCCTATGACCTGGTGATTGAAACGAAAATCGTTACAGCCAGTGATAATTTGAAATTCAAGCTGGGCACCAGCGGCGGCGTCGCTATTCGTTTTAAAGCACTGCCTTGATTTAATCTCCCCCAGCCCCTCTGGCTACGCGCCCCGTTTAAAGAGGGGAGCGTTGCCCCCCTCCCTTTTATAAAGGGAGGTTGGGAGGGATTTAAGCAGCATTTAGGCATGCCATGGCTTTTTTCCAGGAAAAAACTCTATGAAAAGAAAAGTATTGATTGGCAGTGCGCTAGTGGTTTGCTCATTCGTTGCTGCCTGTACTGCAAATAAAAATTCCGATTCTGTTGCTGCTCCACGAGCGGCGGCTACCCAGGGGGCGAATGTGCAAGGTAAACCGGTGGTCTACCAAATTTTCACACGCTTATACGGCAATAAAAATACCACCAATAAACCCTGGGGTACGATGGAAGAAAATGGTGTGGGTAAATTTAATGATATTAATGAGACTGCACTCAAGTCGATTAAAGAATTGGGCGTGACCCACGTGTGGTACACCGGTGTTCCGCACCATGCGGTGATTCGCGATTACACTGCTTATGGCATCAGTAGTGATGATCCCGATGTGGTGAAAGGCCGCGCCGGTTCACCTTATGCAGTAAAAGATTATTACAACGTAAATCCGGATTTGGCGGTAAACCCGGCTAACCGCTTGCAGGAGTTTGAAGCATTAATTGCGCGCACCCATGCGCAGGGCATGAAGGTAATTATTGATATAGTACCCAACCATGTGGCTCGCGCGTATCACTCGCTGAGCAAACCGGCGGGTGTTGAGGATTTTGGTGCGCAGGATAACAAGTCGGTTGAATATGCACGCAACAATAATTTTTATTATGTGGTGGGTGAAAACTTTAAAGTGCCCGATTTTAAAACCGGGGGCGCGCAAAAAAATTATCGTCCGCTCGGTGGTGAAGTTCATCCGCTTAGCGATGGAAAGTTTGATGAGACGCCGGCCAAGTGGACTGGCAATGGCTCGCGTCTCGCACAGCCAACATTTGATGACTGGTATGAAACGGTAAAAATTAATTATGGTGTGCGCCCCGACGGGACAAAAGATTTCCCCGAATTACCCGCTGGTTTTGCACTGCAACCGGTGCAAAAACAGAGTTATTTAAATTCTTCCATCAAACAAAAAAATCCCGATGCATTTTTATTGGCGGAAGTTTATAACCCGGCAGAGTATCGCCATTATTTGCAGCTCGGGAAAATGGATTATCTCTACGATAAAGTGGAAATGTATGACGGCCTGAAAGCGATTATGCAGGGCAAAGCCGACACTGATGTGATCGCCAGGGTACAAGCAGGTATGGCGGATATTGAAAGTCATATGCTGCACTTTCTGGAAAACCACGACGAGCAGCGCATTGCCAGCCCGGAATTTGCCGGCAGCGCTGAAAAAGCCAAGCCGGCGATGGTGGTTTCAACATTGATCAGCCGTTCACCCACCATGATTTATTTTGGTCAGGAAGTGGGTGAGGCAGGCGCATTGGATTCCGGTTTTGGCGATCCATCGCGCACCAGCATTTTTGATTACGCCGGTGTGCCTGCGCATCAGCGCTTTATGAATGGTGGAAAATTTGATGGCGGCCAATCCACGCACGCAGAAAAAAATCTGCGCGAATTTTATCGCCAATTATTAAATCTATCGGTAAGAGAATCCGGCTTTAACGGAAATTATCAGGAACTACACAGCGTTAATCGTGCACGCACCCCTGGCTATGACGGCGAGGTGTTCGCGTTTGCGCGTTGGAATTCGCAACAGCGCTGGTTGGTGGCGAGTAATTTCAGTGCTACTGAGTCGCGCGAATTTACCCTGCAGTTACCAACGGAGTTGATTCAACACTGGCGGCTGACAGATGGTGAATATCCATTAGCCGCCTATTTAAGTGTAACCTGTGCGTCTCATATCCTGACTGTTCGGCAGCAAAGCGCGAGGGTGGCTATCAAGCTACAACCCTTGGAGTCCTGCGCGTTGCGGTTGAATAATCCTGTTGTGAAATAATGCGTTTGTTAATCATCAGATAAAACTCTTGTCCCTGTTGCCGATGCAAAAGTCATATCAGAAAGTGATTTTATTGCGTCACCGAATTTCAACGGCGCGCTTTATATTTCGCAAGTCCTGATGTCCCCATAGTTTCACTGTAATTTCTGGTAATGATTTTTCATTACCAGAAATTTTCATATTGCCAATCCGATTATTCATTAGCAGATTTGTTTTTCGAATTTGTAAAAGTGTTACTTTTTTATACCTTTCTCTCGTTGCATACGTATGCAATGCCTGTTGTTTTACCTGCCGCTTTTTTGCATACGTATGTAGTTTGCGCGTTGATTTTTGCAAACTTAGACTAAGCTTTGATCATTCAATTTGTTGTTTTTAATAGCTATAACATCAAACGTTGCCGGAAAAAATCCAGGCTGATTCGGCGCAGCTACTGGTGATCACTTGCATCCACACTCATTTATTTGTGCGTTAAAAAATAATTGGCTCATTCGGTGTGGATATATAGCTTGGCAGAATTCTGTTTTCATTTTTTGCAAAAAATAATTATCCGGGAGATAGAACATGAACCTTAGCTCGCGAAATAAAACCCTGCGGATATTGCACGGCACAATTCCGCTACTGTTTGCGGTCTTCGCGCTGACGGGATGTGGCGGTGGTAGTGGTACTGATAACACAAAACCTGAGTTGACGACCTGCCGCGATCCACAAGTCATTTTGGACAACGGCACCTGCGGCGACCCGCGCCCGCCGTTTGAATTGCCGGCTTGCCCTGAAGGGCAAGTGCGCAGTGGCGCCGACTGTGTGGTGCCGGATTTCCCCACGCCTGAGCGTAAGCCAGGCCCGAATGAAGTTGTGATTTATGTCAATCTGGACAGCACTGACAAGCTGAGCGCCTTTGCCGGTTACAACCTGCACTTGTGGCAAGATTGCGGCAATGGCTGGGGCACATCGGCCACGGACAGAACCGGTGCTACTTATAATATTCCAACTACCTGGCCCAATGGCCCGGGCGTAACCAGTAAAGACACAGGTGCAGCCGGTGAGCGGCACGATCCTTACTATGGCGCCTTCTTTGTGATTCCCACCAGCGAATTGGGTACCTGCGGTAATTTCATCATCAAAACTCCCGGCGGTGCCGCGCAAACAGGTGACTTGCAAGTCAGCATCAAACGCGATGGCGGCGATTTCGATCGAATGGCATGGGTGATTGTCAACACCGACAATATGCGCAACAGCCGCACCAGCACCATTCCAATTTGTATTAACGATGTGTGCTCGCTCGACCGTCCATTGTTGACTATTACCGATGTGGAAGCCCACTGGATTAGCCCACGCACGATTATTTGGAACCGCGAATTTGCAGCGAATAAAAAAGTGGAGTTATATCGCTCAACTGCAGGTGGTATGAGTGCTGCGAAAGATGGCAGCCTGCAAGGTGGCCAGCTGTTGGCAACTATGGCTGCTGCACGCGCAATGACAGAGGAAGAGCAAGCGTTGGTGCCGCACTTATCCAACTACCTCGCCTATGATTTACCCTCATCAGTTTCAATCGACACCATTAAATCGGCATTAAAGGATGAGTTATTAATCGTTGGTCGTTACGATTCCGTCGAAGAAAATGATGCGGGTGCAACAGTCACTGTTGAGCGTGGCCGTGCAACGCGTATTCAAATTCCCCATGTGTTGGATGCGCTCTATACCAACAATGCCAGCGATGCGGACGAAGCAAAACTGGGCGTCGATTACAGCAATGGTGTAGGAGTTTCCGTATGGGCGCCCAGCGC
Source organism: Cellvibrionaceae bacterium (assembly GCA_021151615.1). Lineage (GTDB taxonomy): Bacteria > Pseudomonadota > Gammaproteobacteria > Pseudomonadales > Cellvibrionaceae > Cellvibrio. Next base: position 45,182 of record JAGKXA010000012.1, on the reverse strand, counting down.
GCAAAAAGTGGAGTTGCGTATTTATGACGGCGAGCCTTTGCGTGTAGCGGACACAAAGGAAATGCAATGGGATGCCAATTCCGGTATCTGGAGTTACAAGGGCACAGCGTCGGAATTGGATCGCAAATACTATCGCTTCCGTGTCACTGCCTACAGCACACGCGACAAACAGGTACAACGTTTGGAAGTGACAGACCCTTACTCTGTATCCCTGTCTACCAATAGTCGCCATTCGCAATTTGTGAATTTAAATGATGCGGATGTAAAACCGGCCGGTTGGGATAATCACGCCGTGCCCACAGTGGCTTCACCGGAAGCGGCAACGATTTACGAAGGTCACGTGCGCGATTTCAGTATCAATGATCAGAGCACCCCGGCAGCCTTCCGCGGCAAATATCTCGCCTTCGCGCAAACCAATACCGCGCCGGTTGAACACTTGCGCGATCTGGTTGATGCTGGTTTAACCCATATCCATTTGTTGCCGAGTAACGACAGCTCTTCCATCAACGAAGATGCAACAACCCAGGTCAACCTCGATAGTTTTATTTTTGAATTGTGCGCGAAGGTGGCCAATAAAAATGCAGTCAGTGTGTGCGATGGCTCAGTGAGCAATGGCGCAACGGTTCGCAGTGTGTTGCAAGGTTTTGATCCGCAATCCGATAAGGCGCGTTCGCTGATGGCGGCTATCGCTGATTTGGATGGTTTTAACTGGGGTTACGATCCGCAACATTTCAATGCACCGGAAGGCAGCTATGCCACCAATCCGCAAGGCGCAACGCGCGTAAAAGAAATGCGCGAAATGAATATGGCCTTGCATCAACTGGGCTTGAGGGTGGTGATGGATGTGGTTTACCCGCACACGATTTCATCCGGCTCTGAGGCGGCTAACTCGGTATTCGATAAAGTCGTGCCCGGCTATTACTATCGCGCTAACCCGGCCACCGGCGAGCCGGAAACCGGCACCTTCGCCGGCCCGGATACCGCCACCGAACATCGCATGATGGGCAAGTTCGTTGCCGACTCGGTGGTGCAGTGGGCGCAGCAATACAAGGTGGATGGTTTCCGCTTTGACCAATCCGGTTATATGCCTAAATCTGTTCTGGTAGATGCTTATAACGCAGTGAAAGCGGTGGATGCTGATAACTATTTCTATGCGGAGGCCTGGACTCCGGCTGGCGGCACGTCCGGTGATCGTATCCTTGAGCGCTCTACACAAGCGGCGCTGGCGGGCACGGGTATAGGCACCTTTAACGACCGCATCCGCAACCCGCTGCAGCGTATGGCGCTGATCCGTGGTGAAAATGTGGATGCGATTCGCGCGGGGCTTGCGGGCAACTTAAGTGCGTTCAAACTCAAAACCAAATCCGGTGCGGTGATTAACGCAGAGACAGTGGGCGCCTACAACCTGGACCCGCAAGAGGCGATCAACTATGTGGACAAGCACGATAACGAAACTCTGTGGGATTGGATTCATCGGCCCGGGGCAATTCCCGAGGCTACCAGCATCGCCAACCGTGTGCGAATCAGCAGCCTGACCAGTTCCATTCCTTTGCTGAGCCAGGGGGTGCCCTTTATCCATATGGGTAACGACCTGTTGCGTTCCAAATCCATGTCGCCCAACAGCTATAACGCCGGCGATTGGTTTAACGCTATCGATTTCACCAAGCAATCCAACAACTGGGCTGTGGGTTTGCCGCCTGAGTTGCGCGATGGGGTGACCGACGATTATGTGAAAGGTCTGTTTGCCAATGCGAATACCAAGCCCACGGCAAACCATATCGCCCAGGCATCGGCGGTATTTGATGAGTTCCTGTCAATCGCTTCTGGCAGCCCGCTGTTCAGTTTGCAAACGGCGACCGAGGTGATGGATCGCGTGGGCTTCCACGATGGTGGTAAATCGCAAGTAGCGGGTTTGATTGTGATGAGTATCGATGATGGTGTGGGAATGGTGGATGGCACCTCGACTACCCGCGCCGACCTTGATCCAACTGTTAATGCTGTCGTCGTGGTCATTAACGGTACGGCCTCGGCACAAAATGCCATGGTGAAAACGGCCAGCGGCTTTGTGCTGCACAGCACGCAACAAAATTCGGTGGATTCCGTGGTGCGCACCGCCAGCTTCGCCGCTGCGGATGGTGGCGGCACTTTCGCTGTGCCTGCTTACACCACGGCGGTATTTGTGAAACCGCAAAACGGCGCGCAAGGCGAGGGTTTATCGGCCAAGGCCACTATCGGTTCCAGTACCGCTGTGCCCTATGGTGATACGGCGCTTTATGTGCGCGGTGATGTCTCTGCTGCCGGTTGGGATGCGACAGCGGCTAACCGCATGACCTACGAAGGCGATGGTATCTACACCGCGTTGCTGACGGTGACTGCTGGCACCCATAACTTCAAGGTGGCTGAATCCAATTGGAGCAATCCAAACCTGGGTTCCAATCAAACCATCACTGTGGGCGGCTCTATCACCCTGACCCAAGGCAGCAACGACAATATCACCATCACTGTAGCGACTACGGGCCAATACCGCTTCGAGTTGGACGCATCGTCCAGCACCACGGCGCCGACCCTGCGCGTGACCGACCCGGAAACCTGGAAAGGCACACCCGTGTACCTGCGCGGCACTGTGACGGCGACCGGGTGGGATGCCAATGCCGGCAACCTGCTGGCGTACGAGGGCAACAGCGTTTATGCCATCAGCGTGGCTATGACCCCCGGTGATTACATGTTCAAGGTGGCTTCCAGCGATTGGAGCACGGTGAATATGGGCGCCGGTGCAAGTGTGGTTTTGGGTGAGTCAATCACGCTGGAGCAGGGCAGCAACAGCAATATTAACCTCACTGTAACCACTGATGGTACCTATCGTTTCGAAGTTGACGCCCGCAACCCGGATGCTCCAACCATCAAGGTTTATCGCGAGGATCTGTTTGCCGCAACGCCGATTTACTTGCGTGGCGAGGTGACCTCGGCAGGTTGGGGTGATACCAACGCAACCAACAATCTCGTCTACCAAGGCAAGGGTCTGTACGCCATTACCGTCAGCATGGCGGCGGGAACCTACCAGTTCAAAGTGGCAGAAACCAATTGGAGTAATCCCAACCTTGGCGGCTCGGCGGTAGTCCTTGGCGAGCCGGGGGAGTTGATTCAGGGCTCTAACGACAACCTCTCAATCACCATTGCCAGTGCCGGGAACTACCGCTTCACGGTGGATACCAGCAGCCCCGGTGCTATCACCCTCACGGTGGTAGCGGCTGACTAAACCAGAGCTGGCTCCCGCCCTCTGCGGGAGCCCTATGCGATAGCTAACGGACAAGAAGAGATGAGAAAAATGAAAAAATTCCCGGTAAAGCCACTGGCCTTGATGGTTTCAACCCTGACCCTTGCGCCCTGGTCTATGACCCTGATGGCGCAGGAAACCCAAACCGACGAAGAAACACCGAAAGATGTGCAGGTCGAAGAGGTAATGGTGACCGGCTATGCCCGCTCGCTGCAAAACGCCATTGAGACCAAGCGCAATGCCGATACAGTGGTGCAGGCAATTTCCGCCGCTGACCTGGGCGGCTTGCCCGATGTCTCCATCGCCGATGCCCTGGGTCGCGTGCCCGGTATTACCGTGACTCGCTCCGGCGGCCAGGCGGGTACCATCCAGGTGCGTGGTATGGGAGAAGGCTTTGTGTTTTCTACCTTAAACGGCCGCGAGCAGGTATCGCCCAACGGCACCCGCGCCATGGAGTTCAGCCAGTTCCCCTCCGAGTTAATTCAATCGGTGGAAGTGTATATGTCACCCAAGGCATCGCTGATTGAAGGTGGTGTGGCCGGTTCGGTGGAATTGAAAACCGCGAATGCACTGGAAATGGCGGACGACCAAAAAGTCGTCATAGGTGTGCGCGGCAGCTTTAACGATCAGGCCGATGATATTTACGGCGCCGACCCTTACGGACAGCGCCTGTCCATTTCCTTCCAGAAGAAGTTGCTCGACGACAAGCTGGGGGTTTCCCTGGGGTATGCGCGCTTGGTACAGCCGCGCTCAGCAACGCGTTTTGAACAATACAATTACGAAGCCAATCCCTTTGCCATTGTCGATCCCGACGGCACTAGCGACATCAGCATAGTGGATGAAAATTTCAATTTGTTGCCAACCGCGAATCGGCCCACTTCAGTGTTTATGGCCGAAGGTTTTGAAGTGTTCCAAACCGGTGGTGAAGAAACTCGCGATGGTTATGTGGGCTCGTTGCAATTTGAACCTACTGAAAATCTGTCGATTCAATCGGATATTTTTTATTCCAAATTTGAGTCCGACAGTTACTCGCGCGGTTTCCGCATCCAGCCACTGCGCAATGCCGAAATCACCAATCTGGTGCTGTGGGAAAATGTCGCTGTGGTCGGTGGTGAATTTAAAGTAAGCGATACCAGCCCTACCGCATTTAACTTGCAAATTAACAGCAACGACGTAACCCAAACCAACGAACTTTTATCCGGCGGTTTGAATTTAAAATGGAAACAGGATGAGTTCACGGCCTCGCTGGACTTATCGCACTCGGACGCCTCTGGTGTGCAGGCGGATGGCGTGGTGCGCGCGCACTTGTATCGCCCCAAATCGGCTTCCGCACCCAAGACTGATCCCTTTGAGCGCGACCCGGATCAATCAGTCACCTATTTGCTTGATGGCATTAATGTGCCCAGCGTGAATTTGAGCCGCGATTACACCTGGTACGACAGCAATGGTGTGAGCAATTTGCGCATGACCAACTACGAGCGCTATCCGCGTATTAATGACGACGTGATTGATGCGGCGCGATTCGATGTGAAATATGAACTGGAACTGCCAATCATTAATTCTATCGAAGCCGGTGCGCGCTATTCCGAACGCAACCATAAAGATCGTCGCCAGGTGTTTGTGTATGGCGATGGTGCAGCCGGTACTATCACCAGTGATTGGTCTTTGCCCATTACGACCGATAATTCTGATGTCGTTAATTGGAAAGGCGAGTTTAAAAACTTTCCTTCTTTCCTTGCGATTGATGGCGATAAAATTATCCAGCAAGCCTATGACGATGGTTTGGTGTTAGGGCCTGTGCCGGCTGCTACAGCGCAAACTCCTAACCCGGTTGCCAGTATTCGTTCAATTGATCCCGCTGCGCGTTGGGGTGAGGGGCGCGATTGGTCGATGAAACAGCGTTCGAATATTGATGAAAATGTGTCAGCGTTTTACTTGCAGGCCAACGTTTCCACCACATTATTTAATCGCGATTTGGTGGGTAATATTGGTGTGCGCCATGTACGCACTGATCAATCCAGCGTTGCCTTGGTGAATGTCAACGGTGATGAAAGCAAAGGTGCAACGGAAATTTGCGATGAAACCGGTGAATGCCGCGCACAATTTGCGTATCAAACCCTAGGCGCAAAATACGATCACAACTTGCCATCGCTTAATTTAAATTATTCTTTGGCGGATGAAGATCACTTGCGGATTGCTCTGGCGCGCGTGCTGTCGCGCCCGCCGATCAATCGTCTTGCTGCACCGGATTCTGAAGGTTCAGTGTCCATTGAAGGGAATGTTCCCTATTTCAATTTTGGCAGTAATACCTCACCTTTCTTAACGCCTTTTATTGCAGATCAAATTGATATTTCGTATGAACACTATATGCCGGATACCAACGGCGCATTTGTCATCGCGGTTTATCATCGCGATATTAAATCCTTTATTCAGGATATCACTTACGAAAACTTTGATTTCCGCGCAGCGGGCTTTGATGTGCCGGATACCTGGGATGTGGTCGAAGGTGGATTGATTGTTGAAGCCGATGTGCAAAATGGCGATTACTCAACGGCGATTAACAACCGCGAAGGTGGCTATATTCGCGGCCTGGAAATTTCCTACACCCAAACCTTTAATTTCCTGCCGGGCATTTGGGAAGGCTTGGGGGTGAGTGCAGCTTACTCGCTGACCGATAGTCAAATCAGCGTCGTGAACCCAGTGGAAAGCGTGCAGGGCAGTAACAATTTACCATTCCCCGGATTGGTAGAAAAATCGGCGAACTTTACGCTGTTTTATAGTTTGGGTTCATTTGAAACGCGGCTCTCTACCACCTATCAGGATTCGTTTGTCGGTGAGACGCGCAATATCAATTTGCAGCCGATTATCTATGCACCGGAAACCCTGCTGGATTATCAAGCAGCTTACAAATTTGATAATGGCGTTGATGTGATATTTTCCATTAGCAACCTGACTAACGAACCGAATAGAAGTTACATGTTCAATGAAGAGTTGACGCGTACTTTGCAGTGGTTTGGGCGCACTTTCTATGTGGGTGCTAATTACACTTTCTAATCCTCACTTGCCTTGAAGCTTATGCCGCGCACAACCATGCGCGGCTTTTTTATTTTTCTGACATTTGAACCCTTTCCTTGAGCTACCCTTCGCTATCATCTAGGCTGAATTCCATCGCAATTAACCATAAAGGACGTGAGCCGTGCGCATCAATTATGTTTCGGTAATAGGGATTGGGTTTATTAGTATTAAAAGTTTTTTCTCCTCGCCTGTGTGCGCCCATGCCGAGCACGATAAGGCGCGCTATGTTGCAGAAACAGGGAAAGATGAGGGGCGTTGCGATTTGACGAATGCACCTTGCAAAACCATCGCCTATGCCGCTAAACAAGCGGGTAAGGGCGACCGCATTCTTGTGGCAGAAGGCCGCTATGAAATTACCGATGTCGATTCCATTTTTTACCTCAGCTCCAGCGCGGTGCCGGTGACGGGCGGGCATCAAAAAAATACTTTTCAGAAAACATCGGCCAGTACTGGCAAGAGCATTTTGATCGGGGTGCCGCCGGAATTTGCCGAAGGGCTAGCGGAAAAAGGTTTTACGGTTATCACAGACACCAAAGGGCTTAAGCGCGAACAACAACAATACCTCGACGCCAAACAATCGCAATTAAATGCGATGGCGGAACTGCAATCCGCCGTTTATTGCAATGCCGGTAAAGCCGGTGAGTTTGATTGCAACAAGATGGATTTATTAGCGCATATTCCCCTGGAGACCCTCGGTAATAGTGCATCCCATGGCAACGACATCTGGGGCCATTACGATTTAAATGATCAGCGCGAATATGCATTGATGGGGCTCACCAATGGCATCAGTGTTGTAGAGGTTACCAATCCGCAACAGCCGCGCGTGGTCAGTTTTATCGCGAGCCAAAATACTATCTGGCGCGATATGTCTACCTATCAATATTACGATGCCGAACGCCGTCGCTGGATGGCTTACGCTTACATCAGCGCGGATGCGGCGAGTGTGGGCACTATGATTCTGGATTTAAATGAATTGCCGTTAAAGGTCACACATGTCGCTACCGATAAAAGCGATACCAGTGCGCACAATACTTATATCAGCAACGTGGATTATTCAACCGGTATCGCCCTTGATGGGCGGACTCCTTATTTGCATTTGGCTGGCAGCGATAAGCAAGGCGGTGCATTTAACAGCTATTCACTGGCAAGCCCGCTCAAACCTGTATCTGTATACAAACACGCGGCGGTAGATCGTGCCAATTACACGCACGATTTAACCAGTCTGTGGATTAAGGATTCACGCCGCGAGCAATGTGTCGATAAAAATAATGATTGCAATCTGTTGGTGGACTACAACGAGGATGAAATTATTTTATGGGACAACACCAAAAGCACACAGCCGACAACCCTCTCGCGCAATATTTATCAATATGTTTCCTACGTGCATTCAGGCTGGTGGACGGAAGACAAAAAATTTGTATCTGTGCATGATGAATTGGATGAGCAACGTTACGGGTTGCTAACGCGCGTTCGTTTTTTTTCGCTGGATAATTTGCGCAATCTGGAGCTTGCCGGTGAGTATGTGGGGCCAACGGCTGCAATCGATCACAACGGCTATGTGCGCGGCAATCGCTACTACTTTTCGAATTACGAGCGCGGTGTGGTGGTGCTGGATATTTCCGATCCACGCAATCCTAAAGAAGCAGGTTTTTTTGATACCTATCCCATTTCCAACTGGGCATCTTTTAATGGCGCCTGGGGGACTTATCCATTTTTACCCAGCGGCAATATCCTGGTGAGTGATATCAACAGTGGCCTGTATGTGATTCGCGATAACACGGCAGCAGAGCAGGGGCGCGCAACATTTTCCGGTGCACGTGTGAGCACAAAGGAAGGTGAATCCTTATCGGTAGTTGTGCAGCGGCGCGATGGCAGCAAGAGCGCGGTAGAGGTTTTTTATGAAACCCAGGCCGGCAATGCACGCGAAGGTGAGGATTACGCTGCAACTCGCGGCAGCCTGCATTGGGCAGAAGGTGATGTGGCCGATAAAGTGATTGAAATACCGATAGCGACGGATATTCCCAACGATGAATTCTCCGAACACTTTTTTGTGCGCCTCTATAACCCGCGCAATGGTCTGGCGTTAGGGTCACCCAATGTATTGCAGGTGACTATTGCCGATAAACCGGATGAGCCGGTGGTGATGAGTTCATCTTCCGCTACCACCAGCATCGCCGTCGCTGCAAGTTCGGTTGCGGGTACCAATACAACTGCAAAATCCAGTGGTGGTGGATCTCTCGGATACTGGATAATCGCGTTTTTGTTATTAATCCTGACCAAAGGACAATGCCCATGGCGATTGAAATCGAACGCAAATTCCTGGTTACCGGCGATGGCTGGCGCGATGCGCCGGCAATCTACTACTCGCAAGGTTATTTGAATCGCGCCAAAGAGCGCACAGTGCGCGTACGCATTGCCGGTGAGGAAGCTTTTCTGACGATCAAAGGCAAGTCGGCGGGAGCCAGTCGCGCCGAGTTCGAATATCCGATTCCGCTCTGGGATGCGCGTGAACTATTGGGGTTGTGCGAACAACCGCTGATTGAAAAATATCGCCGCAAAATCCTGTTTGAGGGATTTATCTGGGAAGTGGATGAATTCCTTGGTGAAAATCTGGGGCTGGTGGTCGCCGAGATTGAATTGCCCAGCGAAGGCACCCGCTTTGCCATACCCGAATGGGTAGGGGAGGAGGTGACCAGTGATGTGCGCTACTTCAACTCCAATCTGTCCTCTGTGCCCTTTAGTCGCTGGCAGAAAGCATCATAGAAAATTACTATTAAATTTGTTAAGTTAATTTTCTTTGGTAATGATTATCGCCTGCTTATGATGGGTTCATGGCTGATCGCTGATCAGCTACCCCATTCCAGCTAAGGTGAGGATTTAATCATGGCTAAAACAGCAACTTTCGCGGTAGTACATTTCAGTGTGGCATTCACTGTGGGCTATGCCTTAACCGGTAGCATTCTGGTCGGTAGTGCATTGGCGCTAATCGAACCAGCCATCAATACTGTGGCGTTTTATTTTCATGAGTTGGGCTGGCAGAAGTTTGAAGCCCATAAGGCAACCCTGGCGGAGGCGTTTGCCAACAGGGTTTAGTCTTGTTCTTTGTTTTGTTCTTCGGCGGCACGACGCTCTTCGCTACGTCTTTTCATCAGCTTGCCAAAGAACAGGCCTGATTCAAACAGCATCCACATGGGCACTGCCAGCAGGGTTTGGGAGAAAACATCGGGCGGTGTTAGCAGCATGCCTACCACAAAACAACCAACGATAATGTAGCGGCGTTTTTCCGCCAGCCCTTCGGGGGTGGCGACGCCAGCCAGGATTAATAGCACTGTGGCGACCGGAATTTCAAAGGCGATACCAAAAGCCAGGAACATATGCAGCACCAGGTCCAGGTATTTGGTGATGTCGGTCATGGTGGCCACGCCTTCCAGTTGGATCCCCATGGTAAAGCCAAACAACATAGGCAGAACCAGGAAGTAGGCAAAGGCCATACCGGCAAAAAACAGCACCACACTGGAAATCATCAATGGCGCAGCCAGTTGCCGTTCATGTTTATACAGGCCGGGTGCGATAAAGCCCCAGATTTGAATGAGAATGAACGGGATTGCGATATAGAGAGAAAGGTAAAAGGTTAATTTCAACGGTGTCAAAAAGGGTGATATGACATCGGTGGCAATCATGCTGGTGCCTTTGGGCAGCACGGCTTGCAGGGGCGCGGAGATAATAGCGTAGATGTCCGTGGCAAATGGAAACAGGCACAGGAACACGGCCAGTAAAAAATACACCACATAGAGCAGGCGATTGCGCAACTCGATCAGGTGTTGTACCAGCGGTTGCTCTTTATCATCTTGGGTTGTCTGATTCATGAAACTCTAACTGACCTATACCGCCTGTTGGCCGGAGCCTGTTTTAGGGTCCGCTGGCACCTGAGTCGCACTGGAGGGTGCCACTGTAGGTGAGGTTGCCGCTGGCTCCGGGTGCTGTTGGTTATTATTTTGTGTCGCTGCAGCAGGGCTAGTGCTATTGGCTGCCGGAATTACAGCTGCAGCTGGTTTGCCCGGGGTATTATGGCCACCGGTGGTTGCTTGATCAGCGCTGTCATGGCTAACACTATTGCGGCTGTTGTCATGCTCAATACCATGGGAATGATCGGGCAATTCCTCGGGCGAACCATAATCTGCCGCGCTTCGCGCTTGCTCTGCCGCCGCACTTTCCTGCTCGGCGCGCTCGGTGTGCTCGCGAATACTGGCCTCAATTTGCAGGCGTGTTTCCTCGATATTGCGCAGAATTTCTTCATTGTGCAGTTGGCGACGAATATCGTCGGCACCAATTTGCCGCTCAATCTCCGTGCGGGTTTCCGCCAGGCTGCGCTTGAGTCGGCCTATCCACAACGCAACGGTGCGCACTGTGCCGGGCAGTTGCTCAGGGCCAATCACCACCAGAGCGACGACCAGGCACAGCAACAGTTCGGTAAAACCAATATCAAACACGGATTAAGCCTTGGTGTTGTTTTGGTCTACTTTTTCGGCAGTAGTTTGTGTTGCTGCCGCTTTTTGCTGTTGCTCCAGATTCTTTTGTTCTTCTTCTGCCTTGGCAGCTTCTTCATTGCTCATAGAGCTTTTGAAACCTTTGATCATGCTGCCCAAGTCACTACCCAGTGTGCGCAGACGCTTGGTGCCGAACAACATAACTACGATTGCCAAAACAATCAGCAATTGCCAAATACTAATGCCGCTGAGACCCATGATGATTTCCTCGCAAAAAAATTAACGTCAGTGATTATTCTTGTGGGCGCGATGCTTTTTCATCGTGTCCAGATACATTAAAACGCCGCGCCAGTTCATTCAATACTGCATCGGCGTTTTCGCCAAGGTGAGACAGCATTACCAGGCTATGGAACCAAAGGTCTGCTGTCTCGTAGATCAAATCAGAATTGTCGCCGCTGGCCTGTGCATCCTTGGCGGCCAGGATGGTTTCGGTGCATTCCTCACCGACTTTCTCCAAAATCTTATTCAGCCCTTTTTTGTGCAGGCTGGCAACGTAGGAAGCCTCAGCGTCAGCGTTGTTTTTACGCGCTTCAAGGATTTCGGTCAGTTGCTTGAGAATATCGTTGCTCATTAAACATCTACTTGCTTAGGCTGGCTGGTTAATAAATTTCCGAGGGATCTTTCAGAACCGGGTCAACGCTATGCCATTGGCCGTTTTTCAGTACCCGGTAAAAGCAGGACTCCCGCCCTGTGTGACAGGCAATACCGCCTAGTTGCTCAACTTGCAGCACAATGACGTCTTCGTCGCAGTCCAGGCGGATTTCATGCAGTTTCTGGATATGGCCGGAGGTTTCACCCTTGTGCCATAGCTTGTTGCGCGACCGCGACCAGTATACGGCTTCGCCGCGCTCGGCGGACAGTTGCAGGGATTCGCGGTTCATCCAGGCCATCATCAGGATTCGGCCGGTGTTGGCGTCCTGGGCAATCGCCGGAACCAGTCCATCGTTGTTCCAGTTAACGGCATCTAACCAATCGCTCATAATTTACTCAGTAGAATCTCACGCCAGCTTTTGTGCGCGCAATGCTTTTATCAGGTTATCGCGCAAATATAGGGTCGCCAGCGGGATGCGCATCATGGCAGATATGGCCGCTGCCGAGAACCTTTTTTAATAGAACTGCAACATCTTGTTGCGCAGATTTTGCAATGGCAGGTGCCTCATCGGGATAATCGGTCGTGTGAACTAGCATAATCGCGTCACACAAGTCCGCTGCCAGCAGGCTGCCCTCCAGTGTTTTGGAGGAGATACCGAAGGCGCGAATCCAACCCTCCTGCTTGAGTTGTTGCAGGGTTTGGATAACCGGTGTTTGGGTAAGGATCGCCAGATCATTGCCATCCGAGTGGATCAGGGCCAGATCCAGATAATCGGTGCGTAGGCGGCGTAGCGAGCGTTCGACACTCAAGCGGGTGTGCTTGGCGCTGTAGTCGAAATGGGATTGGCCTTCGCCGGTATGTTTGTTGGCGACAAACTCCTCTCCGACCTTGGTGGAGATAATCCAGTCCTTGCGCTCTTTTTTCAGCAGGTCGCCGAGGCGCTCCTCGCTATAGCCATAGGCGGGCGCGGTATCCAGCAGGTTGACGCCAAAGTCGCGCGCGCAGGCCAATAGTTCGCGCAGCTGTTCATCGCTCGGTAAGTCAAATGCCTGTGGGTATTTCAAGCTTTGGTTGCGACCAAATTTCACGGTGCCCAAGCCAAAAGTGCTTATGCTTATGTCGGTGCGCCCCAGGCGCTTGCGCGGCATCATTCGTCGGTTTCATCCAATTCTTTAAAACGCAAGGCAAGCGCATCCTCGGCGCTCATCTTGGGTGGGAAGGCAGTCTCCCAGGGCGTTTTGCCCATTACTGCGTAAGGCACGTATTCATGCAGCTTACGGTAGTCGGGTTTGTTGGTGCCGGGATGAATCCCGTCTTCCCGCATCAGTTCCAGTATCTGGTTGGCCAGATTGGGCGCCAGTGTCAGCTTGGTGGGCCAGCCCACCAGCACATTGGTAGTCGCCACTCGCTCGGCAAAGGCGTTATCCGGGCGTACTAATCCGGGTTGTAAGGGTTCTGCGCGTTCAATGGGTAGCGTGGCCCATTCGGCGCCCTGCAGGTTGATCCAGGGAATCAGGTTGCGCAGCTCTTGCTCGGCTAATGTAATCAATTCATCGGCGGCCATATTGGCCCCTTTCTCTGCCAGGCTGCCTCCCAGGTACCACACATGGCCGCCATCGGGTAGGCGATGGCTGGAAATGGTCAGGCGTGGCGTGGTGTCTGTGCCCAGGCAGTGGCCGTAAAAATCGAAGGGGTGGTAGTGCTTTACCATTACCTGCTGCAGCGGACGCAACTGCATGGCCGGTTGGCGTTCACCGATTTTGGCGAGTAACTCGGCGTTGCCTTTGCCGGCGGTAAAGATAAAACGCTGGGCGCGGATCTGTAGATCTTGCTCCGGGGTTTGTATCTCCAGAAAAATTTGCCCGCTCTCATCTTTGTGTAGCGCGGTTTGAGCCCAATCCAGCTTGAAGCAATGCCCCTCAATATTGTTTGCGAGGTTGGCCACCAGGCTGTGCGCATCTATCACTAAATCTTCCAGGCGATAAAGGCTGCCGTTAAACAGCGGGTGACGCAGGAGCGGTGGACGACGATCGGGATGTACCGGTTCTATGCGCCCGCGGGTGATTTTGCTGGCAAGGAAACTGGCGAGCTTGCTGCCCAGATCATCGCCCGACCACATAAAAAAATGATCGCTGAGGATGCGTGTGTGGTGCAGATCCACATCGCCCTCTCCGCAGAGACAACTGCGCCAGTGTTTGGGCATCTCGGCGATGGCTTCGGAGGCGCCGGTAAGGGCCCCGGCGAGGGTATATTTCATGCCGCCATGGATCATGCCTTGGGAGGCGAGGGTCTGGCCGCCGCCAAGATCAGCGGATTCAAACAGCGCCACAGAATAGCCGGCACTTTTGGCGCGATTGGCCAACCACAAGCCAGCGACGCCACCGCCGATAATAGCGAGGTCGAAAACAACAGGTTCTGGCGTATGGGTCATAGTCAATCGGCAATCCACAAAGATGAATTCAACATGGCTAGGCTGGTAAAGGGGGCGCAGTATAAGTCTTTCGCGTGCGAATTGCCCTTGCAGCAGCAGCGGGTTCTGCTGCTAATATGCAAGAAAATTTTACGGGTTAGTCGATCAGCATGTCATTTACCTTGTTGTTAACGGATGTAATGTCCCCCTTGGGCAAAGCCCTTGAACATGAGCTTGAGCGCGAGCCATTTAAGGTGCTTGTGCCCGGCGCTGTCGTTGATTGTAATGATTACGCCAGTATTACCAGCTACCTCAGCCAGCACAAAGTGGATTTGGTGGTGAATTGTCGCGGGTGGGAGGATGCCTTTCATGCGGGTGGTCAGGCGGTATTGGTACAAACCGCCGGTGCACTGGCGAGTAGTTGTTCATCAGCCAATATTCCGCTGATTCATTTCTCCAGCTACAGCGTATTTGGCGCTGATCCCAAAGGCACTCACAGTGAAAAGGATACGGTGGCGCCGCTCAATGAAATCGGGCGCGCCTTTGTGCAGGCAGAGGAATTAATTCTCAGTCAACTGCCACGACATATCATTTTGCGTCTGAGCTGGGTCATTGGTGCTTACGGCGATAATTTGCTAACGCGCTTGTTGAGTGCTTATCTCGCCGGTGCATCGGTGAGTGTGAACCGGCGTTTGCGCGGTGCGCCTACCGCCTTGTCGGATGCAGCGCGAGTGGCTGTGGCATTGATAAAGCAAATTAGTTGCGGGGCGGACAATTGGGGCGTGATGCATTACTGCAGCGGTGATGCCTGTACGCAGGATGAGTTTGCCGAGCAGTTGTTGCAGTTGCTAATCCAACAACAATTGCTCACGGCGGAACCCAGCTTATCGCTGATTGATGACGAGCCGGACAATGAACCTCTGAGTGCCATTCTTGGCTGTCGTCGCGTGCGCGATTATTTCGGCGTGCAGGCACGCTCTTGGCGACCCAGTCTGTTGCCGCTGGTGAAGCAGTGGTTACACAATCGTGAGCAAATGAAAGCAGCGCAATAATGTAGTGCGCTGCTGCTATCAAGACAATTTTTCTACGGCCAGCTTCTGCTTGCGAATTTCTTCACCTAGCTGCATTCCCTTAAGTTCAATCTCGCGGTAACTCACAGTTGCAATTGCCAAGCTGAGTGTAATGCTGGATGTTACGAAGACTAGTGCTCCGGTGGTCGATGGCCCCAGCAAATATACGCAGGTGTTGAGCAGTAGAATCAGTAACAGTGAATGGGTGAGGTACAGGCTATAGGAAATATCGCCCAGGAACTTAAACACTGGTTTGGCGAGAAAAGTAAAACGTGCAGGTGAGTAATAAATAATGGCAATCAACAGTGCCACCGGAATGCTTTCGCAATACACGATCCACAGATCGCCATAACCCGCCCCGCTCATTAACCGCACCAGATAAAATGCAGTAAATAATCCTCCGATCAGCAACCAGAATATGCTCGCAGGTAATTGCACTGCCGCCAATGCAACGGGTTTGCCCCACCACAAAACGCTGAGCCCCAAATAAAAACTGATCATGTAAAAATTCCAGTAGTGCTGAAACTCAAAGGGCAGGAGCGAGAGTGCAATGCATGCAACCAATGTGAGTGCAATCAGGCGGACATTCTTTCCACTTAAGATCATCAGTGGGATCAATGCCGACGCAACCAGCTCCACAAAGATGGACCAGGTGGGAGGATTGGCTTTCAATGAGTACCCTGCATATCCGGCGATAAATTTAGCCAGATTAAAATCACCGTAGGATTTGGGATTAAGCGAAAAAGACAGGTGTGGGTCCAGGTACAGCAAATAGAGTCCACCGAGCGTAACTGTGATCAACATCAACGGCATTATCCTGAATACCCGACGATGTGCGTAGATCAGTGTTGAATAAAAGTTAACCCCATTTTTTGCAAGTGACGCCCCAACGACCAAACCGCTAAGCACAAAGAAAAACGTCACTGCCGCGCTGCCGTTAAATATGTGGGTAAAAGTAAACTGCGGAAATCCCTCGTCAATCCGCGCTTGTATATGGCACAACAGCACAATAAGCGCCGCTATGCCACGCAATGCATGCAACGGCATAGAGAATCCTTGCTGCTTTGCTGATTCAACAAAAATATTCATCCTGGATTTCCTCGATGTAAATACGGGCAGAAATTATGGCGAGTAACTTTGCAGTTGCCGGTTGCCGGTGCGCAGATTCTCACCGAGCTTAATGCCGTTGAGTTCAATCTTGTGATAGGAAATGTAAGCAACAATCAAGCAAACGATAAATGACACCGATGAGAAAGTAATGGCACTGAAAGTGCTCGCTCCCATCAGGGATGTTACACAGTTCAACGCAAGCACTAATAAAATCCAATGCGTTAGGTAAAGGCTATAAGAAATATCGCCCAGGAAGATAAATGGACGTTTATTTAACAAGGAAAACTTCTCCGGCGCATAATAAATCATTGCCACTAATGGAGTGACTGTGAAGGTTTCCCAATACACAATCCACAAGTCACCATAGGTTGGTGTTGTTAATAGTCGAGCACAATAAAAAGCCATGAAGCATATAAATACCAATGCCCAGAACGCTATAGGAGGTAATGAAGACGTCCAGCGTGCAAAATGTTTTCCCCATATGAGTATGCTCAGTCCCGTATAGAAGCTGAATATATAAAAATTCCAGTGGTGCTTGAATTCAAAAGGGATCAATGAAAATGCAACGCACACAAGCGCGCAGGTGACTACATTGCGAATACGTGTACCGGTAAGAATCATTAAAGGGATTAGCAGGGAAGCAATAATTTCAATGTAGATAGACCATATGGGTTGGTTGGGCTTTAGTGAATAGCCAATATAGGCGGCCAGAAATTTGGCAAATGAAAAATCACCATAGGTATCATCGTACAGGGAGTAGGTCATCGAATCATTAAACAGCACCAAATAGAGTCCACCGATGGTTACGGTGACAAACAGCAACGGAATGATCCTGAAAAAACGTCTGTGCAAATAAGTGCTGACACGATCAATCGTTAATTCCTGTTTGGCTAGTGCTGCACCTACTACCAAGCCGCTTAGGACGAAAAAGAAAATTACTGCACCACTCCCGTTAAAAATGGGCGGAAGCTCCCAGTCGCCATAGGCTTCTTTGATCCGCATGTGAATATGGCTGAGCAGAACGATTACGGCGGCTATGCCACGTAACGCATGCAATGGGTAAGAGAAGTTGCGCTGACGAGCCTCGTCGACAAACACATTCATGGGGCGCTCCCTGGGGTTGAAACTGCAGGTATTCGCTATGCAGGCTCTATGCCAGTCAGTTGTTTGTGCGAATCGGCGCTAAAAGAGCTTTTTTTAAAAAAGCCTTGGCTGAATCATGTGTCGAATTGTCAAATTTACTTTAGGGGGATGCAAAAATTATCATTTTTGCTTGGCGCAATCAGGTGAGAGTGAATGAAATGGAGAGTCTATTGGGCGGTTATGCATTAATCCGGTGCAAAAAATGAGCGTGACATAATAAAAAACGCGAGCGTTTGGCTCGCGTTTTTTGTGCTGTGTGGTCTGCAATATCAGACTTTTTGAAACACCAGGGTCGCATTGGTGCCGCCAAAACCAAAGCTGTTGGACATCACGCGAGTCAGCTTCACATTATCCTGGCGCTTGAGTGCGATAGGCATACCTTCCGCTTCCGGGTCAAGGGTTTCGATATTGGCTGAGGCACAGATAAAGTCGTTTTCCATCATCAGCAGACTGTAGATGGCTTCCTGCACACCGGTAGCGCCCAGGCTGTGACCGGTAAGCGACTTGGTGGAGCTAATGGGTGGAATCTTGTCGCCAAAGGTTTCTTTAACCGCGCGCAGTTCAGCCAAATCTCCTACCGGGGTCGAGGTGCCGTGGGAGTTGATGTAGTCGATCTCGCCGTTCACGGTAGCCAAAGCCTGCTTCATGCAGCGCACGGCACCTTCACCCGAGGGGGCAACCATATCGTAGCCATCAGAGGTTGCTCCATAGCCAACGACTTCGGCGTAAATCTTCGCGCCGCGTGCCTTGGCGTGCTCGTATTCTTCCAACACCAGGCAACCGCCGCCACCGGCGATGACAAAACCGTCGCGGTTGGCATCGTAAGCGCGCGAGGCTTGTTCGGGGGTTTCGTTGTATTTGGTCGAGAGTGCGCCCATAGCATCGAACAGGGCCGTCAGCGTCCAGTGTTCTTCTTCGCCGCCACCGGCAAAGACGATGTCCTGCTTGCCAAGTTGGATCAATTCCATGGCATTGCCAACGCAGTGGGCACTGGTAGCACAAGCGGAAGAGATGGAGTAGTTAACGCCTTTGATTTTGAAGGGGGTGGCCAAACAGGCAGAAGTCGTGGAGCCCATAGTTTGGGTTACACGATAAGGGCCTACACGCTTCAGGCCTTTTTCGCGCAGGATATCAGCGGCTTCCACCAGATTCATGGAGGAGGCGCCTCCAGAGCCCATGATGATACCGGTTCGTTCGTTGGAAACCTGTTCTTCCGTCAGGCCTGAGTCAGCAATCGCCTGTTGCATGGAGAGGTAGGCGAACGCAGCAGCATCGCCCATAAAGCGCAAAATTTTGCGGTCGATCAGCTCGGACAGGTTGATATCAATGGAGCCGGCAACATGACTGCGAAAGCCCATCTCTTTGTAGGCTTCTTGGAATTTGATACCGGAACGGCCAGCGCGCAATGCATCCAACACGGCATTTTTATCATTGCCCAGGCAGGACACGATTCCCATACCGGTTACAACAACGCGTTTCATAGGCTACCTCTTACTCTTTTGCTACAGCGCCTGAACAGCAGGTTTGAACAGAATTCTGGCGTAATTATCTGACGGATTTTAAACGGCGAGTATTATGCCACAGGAGTTTGGGCGCCCGCCGCTTATCGTTATTTTATGAAGCTTAGAAGCTGTCGGTGTTTTGGAACAGGCCAACGCGCAGGTCGTGTGCGAAATAGATGTCCTTGCCGTCACAGGAGACTCGTCCATCAGCAATCCCCATAATGAGCTTGCGTTCGATTACGCGCTTCAGGTTGATGTGATAAGTGATTTTCTTTGCTGTTGGCAGGATTTGACCGGTGAATTTTACCTCTCCACAGCCCAGTGCGCGACCGCGACCGGGGTTGCCTTTCCAGCCCAAAAAGAAGCCTACCAGTTGCCACATGGCATCCAACCCCAGACAGCCAGGCATCACTGGGTCGCCGGGGAAATGGCATTCGAAGAACCAGAGGTCGGGGCTGATATCCAGTTCTGCCACAATTTCGCCTTTGCCAAATTCGCCACCGATTTGACTGATGTGCACGATACGGTCAAGCATCAGCATGTTGGGCTTGGGTAATTGTGCATTGCCCGGGCCGAACAACTTGCCATCGCCGCACAGGAGCAGGTCATCGCGACTATAGGAGCTTTTGGGTTCAAAAGGGGTCATGGGCTTTTCTCGTTCTGATTTGACATTCTAATTTGGTAATCGCGCCTGGCTAGTCCGGCGCGAAGGTGCGCCATTCTAACCACTGTGGCTCAGTTGTCCAGTTAAGGCAGTGCGAGCTGCCTTAACTGGAGCGAACTATAGCTGCTTAGAAACTGCGCGCCAGAGCGAATTCCGCCAACTGTTTCATGGCTTGTGTAAAGCGGTTGTCCGGCAGTTGTGCGAGTTGTTTAATGGCGTCCTCTACTTGCTGTTTGGCGCAATCCAGTGTGTAAGTCATTCCACCGGTGGCCTGGACAATTTCCAGAATGGCAGGGAGTTGGCTGGCATCGCCAGTGCGGATAGCGTTAGCTACCAGCTCGGCTTGCGCCGGGGTACCGGTACGCATAGCGTGAATTAGGGGTAGGGTGGGCTTGCCTTCGGCCAGGTCATCACCGACGTTTTTGCCCAGTGTGGCAGCATCACCGGTGTAATCCAGTGCATCGTCAACTAATTGGAACGCAACACCCACTTTGCGTCCGTAAATGCTCAATGCCTTGCGCTGTGCTTCACTGGCGCCACAGGCAACGGCAGCCACTTCACAGGCGGCGGCAAAAAGAATTGCGGTTTTCTTATCGATGACACGGAAGTAGTTTTCTTCGTTGACGTTAGGGTCTTTGGCATTTACCAACTGTTGCACTTCGCCTTCGGCGATGGTGTTTGTGGTATCGCTGAGGATCGCCATTACATCCATATTGCCGATTGCCACCATCATCTGGAACGCGCGTGAATAGAGGAAATCACCGACCAGGACGCTGGGCGCATTGCCCCATTGGGCGTTGGCGGTCGGGCGGCCGCGGCGCAGGCTGGACATATCCACTACATCGTCGTGTAACAGGGTGGCGGTGTGGATAAATTCAATAATTGCCGCCAGTGATAAATGATCCTTGCCCTGATAGCCCAGCGCATTGGCGGTGAGCAGTACCAGCAGCGGGCGCAGGCGTTTGCCACCGGCCTCCACCAGGTAGTGGCCGATGTTCTCTACCAAGCCAACGTCAGAGTGGAGTTTGTCGATAATGAGTTGGTTTACCGCAGTGAAATCGTCTTTCACCGCCTCGTGGAATGGCAGCATGGAATCTTCTTATTGGTGAGTGTTCAGGAATGGCGGCCATGCTAGCAGTGGAGTATCGAGAGTCAAGTAAAAAGCTCGGAACACCTCGGCTCAGGCTAGTGCGCTTAGCGGATCAAACCAATGTGTTGTGGGTAATTCAGGACTGGCGGCCGCAAGAGCGCAATAGTCGCCATCGGACAGCTGCCATTGGTGAAATTGCCATTTATCCGTGACTGACTGCTGGCGAAGCACGGGTGATAGTTCAACTGAGATTGTGCTACCCAGACTGAAATTCAGGTTCTCCAGGCCGGCAGAGATGCCCAGGCCCAGCGCCTTCAGCAGAGCCTCTTTTAAAGTCCAGAGTTGATAGAAGTAGGGTGTCTGTTCGTCGCCTGGTCGCTGTTGCAACTGAGCAAATTCATCCGGGTGGTAATAGTTTTCTGCGATACCGAGCAAATCGCGCGAGTCTTTGATTTGCTCTATATCCACACCCAGTTCCATCTGATTTGCCACAGCTAACAACGCCCAGTGACCGCTGTGGCTCAAGTTAAATTGCAGTGCATGATTGGCGAGATAGGGTTTGCCTTTTTCGGTGCGACTAAACACCAGCGACTTGGGGGGCTGCTGCAGATAAACGCCTATCACCTTGCGCAACAGCCAGCGACTGGCGATGTATTCGTCTTTACCACGAATGAATTTTTGTGCGCGTTCGCGCTCGTCATCACTCATCAATGCAAGCGCTTCTTCTGCGAGCTGATTGCTGAATTGACGAATATCCAGCAACCATAAATGTACCTGACCGCTGCGCAATGGCTGTTGTGTGGTTTGGAGCTTGGGCAATGCATGCATGAGTGAATCCTTGACGTAGCTGCTCATGATACGCAATCCCGCCGAGCCCTTGCACGTGAAAACGCACCTTACCCCATGTCCGGTCAAATAGCTCGCCGCTTTCGTTAGCCCGCTTATGCGGGCTTTTTTGTTGGTTCCAAATCAGCGACAATCCGCGCCCTCAAAAAAAGAAACCTATTTTGGAGTCAACATGCAAATCACGGCCGACAAAGTTGTTAGCTTCCATTACCGCCTGAGTGAAACTGGTGGTGCGCAACTGGAATCTTCGTATGACGCGGAGCCAAACCTCTACCTGCACGGTCACAACAACCTGCTTCCTGCATTGGAAGCCGCTCTGGATGGTAAGGCCAAGGGCGATAAAGTGACGGTAAGTATTACCCCTGATCAGGGTTATGGCGAGCGCAAAGAGGGCGCCATCCAGCGCGTGCCCATCAAGCACCTGATCGACCATGAAAAAATCAAAAACAAATTAAAGCCAGGTATGAAAGTGGTGGTGAATACCCAGCAGGGTGGTTGGGAAGCGATTGTGGTGAAAGCAGGTAAATTTAACGTGGATATCGACAGCAACCATCCATTGGCGGGTAAAAACCTGGATTTCGAACTGGAAGTTGTCGATGTGCGCGATGCCAGTGAAGAGGAAATCGCCCATGGTCACGCGCACGGTGTAGGTGGGCATCACCACGATTAAGATCGTTCGGTTGGTCAGAAGAAGCCGCGTAAAAGCGGCTTTTTTTTGGTTTTTTTTCCAGTTCGAGCGTTTTCTGTAGGGAAGTGTAAAAAATAAGGCAACGTTGTCATAAATGCTTGCTGCCGCGGCTTGGGCTCCGCTATTGTCATCCGGTTTCTATAACTCTTATAAATTTTAAATCGGGCAAACACCATGAATTCACCATCCTTAACTGCCGATAAGGCGCTCTCCAATCACGTACTACCTAATCGTGTTTTATCCATCGATGTGTTTCGCGGCATCACCATTTTTGTCATGGTGTTTGTAAACGAGCTGGCCGGTGTTACCAATATTCCCCTATGGATGAAACACCTTCCTGCCAATGTGGATGGTATGACGTTTGTTGATCTGGTGTTCCCTGCATTTCTATTTATCGTGGGTATGTCGGTTCCCTTTGCGATTCAGGCGCGCGTGAAAAAAGGTGACTCAACGCTGGAAATTTTTAAACACATAGCGCTACGCAGCCTGGGCTTGATGGTGATTGGTGTGTTTATGGTAAATACCGAATCGGGTTTTGATACACAGTCTATGGCGATATCCATGCCGCTCTGGACGTTGCTAATGTTTATCTATGTGTTGCTCATCTGGTCGAATTATCCCACAACAATTTCACCTGCAATTGCCCTGGGTGCAAAACTGATTGGTGGTGCGGGCCTGGTAATGCTGTGGTGGTTATATAAAGGGCCGGAGAGCATCGGCATGACTACTCAATGGTGGGGAATTCTCGGGCTAATTGGGTGGGCCTATTTAATTGCGGGCAGTGTATTTTTAATTTGTCGCAATATGGCTGTAGCATCCAAACAAGTTGCAGCGCTTGCGAGTGTTGCGTTGTTATTACTTGGCGTATTTCTCGCGTTGGATAAACTGGAAGCAGCTGGCATAGCTGTGCCCAGCTTGTTAAGCAATCTCAATAGCAACAATACTCACGCTGCGATTGTGTTAGCCGGTGTTATCCTGTCGCAATTATTTTATTTACCGCAATTCGCTGCGCAAAAAGCCAAATACTTTTGGCTGTTTACGGCGGTCGTTGGTTTGCTAGCACTGGCAAGCTGGCAGGTATCTCCCATCTCTAAAATTTGGGCTACACCGAGCTGGGCGCTATTCAGTGTATTTTTTTGCTGCGTCATTTTTGGTGCTGTTTATTGGTTGGTGGATGTAAAACAACTGCGCGCATGGACGAAATTTTTCGAGCCGTCTGCTACTAATCCACTTCTGGTTTATATACTGCCCTACATCCTGTTGGCGATCAGCGGAATCATTGGTTTTTATCTGCGCCCTGAATTCTGTAGCAGCGGATTAGCGGGAATCATCTGGAGCTTGTTCTTCTCTTGCGTAATTATGCTGATTGGTGCGGGGCTTACGCGGATTGGGTTAAGGGTTAAGCTTTAATTGCGTTAACCAGAATGAAAGACGCGGTCATTTGGGCACTGTTTACGGTAAATGAATCAATTTCTGTAAAAGTCGATGCAAATAGGGTGGCATGGTTTATTCTTTATCTGGTATACAAGTACTTTACTTGCTGGATTTGCCCAATTACCTATAACCAATAATGACTACTAAGCCTATGAAAACATCACTCATCTCCAGGTTTGCTGCTGCATCTTTATTGATGCTCAGTGCAGTTGATTCTTTTGCCGATATTACCCTGCCGCGTTTGCTGGGCGATGGTGTAATCCTCCAGCGCGATAAGCCGTTAACCCTGTGGGGCTGGGCGGATGAAGGGGAAGAGGTTAGGGTTAAATTTGCGGGTAAGGAGTTATCGACGGTGACTAAAGATGGTCGCTGGTCGGTGACCTTTCCTGCATTTAAAGCGGGCGGCCCTTACGAATTAACAGTAACCGGTAAAAACCAGTTAAGGCGCAACAATATTTTGCTGGGTGATGTGTGGATCGCGGCGGGGCAATCCAATATGGAATTGCCATTGAATCGTGTGAAATATAAATACCCGGGTTTAATTGAATCGACCAACCAGCCCAATATCCGCGAATTTAATGTGCCTGTGGCTTACGCGTTGAAAGGCCCGTTGCAGGATTACACCCAGGGGCAATGGAAAACGGCAACACCGGAAAACATGGCAACATTTTCCGCGGTTGGCTTTTTCTTTATGCAAAAACTCCACGCTGACAATAATGTGCCGATTGGCCTGGTAACCATTCCGGTTGGTGGTTCCCCCGCTGAGGCCTGGGTGAGTGAATCAGTACTGCAAAAATATCCGCACTATCAACAGAAATTACAGCCCTTTAAAGATGATGCTTATGTGCAAACCACCATCGCTAACGATAAAGCCAATAGCGACAAATGGTTTGCAGATTTAGGCGCGGCTGATGTGGGTTTGAAAAATAATTGGCAGCAGGAAAAATTAAACACGTCTGATTGGAAAACGCTGCAGGTTCCCGGTTTTTTAAAAGAGCAGGGCAGTGATTTTACCAACGGTGCAATTTGGGTACGCAAAACCATTGAACTAAGCGCAGCTCAGGCAGCGAAAAAAGCAGTGCTCTGGTTGGGTTGTATTGTGGATGGCGACCAGGTGTATGTGAATGGTCAATTGGTGGGGCAAACCGGCTATCAATATCCTCCGCGTATTTATGCAGTGCCTGCGGGCCTGTTAAAAGCAGGAGCGAACAGCATTAGTATTCGTCTCACTAGCTATTCAGCCAATGCCGGTTTTGTAAAAGATAAACGCTATGAATTGGCGCTTGGTGAAGGCTTGTTTGGCGATGAGCAAATCGATTTGAAAGGTCAATGGAAATATCAAATTGCGGCGCGTGCAGGCTCAATGCAGCCGACAACAACATTGCATTATTTACCTTCATCTTTGTTTAATGCGAAGTTAGCGCCGGCATTGCCGCTGAAAATCAAAGGGGTGATTTGGTATCAGGGCGAGTCCAACGTGGAACGCGCCGATGCGCAAGGCGTGCATCGCCAACCCGGTGGCCAATGTGCGGATGAAAGCTGCGCGGCAAGTACCTCGGAATATCG
The DNA here is from genome assembly GCA_021151615.1 of Cellvibrionaceae bacterium. Classification (GTDB taxonomy): domain Bacteria; phylum Pseudomonadota; class Gammaproteobacteria; order Pseudomonadales; family Cellvibrionaceae; genus Cellvibrio. The sequence goes on along the minus strand of JAGKXA010000012.1, from coordinate 20,171 downwards.
CTACTTGTTTGCCGATTTAATTCGCGATTGGCGCGCGCAATTCAAGCAGGGTGATTTCCCGTTCCTGTTTGTGCAACTGGCGAATTTTTTACCGGCTTATGAGCAGCCGACAGAAAGTAAGTGGGCGCAATTGCGCGAAGCCCAGCGGCAAACACTCGAGTTGAAAAACACCGCTATGACGGTGGCGATTGATGTGGGCGAATGGAACGATATTCACCCTCTGGATAAACAAACGGTGGGTGAGCGTTTGGCACTGGGTGCGAACAAGTTGGCCTATGGTAAAAAATCCGTGTTGGCGTCCGGCCCCAGCCTGAAGCAACTGAGTGCCAAGGGCAATAAATTGGTACTGGTTTTTGCGGATGTGGGTAAGGGCCTGGATGTGCATGGCGGCGATTTAAAGCACATTGCTGTTGCGGGTGCTGACAAGAAATTTGTGTGGGCCAAGGCAGAGGTTAAGAAGGACAAGCTGGTGGTGTGGGCGGATTCTGTTGCAGAACCTAAATGGGTTCGTTATGCCTGGGCGGATAACCCTGAAGGTGCAAATCTGTATAATAGTGCGGGTCTGCCTGCATCGCCGTTTGAGGCTCGTGTGAAATAGTTCTTGTGGTTCCAGATTCGCGTTTCAGGTTCCGGTGCACTATCCGGGACACGCCGTGAATCCATCCATGGAGGCTCATCGTCGACATCCATGTCTCCGATGGTCCCGGATAGTGCACCGGAACCTGAAACACTAACTTGCTGCCAAAAAATAAAACGCCGATGCAGAATTAATTTCTCATCGGCGTTTTTATTGTGAATCAACTCGATATTTTTGATCTCTCTCCTGCGAAAACCGTAGCAATTATCGGCGGCGGCCCGGCGGGCTTAATGGCTGCGGAAGTCATTGCGGCGGCGGGGCACCTGGTGTCTGTCTACGATGCGATGCCATCGGTAGGGCGTAAATTTTTATTGGCTGGTGTGGGTGGCATGAATATTACCCATGCGGAACCGGTGGAAGATTTTCGCGCGCGCTATTCGGCCAATGTGCATTTTCTCAACGCGTTGAAACAGTTTGATGCTAATGCGCTGCGCACCTGGGTGCACGACCTGGGGATTGAAACCTTTGTGGGAACTTCCGGGCGTGTATTTCCGGCAGATATGAAGGCGGCACCGCTATTGCGTGCATGGTTGCATCGCTTGCGCGAGGTGGGTGTGAAATTTTATCCCCGCCATCGCTGGTTGGGTTGGAATACAGATCAGCAATTGCTTTTTTCTGTACCGGATTCGGACGCCCCCAGGATGATTGCGGCTGATGCGGTGGTGTTAGCACTCGGCGGGGCCAGTTGGCAGCGTTTGGGTTCCAACGGTGCCTGGGTTCCTCTGTTGCGTGAACGCGAAATACAGGTCAGTGAGTTGGTGCCGAGCAATTGCGGTTTTGATGTTGCTTGGAGCGAACTTGTTCGCACTGAACACGCCGGCGCACCTGTGCATGGTGTTGGCTTGAGCTGTATGGATTCGCAAGGTCGAATTCGCAGTGTGTTGTCCGAGGCTATTGTCAGCGCCTATGGTATCGAAGGTACGGGTATTTATGCGTTATCAAAATACTTGCGTGAGCAGTTGGAGCAACAGGGTACTGCATTATTAAATATTGATCTGTTGCCTGATCTCTCTGTTGATAAAATCGTGCAACGGTTGAAGAAGCCGCGTGACAAAAATTCGCTCAGTAATTTTTTGCGCAAGCAATTAAATTTGTCACCAGTAAAGTTAGCGCTCTTGCGCGAACTAACGACAAAAAGTACTGTTGAGAATCCTGATTTGCTTGCCTTGGCCATTAAAAAATTATCGCTCACGCTCACTGCCACTCGCCCGATTGATGAGGCAATAAGTAGCGCCGGTGGCATAGCCGCTAAAGAGTTGGATAGTGCATTCATGTTAAAAAAAATCCCCGGTGTTTTTTGTGCCGGCGAAATGCTGGATTGGGATGCTCCCACCGGTGGTTATTTGCTGACAGGTTGTTTTGCAAGTGGCCGCGCAGCGGGTTTTGGTGTGACAGCCTGGTTGCGCAAGCAGTAGGGTAAAACTACTTATTTCAACAAGGCTTGTTGTTTTTATGCAGCTGGCCTATGATCGGATTTCACCTTGTTAGTTTTTATATTGCCGGCAACTTTGTTGTTGGTTTTTTGCTTTTTGGGGGGATTTAAGTATGTTGCCTGCGATTACAGTATCTACTCTGGATTTTAAGCGAATTGAATCGGTATTGGATGCATTGCCTGAGTCCTGCGATGACATAAGAGATAAATTGTTTATGGAATTGGATCGCGCTGATTTAGTGGAGCCTGCAGAGGTGCCACCCACCTTGGTGACCATGAATTCACGCGTGCGCTTTACTGTTCTTGCAACAGGTGTGACTATGGTAAAAACCCTGGTTTATCCGAAGGATCAAGCGTTCAATGAACAGAATATTTCTATATTGACCCCCTTGGGGAGTGCGCTTTTGGGGCTTTCAATTGGGCAGGACATCGAGTGGCAAATTGACGCTCAAAAAAATATGCGTGTTCGTATTGATGCGATTGAATATCAGCCGGAACGTGCCGGTGACTTTCACTTGTGATTCAGAAAGTTTTAATTATTGGCTATGTCTGGCCAGAGCCAGGATCTTCAGCGGCTGGCGTGCGAATGCTGGAGCTGGTTCAATTATTTTTGCAGATGCATTGTGATGTAATTTTTTCATCGGCAGCTGCTTTATCGGAGCATCGCTTTGATTTGAACTCACTGGGTGTTGCGGAAAAAATTATTGCGTTAAATTGCAGTAGCTTTGATGACTACGTAAAAGAGTTGCAACCGGATATTGTTTTGTTTGATCGTTTTTTTACCGAAGAGCAGTTTGGTTGGCGGGTCGCGCAGGCTTGCCCCAATGCATTGCGTATTTTGGATACCGAAGATTTTCACAGTCTGCGCCATGCGCGCCAGCAATTATTAAAAGCAGAACAAAAAAAATATTCCACTGAAAAAGAGAAACAATCGGTTGGGCCGGTATTGGCGAGTGCTGCGGAGCTATACCAGCAGATGTGCACGCAGGATATGGCGTTGCGCGAAGTGGCGGCTATTTTTCGCTGTGATTTGAGCTTGATGATTTCTGATTTTGAAATAGCGTTTCTGCAAAACTATTGTTCAGTTCCCGCACAATTATTACTTTATGTTCCATTTTTATCGCCAGCAGTTGTGCAAGTGCATTCCTTGCCTGATTTTTCCGCGCGCCAGCATTTTATTGCTATCGGCAACTTTCGCCATGAGCCTAATTGGGATTCAGTACTCTGGTTAAAACATCAACTGTGGCCGATGATTCGTACGCAGCTCTTGCAAATGGGGGTACACGCCGAGCTGCATATTTACGGCGCCTATCCACCCCCTAAAGCGACCCAACTGCATAATGCCAAAGAGGGTTTCCATGTAAAAGGCTGGGCTGAAGATGCAGCGGCGGTAATGCAACAGGCGCGTGTTTGTTTGGCACCTTTGCGTTTTGGTGCGGGAATCAAAGGCAAATTAATGGATGCCATGCGCGCCGGTACGCCCAGTGTAACCACTGCGATGGGGAGTGAATCCATGTGCGGAGAATGGCCTTGGGGCGGGGCAATCGCCAATGATGCAACGGCGATTGCCGAGGCCGCCGTTGCCTTATATCAAGACCCTGTTTTCTGGGCGGGTGCGCAACAAGCGGGCTTTACTATTTTGCAAAACTTCTTTGGTCAGGCAGACCATAAACACCGGCTGAAAGAGCGTTTGGTTAGCTTGAATGACCATGCGTTGCTCGAACGCCGTAATAATTTTATCGGCCAGATGCTGCGCCACCATTCCCTCAAGAGCACCCAGTATATGGGGCAGTGGATTGAGGCGAAGAATAAGTAAGTCTTTTCTCCATTTGCCTACCGGTATCCGTACTTTCCTTTCCCACTTTTAAGCCATTAAAAGTGCTACGTTCGACCTTAAGTAAGTTTTTGACAACGTTGTCCATTAGGGCGTAGCCTGTTTTTTCGGCGGTTTATCGCTGCCTGAGTTATGCGACCTGAATTACGCGACCTACATCACGCAAGAACCAACCCTCTTAATCAACTCTCCCGTTTGTCCGGGAATAATAAAAACAGGACAGATCATCATGAACATTCAAAAATCTATCGGCCTGCAAAAGGTGCTCGGTCTGGCTGCCGCACTTTTCTGTGTGGGTCAGGCTTATGCGTACAACTGCAATGGTGTCGCGCAGTATGTTGATGGCCGCTCTTACAACGCCAATGCGATAGTGCAAAACGCGGGTAGCGCTTTCAGCTGTAAAGTGAGTGGCTGGTGTACGATTGGTGGGCCATATGCACCCGGCACAGGCTGGGCCTCGGGTGAGGCCTGGACGAATCTCGGTTCTTGTGGCACCACCGCGACTAGTTCAACACCAGTTTCCAGCGCCCGTTCGAGTGTTCGCTCCAGTATTGCATCCAGCACCCCAGCGACTGGCGGCAATTGCCCCAACTGGGTGGCAGGTACCACTTATCTGGCGGGTACAGTGGTTAGCTATAACGGTGCTTTCTATCTGGCCGAGCACGATAACCCAGGGTACGACCCGGTAGTCAGTACCTGGTACTGGGAGCCAACGGCATCTTGCCCAGGGGGAACCAATACCTCGAGTAGTAATCCCAACAACGGCACCTGTGCAGCCTGGGTGGCGGGCAGGCTTTATTACGCAGGCAATACCGTGAGCTATAACGGTTCTTTCTATCGCGCGAAATATGACAACCCGGGTTACGATCCTGTAATCAGCACCTGGTTCTGGGAACCGACAACCAGTTGTAATGGCACGGGCACCAGCTCCAGTGTGTCATCCAATACCAATAATGGCACTGGCTTTGCGGCGGTTGTCAGTGAAACGCAATTTAACCAAATGTTCCCCGGTCGCAACCCTTTCTACACCTATGCCGGTTTGGTTGCCGCAACGAAAACTTATCCTGCATTTGCAGGCACCGGCGATATCCAACTGAAAAAACGTGAAGTGGCTGCGGCGCTGGCTAATTTCTCCCATGAGACCGGCAGTTTTGTGTATGTCACTGAAATTGCGCGCGGCTTGTACTGCAGCGATTGGGGCAATTTGGCAACCTGTCCTTGTGAGCCGGGTAAACAGTACTACGGTCGTGGCCCTATCCAATTGAGCCACAATGGTAACTATTGCGCTGCTGGCGCTGCCTTGGGTTTGGATCTGCGCCGCAATCCGGATCTGGTTGAGCAAAATGCGACGGTAGCCTGGCAGACAGCGCTGTGGTTCTGGATGACCCAGAGTGGAGCGGGTTATCGCCCGGCTCATGACAGTATCGTCAACAACTACGGCTTTGGTGAAACCATCCGTACGATTAACGGTGCGCTTGAGTGCAATGGCGGCAACCCTGCACAAGTGCAAAGTCGTATCAATGAGTTCAATCGCATCCTGCAGATTATTGGTGGAACAGCAGGCAATAATGTGGGTTGTTAATGATTGACTGTTAGTTGTTTGAAATCCCCCGGCCTTCCATGGTTGCGTGCAGCCAGAGGGGCGGGGGATATTAAAAATGGAGTTAAAAACCTTTCAATTTAATTTCACTCAGTGTTGCCGCATTGTATTTTTTGACGCGCAGGTAACGTGTTTGCAGGTTCACATTGTAGCTGGTGAATTTCAGGTAGCGACTCAATCCATCGGACACAATAACGGCCTGTGAGTGAGTTGGGTCGCCATCGGAAAACTCTACCAGGCCTGTGCCATTGGCATCGTAGAAAGAAATTTCTGTCAGGGTATATTCGCGCCCCAAATCAATAATCGCCTCGACCGGATAAATACTGGTAGACCAACCGGCAAACCAATAGGTAGTTGGCGCTGTGGATGTCTGTTCGTCCACTAATGCTTCCGGGTTGCCCAAGGCGCCGGGCAGTATCATTGCTGGTGCAAGCAAAATATCGCTAGCACCGCCGCTAATACTGGATGATGAAGACGTTGAGCTGGATGTTGAAGAATTGGATATTGATGATGGGGCACTGCTGGATGGAGTTGTACTGGACAGTGCGGCGCTGGAGGGCGCAGAGCTTGAGGCTGGGGTGCTGCTCGATGAACCCGGCGCTACGGAACTTGGCGTGGAACTGGATGATGTGCTGCTACTGGCAGGATTGTAGTCGATGGGAAATAACGGTTTGCCCTGATCGGAATTTTTTTGCGTAAGTAACCAGTTGTAAATATTTTTTTCAGTCGTTGGCAGGGCACTGTGAGTACCGTTGTAAACCTCGCGCCAGCCACTGTGGCCATTAGCGGGCATAAAGGTCGCGCGCAAGCTGTTGGGGCGTGGTGAAGAAAAACGTGTACAACTTTTATTGTTATACACACAGGTATATGCGGGGTTGGTGTATTCAATAATAGAATCCGGACAGCTACTGATACCGTTAATAATATTCAGTAAATTACCCGCACCCATATTGCCCGAGGCGCCGCCGGCAAAGCCCCAGAAAGATACGTTGTGTGTGCGCAGTAAACAGGCATCAATGCCACCTGCGGCTTCGATAGGAATTGCCGCTGCAAAATGCGCTGGGTTTGCGGCAACATATTGCATCAGGCTGCCGCCGCCCATGCTTAAGCCGGTGAGATAAATCCTGTCAGCGTCCAGCTCAATACCTTTGGCAAGCATCTGCGCAGCGGTATCGGAAATTACCTGACGAATCACCTCGGTGCTGAACCCACCTTTATTCATTGACTGCGGAATGATGACCAGCATATTTTCAGCGGGGTTAAATTGCCCGTTGATAATCGCCGCGCCCGGCCCACCGGCCTGGTTTTCAACTTTGTTGAGCGTGGTGGCAAGCGATGCGTAATAAGTGTCGTCGCGGGTGTAACACATATTTAGTACTGACGGCCCCTGTTCTCCCATGCCGTGTAAAAAAATCAGCGCGGCAAATTTTCCGGTTTTTACCTGGCTGTTATTGACTGCCGGAGCATAAACATAAAACGGCACACGCGAAATTAAGCGCGTATTTACACCGGCAGTACACTGGCTACCCGTGTGCGACATATATTGAAAGCGCAGCATAGTGGCTTTGCTGATAAAAGCGGGAGCTTCGGGGAATCGTTCATCAACCACAGCGAGTGTGGGAATACTCAACAATGCGATAAGTGCGAGCAAATATTTTTGCATAACCAATCTCCTTGATAAGGTGAGTGTAATAGGGGTCAGGTTGTTGTTAGCGGCGGTGCAGAAAGCGCACCGGATTGAAAGCCTAGATGGAGAAATTGGTTTTGCGAATAGAGGGGACAATCAACTTTTCTAACTTGGGATAGGTGCCCATATAAAAACCTGAAATTAACTGCCAAATCATCTAACGCCATTATTTTCACGCCAGTTTTACAAGGTGCTATTCAAATATAGTGAATAATCACTGTACTTATATTTTGTAGTTATGGGCGTTGAATACTGAAGCGGTAACCCCCAACTCCCGGTTTGATACAACCAACGGTTATTTCCATGCAGCAACAGCGTCCACTTTCACCTGTGCAAATCCGGCTCTTATTGAGCGGGATAGGTGCTGTGGCCTTGTTGTGGGTAGCGGTGCTCTGGCAAGCGCTGGTCGTTTCTCCCCGGAGTACTGTGGTTGATGAGCTACCGCATCTGGCAGTTGCAGCAGATGCATTGCCTTATGCCAGTAGCGAACAGAATTTTTCGCCGCGCCGCACAAATCCATTTTTTTCTTCCGCTCCTCAAAACGACGATTATTTTTCGTTTTCCTGGCCATTAGTTGCGGTAGTTTTCGCGCTAACCGTCATTTTATTTTTTACCGTTCAATTCGCGCTGAATCACTTTTTGGGCGCCTATTGGTTGCAGTTACAAACGCTCAATATTTCTCGCGCTCCACCTTCTGCCGCTTCCTTCATTATTTAACTTAATGCGTTCAAATTTTTAATTAATGTTTGCTTTCCGGTGAAGGCAAAGCGGAGTGTTGCTCATGAAAACTCTATCATCCCGGGCACTGGTGTACGGCCTGGTTATTTTATTGGGGCTGCTGTGTGCGGCTCCGAATCTACTACCGGATTCCTGGTTAAAAAAATTGCCGGATTGGTACAGCCAACAGCAAATTACCCTGGGGCTGGATTTGCGTGGCGGCTCGCATTTATTGCTGGAAGTAGACACTAGTGAATTGACTGGAAATAAAAGCCCGGCGCTGCAAGCACAAATTGTTCACGACACAGTGGAGCAGAGTTTGGAGGTGGTGCGTCGCCGTTTAAATGAAACGGGTATGGTGGAACCTATTATTACCCGGCAGGGACAAGACAGTATTCTGGTGCAAATGCCGGGTGTGAGCGACCCACAACATATTCGCGAGCTATTGGGCACTACCGCCAAGATGACATTTCATTGGGTGGCGGATGCTAAAACCCAGCCGGGTACCCCAGTGGTTGCAGTAAAAGGCGATCTGCAAGGCAGCAGTTATCAGCTTGAAGAAATGGTTGTGCTGGAAGGAAAACATATTAGCGATGCCCGTTTGGGATTTAGCCAGCAAACCAACGAACCCGTTGTTACTTTTAGATTGGATGGCGAGGGTGCACACCAATTTGGCAATTTAACCAAAAATAATATTGGCCGCGCGTTAGCGATAGTACTGGATCAACAGGTGGTCACAGCGCCAGTCATTCGCAGTGCGATTCAAGGCGGCAGCGGTGAGATTAGCGGTTCCTTTACCAGTGCCAGCGCAAATGACCTGGCGTTGTTGTTGCGTGCGGGCGCGTTACCCGCACCGTTAAAAGTGATTGAAGAGCGCACCGTTGGGCCAGATTTGGGCAGTGATGCAATTTCCATGGGAATCAGCACGGGCATTTTAGGTGCGTTGTTGGTGCTAGGTTTTATGGTGGGTATTTACGGCCGCTGGGGCTTTATTGCCTGCCTGGGGTTAGCAATTAATATTGGTTTAACTTTTGGGGTATTGGGGTTGCTCGGCGCAACGCTAACACTGCCAGGGATTGCCGGATTTATTTTAAGTATCGGTATGGCGGTGGATGCGAATATTTTAATTAATGAACGCATTCGCGAAGAAACTCGCCAGGGGCAACCGGCGATGGCTGCATTGAATGCCGGCTTTCAGCGCGCTTATGCCACCATCCTGGATTCCAATCTCACCTCGCTAATTGCCATCAGCTTGCTGTTTTTATTTGGCAGTGGCCCGGTACGTGGTTTTGCGGTGACTATGGCGGTGGGTTTATTGATTTCCATGTTTACCGCGATTTCATTCACACGATTGGTGATGGAGTGGCGCGTGCGCAAACTGGGTAAGCAGCCGCTAAAAATCACCGGCATTAAATGGCTGGATACTGTAAGTGAAAACACCATTCCATTTATGCGTGCCCGCTATGCCGGTTTAATTGCCTCGGCAGTGTTATCGCTTGCGTCAGTATTTTTGTTTTTTAAACCGGGCCTGGAATACGGTATAGATTTTAGTGGTGGCAGTGTGATTGAAGTGCAGGCTCCTGGCTTAAACGTCAGCAATTTGCGCGAGCAATTATCGGCGCACAATTTCCATCAGGTCGCGCTACAAGAGTTTGGTGGCGAAGGCCATTACTTGCTGCGCCTGCCGGCACAAACAGCGGAAGAGGTAGCGACTGGCAATTTGGTTCAATCAGTAAAAGATGAAGTATTGCAGTTAGCCCCGGATGCAAGCTTCCCGCGCACAGAAATGGTGGGGCCACGCGTGAGTGGCGATTTTGGCGATGCCACTATTTTGGCAATTATTCTCGCGGGGCTAGGCATGCTGGGCTATTTGTGGGCGCGCTTTGAATCGCATTTTGCGTTGGCGGCGACTATTACTCTCGCATTGGATCTCACCAAAACCATAGGTTTTTTTGCGTTGATGGGCGTTGAGTTTAATTTAACTGCAGTCGCTGCTTTGCTGGCGTTAATTGGCTATTCGGTTAATGACAAGGTGGTGGTGTTTGATCGCATCCGCGAAAATTTGCGTGCTGATCCCAGCAAACCTTTGTTGCAATTATTAAATGAAAGTATTACCTCCACGCTTACGCGCACTATCTTTACCTCGGTGGTGACCTTCCTGGCATTGTTGCCGATGGGTATTGCTGGGGGCAGCGCAGTATCCAGTTTTGCGTTGCCGATGCTGTTCGGTATTGTGATTGGTACCAGCTCGTCGATCTTAATTGCTGCACCCATAGTGCATTGGTTGGGAATCAAACGAACCCGCAAAGGGCTGGGGCAATTACGCCCACTGCTAGCGGCGTCTGATCGGGAAAATTTGCCCTGATCTTTTTGTTAAACATCGCTCGCAAAAAAGCCTGCAATTTGCAGGCTTTTTTGCGGGGCTAGCGTGTGAGTCTAGAATTTAACGCTGTTTGAATCCTCGCCAAACCAGCGTGGCTTTTCATCACCGCGCGCATATTCGACAGTGAAGCCGGAATTGCCGTATCCCTGGAAGTAGGAGACATGCACCTGATGCTCTCCTTCTGCAAGGTGAATCAAGCAAGGCTGTACGCTGAACGGGCGATCACCCAGGTGTTCACAAATAAGCTTGCCATCAATGCTCAAGGAAAAGCCGTCATCGCTGCCTACCATAAAGCGATAGGTGTCCGAATTTTTCACTGTGATTTTATGGTCAACATCGACAAAAAAATCATCCGAATAATTGGCTACATTTCCCAGCTTGGGGTGACCGAACCGGCTTTTATGTTCCAGATCCAATACGTCCACCCAGACTTCGCTGGTGTTTTCTATGTCGCGTTGTTGGTAAATATTGGCAATGCTCACACGATTTTTACTAATCACCAGTTTAACAACGTGGTCCACGGTGACGGGAACAATTCGGTAGACGATAAGCAGGCTCACGAATAGGAGTGCAAATGAGAACAGCCAATTTTTAGTTAAGTAGGATTGAATATTCATGGTTATTATCTCACCACCTGCAGCTTCCAAAATTCGAACCAGTTGCGCATTTCAAATTGATCTTCGGTCAAGCCGAAGCTGTAAGTGAAAGGCGAGAAGAAAGCAAAGATCGCAATCACCAAAGCTGCAAATAGAACCGTATTTATAATAGTGTGTTTACTGTTAGCAATAACTTCATCGCGATAAATGTAGGTGTAAATCAGTGATAGGTTTATCGCTCCGAAAATCAGCGCAATAAAATAGTGATAGAGGTACATTACCCGCTCAATTTGCAAGATCGTTACCATATAGGCGAGATAAAGGCCGGTGAAGGCGCAAATCCAATAAAAGAGTTTTTCATCTTTCACTGGGTTGTTGTAAACGTAGCGGCTGATGATTAATCCGATAGACAGAATTAATCCTCCCACCACTGAGAACCACACAATCGGATTACCAATTAGGTATTTGTATTTAACAATCACTTTGCCGTCTTCCACATTTCTGTCCCAACGGTAACTGATAGTTTTTTTGCTCAGTGGCCAGCCCAGCGCGTAGCTGCCGTTTTCATCAGGTTTGCACACATCCAGGCGCGGAACCCCGTCTGCATATTCACTCATGTATTTCCAGTTATCGCGCAAGCCCAACTGAAAGGTCTTAAGTGACCAGGTGTCTCCCATGCGGATTTGATTTAAATACTCCGGCGAGGCTTTGTAGGTTTTGTTGGCTACGATTTTGGTCCCCATACCAATGTGTATATAGAATACTGCCAGTATGCACAACACAACTGGGATTACCGCAGAAGGCACAGTCGTTACCAATCGTTTTAGCAGTGCGCGCCAATCCCAAATTTTAATTTGCTGCCATTGTTCAACAATATAAAGCATTGCAAACAGCAACAATAAAATGGCAGCGGTAACTTTGACCATTATTCCCAATCCAATCCAGACACCAATTATGGCGTAGTCCGTTAAGCGTACGGCGCGTTGGTGATGAATAAATTGAGTTGCTGTGCGGACAAAAAAGTACACAGCACCTAGAACAAAAAACAGCTGAATACCATCGAGATGTGCAGCGCGTGAATGGATTACCAGTGCATTATCGAAAATCACCAACGATGTAAAAGCGGCAGCGAGCCACATACGCTGGGTGATGCAGTTGATAATTCCGTAAAAAAACACCACGGAAAACGCCATCATCACCACTGATGGCCAGCGAAAACCTTTGTAGGTCATCTGAGGTGGCGCGGCGTCTCCAGTAAGGTAATCTGTTTCGAGCAGCGCCTGTTTGTTTACTTTTTCATTATCGCCAAACCATACTTCACCCACCGCCATCAACATTTTTCCGAGCGGTGGATGCGGCTCCATATACATCATGCCGTCAATATGCTTTTGTGCATTAGGAACGTGGTAGTTTTCGTCCCAAAACATCGCTTGGGGCGTGCCGTAATAGGGAAAGTAGATGCTGAACGAGACCAGCAAAATGACGATCGGATAAATAAATCGCGCGTAGGTCTTAAAGAATGTTTTCATAATCTTGTTATTAAATGTTGGTTTTTGTCAGGGGTTATTTTTTGCGAATGCCTTTACCAGTGGAGGCCCAGTAGAGCCCGCCATAAATATGTTCAAGGAACAGTTTATCGCTATAAGTTGCCGGTAAATGCCCAAGGGCGGTGTAGAAAGCGCGACCGCCATCGTAGTCGTGATACCAGGCAATCGGGTGGAATTTGCCCATACCTTGTCCTTTTTTTGCGCCCCAATCTGCCGCAGGATTAAAGGTTTGCTCATCAACTGCAAGGATGTAATTTAAACCCTTGATGCGCTCTGCGCCGAATTCGTACCATTCATCGGTCCATAAAAAACGCTCGGGCATGCGCTCGACACCAGGAAACCTCGTGTTGAGCACTGCCAGTTCCGCGGTCTGGATTTCTGGATGAATATGAAAGGTGCGGCCCACCATTTTGGTGTACCAATCCCAATCATATTCGGTGTCTGATGCACTGTGAACGCCCACAAAGCCTTTGCCGGAACGGATAAAACGCTCCATAGCCGCTTGCTGTTCATCGTTGAGAATATCGCCGGTTGTCATTAGGAAGATGACGGCCTGATATTTTTTTAATTTTTCATCGTTAAAAATACTGGCGTCTTCGTGCCAATCCACGGCGAAGTGGTGGCGCACCGCCAGTTTGCGCACTGCATCTACACCTTCGTTGATTGCTTCATGGTGCCAGCCGTTGGTTTTTGTGAATAGTAAAACGCTGAACTGCTGGGCGCTGGCGCTTAGGCTTGCGATAAGGAAGCTGCTGGATAATACAAGGGATAGGGCGATTCGTTTAAGCATAACTTTACCTCGCGAGTATGTTGTTATTGTTGTCCCTGTCTTCTTTTTATTTTTATTAAACCGGCGCCATCATAAGCGATTCAGATTTATAGGCAATAAAAAAGGGCACCCGAGGTGCCCTTTTTTAATCAGCTGTTCTGGCGATGTGAACTAGATGGTACGGCGGCGAGCAAGCGTCAATCCAAACAGCCCTATAGCTAACAACAGTGCTGCACCGGGCTCCGGGATTTTGACCGGGCGCTCAACAACAACACCTTTGAGTTTGTAGTAGTCATTGCCCTTGGATTTGTCGATATTCGGACCGCTAAACACATTGCCAAAGTTGCTGTTATAGGCACCAACCAACCAGTATTGAGAGGTTATGCCACCCTGATTGACTAAGCCGTTATTTGGGCCGTAGTCGACGTTGTAGTAGTTGCCGACTAATTGCCAGCCGTTACCAATCAGATCCTGCCATTTTTTCCCTAGCAGTGAACTGCTATTGAAGCTGGTGCCGTTAAACGCAAGGATGGATATGTCGGTATCGGTTTGATACCAGCCAATATCCAGAGCTGTCAGCTTTACCATTTCATCGAAGGAGAGCAGGTGCATATCGTAATCGCCTGCTTCATTGTCAACCGCGTGGTTGGGGGTGTCGGTTTTCTCGACACCAAGCCCATCCCATTTGCCGACATAATCCTGTTCAATTGCCTCGTTCAAACTGGTGGTAGTGGTGGTTTTCCATTCCTTACACACTCCCTTGCGGTCATATTTCTTACAGGTTTTTGTAGTAGTGGTTTTAATACCGTAAGACCAGCCAGTAACTGCCAAACCGAGATCGTCTTCCTCGTAGTTGTATTGCATGGCATAGGTACTGTTAAAAATACCGTTGCGAGTATCGGGGGACGTAAGATTAAACGTTATTGGAGTTGCGTTGGCTGTTCCAATCATCCCAAGAGTAATCGCAAGTCCCGCGATAGCCAGTTTTAGTGAGTGCATAGAGCAAAGTCCATTAAGTTGATTGAGCAAATTGTGGTTGTTCGGTATTTGCTCAATTAGCAATTCTCGCGCCATATGGCGTAAGTTATTGATTTTTTGTGTGATGCAGGTCTCATATTGTTTTGTACTTCCTTTGAGTGTCAAATTTGCCGACATCCATTTTCTTTGGGCGAAAAAAAGCCCGGGCAAGGGCCGGGCTAAAGTGGGCGATAAAACAGCGGGTTGAACAGGTTGGAAATCTAGGTGGTTTGCGCTTTTGGCGCAGTGGCAGGGGGTGCAGCGGCAGGGTCTTCTCCATCACCTACCACTGCGCCCAGCTCGCCGGTTTCGCGGGCACGTCTGCCATATACCGCTTCAAACAAAGGTGAGGCCATTAGGGTGGTTACCACTGCCATCAACACCATAATCGAGAAGAGGGCTGGGCCAATCACGCCAGCTTGCAAGCCGATGTTGATGATGATTAGTTCCATCAGGCCGCGTGCATTCATTAGTGCGCCTATTCCCATAGCGGTTCGATTATCAGCGCCGCACAGACGCGCTGCACCCCAGCAGGCAATACCTTTTGCGGCGATAGAGCCCACCAGAATTACAGCGGCAATCGCCAGTAACTCAACGTTGTTAACCATGGTCAACTGGGTGTTCAGGCCTGAATAGGTGAAGAACATTGGCAATAACAGGATAACGACGAAAGGTTCCAACTGGCGTTTTACTTCCTGGGTCAACTTGCCCCGCGGCATAACCGCGCCGAGCAGGAAGCCGCCAAATACCGCGTGCAGGCCAATGGCGTCGGCAGTAAACGCAGAGAGCATGAAGCACATGAGTACTATGGCGAGCAGGGTTGGGCTCAGTGTTTGTTGTTTTTCAGCGGCGCGAGCCAGGGGGGCCAGGATTTTGGGGGCAACCAGAATCATAAAGACTGCAAAGGTAGCGCCACCGGCGATGGTTTTTATCGCCAATTCAGGACCAGCACCGAAGGTGGCCAAAACAATTGCCAGTACACACCATGCGCCTGCGTCATCAATAGCGCCGGCCGACAGCGATAGGGTGCCAAGTTTGGTTTGGCTCAGGCCGCGCTCGTGGATAATGCGTGCCAGCATAGGGAAGGCAGTAATCGCGATACAGGCGCCCATAAACAGGGTTGCACTAAAGGCCGTTGCTTTTTCAGAGAATAGGCCCGGCACTGTCAGTAGCCAGGGAGTGATCGCGATGGCGACCAAAAATGGAGCCGCCATTCCCGAGATAGATACGGCAGCGGCACTCTTAATGTTGGTTTTGAAATGATCCCCACGGAATCCCAACCCCACCAGGAACATATACATGCCCACGCCTAGCTGTGCTCCTACGTAGAGCACACCTTTCATCTCGGTTGGGAACAAGGCTTTTTGCAGTTCGGGCAGAAACAAGCCGAACAGCGATGGACCGAGGATAACACCGGCAATCATTTCCCCCACAACCTGGGGTTGGTGAAAATACTTTTTTCCTGCCCAGCCGACCAGGCGGCAAGCCGCAAGGATCACAAACATTTGCAGGAAGAACACAACGGAGAGTTGGGCAATTGGCATAGCTAAATCCACATTTCTAATAATTGTTGATAGTTGTTATAAGCCCCGCCGAAGGGCGTAGTGACCGGCTTAATTAAAATGGCTTTGAATACCTGAGGCAATTTGAACGCCATAGAATTTGGCTATAGTGTTCGCGGGCTTATTTTTTAACGATAGTTTTTTGCCTTATTGCCAGTATCTGGGCACACTGACAGCAGGCTTTTATCCGATTGTTTGTGCGTTTATGACTCTCACCGAATTGCGTTACATAGTTATCCTTGCTGAAGAGCAGCACTTTGGCCGTACGGCCGAGCGCTGCCATGTCAGCCAGCCAACCCTGAGTGTGGCGGTAAAGAAGCTGGAAGAAGAGTTGGGGATAGAGTTATTTGAACGCACCAAAACCTGCGTAAAGCCCACCGTGATGGGCGAGCGAATTGTCTGCCAGGCGAGAGTCCTGCTGGCCGGTACGGAAAATATCAAAGCCCTGGCTGAGGCGGGAAAGGATCAGCTGGGTAGCCCCCTGGCGCTGGGTACCATTTTTACTATGGGGCCTTATTTGCTGCCGCAATTAATCCCTCATCTGCAGAAACAGGTGCCCGGTATGCCGCTACTGGTACAGGAGGATTACACCGAAAACCTGCGCAGGAAATTGCGTGATGGGGTGCTGGATGTGATTCTGGTATCCCTGCCGTTTAGCGAATCCGATGTAGTTACCCAGGAGTTGTTCGATGAGCCCTTGGTACTGATTATGCCCAGAAGTCACAGTCTGGCGCACAAGGCAGAAATCACCCTTGATGACATCCACCAGCAACAAATTTTATTGATGGGGCAGGGGCATTGTCTGCGTGAGCAAGTGCTGGCGCTGTGCCCCGCGTTGCGTGCGGGCTTGCAGGATGGTGAATCAATAGTACCGCGTGCCGAAGGAAATAGCCTGGAAACACTTCGCTATATGGTGGCTGCAGGGCTAGGCTTGAGTATATTGCCGCGCTCGGCGGCGGAGGCGAGGTTGTGCCAGGTGAATAGCCTGGTGGCAAGGCCCTTGGCGATTCCTGGTGGTCAGCGGCGTTTGGCGCTCGCCTGGCGGGCCAGTTTTCCGCGGCATAAGGCGATAGATGTATTGCGCAAAGCCATACAGACCTGCAGTGGTGCCTATTGGAATTTTACGACTGAGCCGGAAGAAAACGTACAAACCATGTTATCGGTTCGCTAGCCAGAAGTTGATTGGCGTTTGCGCGAATAATGTTAAATGCTTGTGAGCAAAGATTTATGACGGCCAGTATTAATCCCCTGAAAAAAATTGTCATTCTCGGCGGAGGAACCTCCGGCTGGATCGCTGCTTCCATGCTTGCCGCACATCTAAAACCTGGTTTTTGTGAAATCGAATTGGTGGAGTCAGAAGATATTGGCTCCATTGGTGTGGGTGAATCGACTATCCCACCGGTAGTGCGGCTGGTTACGAGCTTGGGGATAGATGAAGAGGAATTTATTCGCGAGACTCAGGCCTGTTACAAACTCGGTATTAAGTTTGTCGATTGGCGGGCGAAGAACCAATCCTATTTTCACCCCTACGGCGCATTGGGAAAACGTATTGGCTCCCAGGATTTTTATCAGTGCTGGTTGAAAGCAACCAAGGAAGGCGAAGCTTACGATTTGCAGGATTTCTCGCCCTGTGCGGTTATGGCGGCGCAGGAAAAATTCTTTCTCCCCTCGCAGGCGATGAATACACCCATTGGTGGTGCCGGTTATGCTGTGCATTTGGATGCGAAACTGGTGGCGGCTTTTTTGCGTCGCTATGCAGAAGCGCGCGGTGTAGCGCGCAGCGAAGGTAATTGCGTGAATGTGGTGCGCAAGGATAATGGATTTATCGAGGCGATAGAGTTGGCGGGTGGGCAAAAAATCCACGGCGATTTTTTTATCGATTGCTCAGGCTTTAAGGCGCTGCTCATTGAGCAGGCCATGGGGGTTGAGTTTGAAGATTGGTCCCGCTATTTACCTTGTGATCGAGCTTACGTGGTGAAAACGGAAAAAGCCGGTTCGCGCATGCCTTATACCACCGCGACTGCACGTAAATCCGGATGGGGCTGGCGTATTCCGCTGCGCAACGGCACGGGCCATGGCTATGTGTACTCCAGTCGCTTTTGCAGCGACGCCGAAGCCAAAACGACACTGCTAAAAAATCTGGATGCGCCGCGCATTAATGATCCACGCGTAATCAGTTTTAATACCGGGCGACGCAAGGAGTTCTGGAAAGATAATTGCTTGGCGTTGGGGTTGTCCGGTGGTTTTGTTGAGCCGCTGGAGTCAACCGCGATTCATTTAATTGCGCGTGGGATGGATTTCTTTTTGCGCTTTTTTCCTGATGCGGATTGCGAGCGCAGTTTGCAGCGCGAATACAATCGCCGCATGGCGGCAGATTATGAAGAGGTGCGCGATTTTATTGTGCTGCACTATTGCGCGACCGAGCGCGACGACAGCGACTTCTGGCGTTGGTGCAAAACGATGGAGTTGCCAGATTCATTGCAAGAGCGCATCGAATTATTCCGCGGGCATGGAATTTTGCGTGAAGACAATGATGAATTATTTCGTGCCGCCAGCTGGCAATCGGTGTTTGAAGGCATGGGTATTCGCCCGCAAAAATATAATCCGCGCGTAGATAATCTGGATTACCAGCAAATCAGTGAGACGCTGAAGCTCGCGCGCTCGGCCATTTTCAATATGGTAAAAAGTTTACCCAGTCACGATGAGTATCTTGCCGAGCATTATGGTCTTGCGCCCGACCCGTCGGAAAGCTGAAACCAGGGTGTTAATTTATTGCTCTACTGCCACCAGGCTACTCGCCTACGGCGAGATAGTGCCCATTCAAATAACTGCCGCCCTCAACCTGTGCAATGCTGTGCGATGGGTAAACCTCACTCAGGTGCAGGCGTGTTTCGCGTTTAACCAGCCGGGTTTCATTGACTTGATATTCGGTGTTGGAGCCAACCACTACGACCTGATACAAACTTAATGTATCCCCTGCATGCAATCCATTGTTTGCACCTCCGTGCAATAAAATCTGTGCTTGTCCTGGCTGTGAGTCAATGCTCGCCATGAAGGGTTGACAATGAATGACTTGCGCCACTTCCTTGCTGATCTTCTTGGTTAATGATTTTATTTTTTTGCCGTAAGGTGTTTTATAAAATGCCGGGGAATCAAATCCGATGGGGCGGCGCGTGTTCCAGATGCCTGATGTAGAAAACTGTTTGCTAAATAAAAGTTCGCCAGTAAAACCATCGCGCAATTGCACAGAAAGATTTAAAACCCGGGTGCGTTTATCAAACAATTTTATGTGCGTGAGATCGTGAAAGGAATTGGCTATCTGGCGATAAAGGTTGGGATTATAGGTGGTGTCGGGTGCGGTCATGCTCATGTCATCGACAGTGCCGCTCAATACAAATTGGGTGCGTGCTTGCCGTGCAATTTTTTGTGCGTGTTGTTTCAGCTGGGTGTCGCTGAGCGTTGCTGCCGCAAAGCCTGAGTGTAAAACGCCAGGTGCAATGCTTTGGTAGTTGTCATTTAATTGCGCGCGAATCAATGTGGGAATTTCGCTTTCTGCGGCAAACAAATTTCCTGCATTGGCCGTGTGTGGACTGCTGCGCAAGAAGCGGGTAATCACTAATGATTTCTGCAAGTTGCTGTGATTGCCGGTTTGATCCGGGCAGAGATTGCCGCTCAGGTACCGGGTAGTCGATGCTGCGGGCACGGCTTCTGTTTGTGTTGCGACGGCTTGCTCGCTGTTTCCCGGCAGGTCGGCGGTGCCCACAGTGACGCTGCCAGTTGTACTGGCTTCGGTAACCGCGGGTTTTGGTTTATACGCGATATCATCCGGCACGATAGACGGACCGGCACTTGCCAGTGATGAACTGAATACAATAAGCAGGGTCAACAGCAGGCGGCTGAAACGGCTAGTTGCAATCTGTAATCTTGGTGAGTGTGAACCCATGGCAGGCTCCGGTAGTGAGCAGGTATAGTGCTTGAAACAGTTAATACACTTTTGTCGGCTGTGCCTGCTGTTTCTTTAGTCTCCCATTCCACGCCGTTCTTGGTGTGGGTTGTATCAATGGGGCTTTGAGTGGTAAAGCATGGCCAATAAGCGTTAATAAAAACGGATAACCTGCATGAAGAAAATGTTTATTTTACTGCCCCTGGTGGTGTTGATGGTTGCCGGATGCGGCACCAACGGGCGCAGTTATGTTGAGACTGAAATGGTGGAAACGCTGGAGGTTGAGATACTGCCCAACACCAGCAAGATGTTTGTCTACCGCCTGCGCTGGCCGGAGGATCATATCCCCAGTCATATCCGGGTGGAGCGCGGTGACGGCAACCCTGCCCTTGACCAAATGCTGCAGGACATGGCCAACGACGCAGGGGAGGAGCTCAACGACAACAT
>JAGKXA010000414.1 GCA_021151615.1 Cellvibrionaceae bacterium | reverse complement strand
TTAAAGCGTTATGAGGGGTTTACCTTGATTGAAGCTCGGCCTATTACCGGGCGGACCCACCAAATCCGTGTTCATGCTCAATATGCAGGGCATTGCCTGGCAGGGGACGAAAAATACGGCAGTGATCAAATTAATGAATCCTTGCGAGCTTTGGGGTTGCGTCGTTTGTTTTTGCATGCGTCTTCCCTGTCTTTTTATTTGCCGGACTCTAATAGTGTGATTCGTGTGGAGGCGCCTTTGTTGTTGGATTTGGTTGAGCCCTTGTCTAAATTGATTGAAATGGCCTGAGTGCGGGGTTGGTTGTGCTGCTGATATTTGATTGGGATGGCACCTTGAGTGATTCAAAAGCCAAAATCACTAAAGCTATGCAGATGGCTGCGAGCGATTTGGGGTGGGAGCCGCTGGCTGACCATCTTATTCACGACATTATTGGGTTGGGGTTGCCGGAGGCGATTCATCGGTTGTACCCGAATGTTCGAATTGAGGACAGGGTGAGGCTGCGTGATGCTTATGCAACGCGCTTTTTAATGCTGGATGAGGCTCGCCCCTCTGATTTTTTTCCGGGAGTTAGGGAGACTCTTGAAGCTCTCAAGTCGCAGGGGCATATATTGGCTGTTGCGACAGGTAAGAGTCGCAAAGGGTTGGATCGAATTTTTGGAGTGCTCGGGTTTAGTGATTTTTTTCATGCTACTCGATGTGCTGATGAGACTGCCTCTAAGCCTGATCCATTGATGTTGGAGGAGTTGCTGGAGGAGTTTGGTGTTGTAGTGAATGAAGCAGTAATGGTTGGTGACACTGAGTACGATATGGAGATGGCAAGAAAAATTGGGATGCCGAGGATTGCTGTAAGTTATGGTGCGCATCATATTGAGCGCCTGCATGTTTATGAGCCTGCTCTTTGTCTGGATCAGTTTGATGGTTTGTTGGCCTGGGATGGCCTGGTTGCTAATTAGCTGCTCAAAGGGTCTATCCCTTCATTCATTAGCATTTGTGTAAGTTCAATTAAGGGTAGTCCTATTAATGTGTTGGGGTCCTTACCCTCCATCTTCTCAAGCAGGCAAATGCCCAGTCCTTCTGACTTGAAGCTTCCTGCGCAGTCATAGGGTTGTTCTTTCTGTAAGTAATTTTCAATTTGAGTGGGGGTTAGTTGGCGAAACTTCACCTTGTAGCTGTCCACTTCTAGTTGGGTTCTTCCTGTGCGGCTGTTGTAAAGGCATATGCTGGTTAAAAAGGTGATTTCTTTATTACTAAACGCCTTTAATTGGTTGCTGGCGACTACGTGGTTATAGGGTTTTCCTATTATCTGATCGTCCAGGGTTGCGACCTGGTCAGATCCTATAATCAGGTGGTTGGGGTGGTCTTTCGATAATGCTTTAGCTTTTTGCTCCGCAAGGCGTAACACCAAGTCTATGGGGTGTTCGGTGGGATTGGGTGATTCGTCGATTGCAGGTGCGACCCAGCTAAACTCTAGTCCCAGTTTTTGCAAAAGCTGTCGGCGGTAGGCAGAGCTGGAAGCAAGTAAAATATTGTTTTTCTGCATTAGTTTTTCCTCGCAAAAGTTAATCAAAGCGCAAAATGATGTAGCTATTCTATGTTTAAACCACTAAATAGCGCTATTTCGCCAGTTTTTCTTTGACATGCCCAGACGTTATCCCTATGATTGCGCGCTTATGTTTAAGCCCCCTTTTCAAAAGCCTCTGCCAAAGCAGGGAGATCCTCGAAAGTTCGCCCAACA
>JAGKXA010000413.1 GCA_021151615.1 Cellvibrionaceae bacterium | reverse complement strand
GTAATACCAGCGCCACCCAAAATGCGGGGCTCGCGAGAATTCCAAATAAAATATCCATAACCTTATCCTGAGAGTTGAGTGTGTTCACTGCAGAGATGAAACTTATTTAGCTTTTGCTATTTCCTGATCACGCAACTCACGGCGCAAAATTTTTCCAACGTTGGTTTTTGGCAGCTCTTTACGGAATTCAATTAGATGGGGAACCTTGTATGCCGTTAAGGTTTCCTTAGCAAATTTGCGCACTTGCTCAACAGTCAGGGATTCATTCGCAGTCACGATAAAAGCTTTTACTGTTTCACTGCCTTCACCGTCAGGCACGCCAACAATGGCAACCTCAACAATATCCGGATGATTGCTTAACGCATCTTCCACTTCATTGGGGAACACCTTGAAGCCGCTGACATTGATCATATCTTTTTTGCGATCGACAATTTTGATGTAGCCATCAGCTTGAATAACGGCGATATCGCCAGTCATAAACCAACCGTCACTGTCCATCACTTCTGCGGTAGCCTCAGGGCGTTGCCAATAACCCTTCATCACTTGTGGGCCGCGCACACACAACTCACCCGCCTCACCAGTTGGTAATGCGTTGCCATGCTCGTCAATTACTTTCACCTCTGTATCAATTAACGGCAAGCCTACAGTGCCGTCCTGGACATTTTCCAATGGGTTGTTGGAAACAACTGGTGAAGTCTCGGTTAAGCCGTACCCCTCACTCATCGGTGCTTTGGTAACCTCACACCAGTGTCGTGCCGTTTCATGCGTTAAGGCCATTCCACCCGAGCAGGTTAGGCGCAAGTGGCTAAAATCCAGTTTGCAAAAATCAGGGTTGCGCATCAATGCATTAAATAAAGTGTTCAAACCTACAAAAAAAGTAAAATTCACTCCTTGTAATGCTTTTACGAAGCCGGGAATATCGCGCGGATTTGGAATTAACAAGTTGTGATTACCCAAGGCTACCGCCGAAGCGCAATGAATAGTAAACGAGTAAATATGATACAAAGGCAAGGGAGCGACATAGAGCTCCTGCTTGGGGCGAAACACATTTTTCATGCGCTCATTCAGCTGCGCCATATTCGCCACCAGATTGCGGTGCGTCAACATCGCGCCTTTAGCAACACCAGTTGTGCCGCCGGTATATTGCAGCACTGCGATATCCTCAGGTGTTTGAGCAACGGCTTGCCATGGTTGAGAGGCTAACGACAAGGCTTTGTTCAGCGAAATCTGTTGCGGAAATACAAACGGTGGCACCATTTTTTTCAAATATTTAACCGCAAAATTAAGCAGGATGCGCTTCACCGGCGGATGCAAATCCGCTAACTCAGTCACTATCACCTTCTCTACTTTTGTTTCAGCAACAATTGCCGCCGCATTTTTGGCAATATTCGCTAACACCACCAGGGCCTTCGCACCAGAATCATTTAACTGATGTTTTATTTCATGCGGGGTATAAAGTGGATTGGTATTTACCACCACCAGGCCTGCGCGCAGCGCACCAAACACAACAACCGGGTATTGCAGGACATTTGGTAATTGCACGGCAATTCGATCGCCTGGTTTTAGTTGGGTATGCTGTTGCAAATACGCAGCAAAGCGCCCGGAAAACTGATCCAGTTCAGCATAGCTGAGTGTATGCCCCATACAGGTGAAGGCCTTACAGTCCGCGAATTGCTTACAGGATTGCGCAAATACCTCCGCGAGAGTTCTGTCGTAATTCAGCGACATGTATGTAT
>JAGKXA010000412.1 GCA_021151615.1 Cellvibrionaceae bacterium | reverse complement strand
ACGCAAATTTATTGGTTTGATGATAACGGTGGTGTGCTTACACCAACACGCGCCTATGTCGAGTATTGGACTGGCAGTAACTGGGTAAGTATCGGTGATGTTCCGTTGACTAAAAATGCATTTAATAATTTGCCGTTGAATAGCATTGTAACCAATCGTTTGCGTGTTTCCATGTTAAACGCAACGCAATCCACCGGCATTCTGGAATGGCGTGTTGCGGGAATTCCTGTTGGCCAGCCTCCTCAATCTTCATCAGCAAAAAGTTCTTCCAGCAGTTCGCGCACTAGTGTGGCAAGTTCTTCCAGTAATTCCTCTGCCGGAAATTGCACCGGACCCTTAGCGGGAACGCGTGGCACTAATCCAATTCTGCCGAATATTTTTACCGCTGACCCTGCGTCATTTGTTCACAATTGTACTTTCTACATTACTGCTGGTCGCGATGAAGGGACCAATGGCTTTTTGTTACGCAGTTGGTATGTGTTGTCATCCACCGATATGGTGAACTGGACTGATCACGGTGCTCCCGTTATGAGTTTGAGTACATTTACCTGGGCAGATGCGAATGCCTGGGCAGGGCAGATGATTGAACGCGGCGGAAAGTTTTATTGGTATGTGCCGGTGAATAAGCGCGGCGGTGGAATGGCGATTGGTGTTGCTGTGGGTGATAGCCCACTCGGCCCGTTCCGTGATGCGATTGGTGCTCCGCTGGTTGACGACACTATCGAAATGAAAGCATTTAATTACACCGATGCAGGTCAAACTGTTTATACCATTGATCCAACAGTGTTTGTCGATGATAACGGTCAAGCCTATTTAACTTACGGTGGTTTCTGGCGAATGGTAACGGTTGCGCTCAATGACAATATGACGTCAATTAAAGGTAACTGGATTGAACGCACACCGCGCGATTTCTTTGAAGCGCCTTATCTTACCAAACGCAACGGCACTTACTACATTGTGTATGCCGCAGGTGCTAACCCGGCGACGATTGATTACGCCACGGCAACCAGCCCAACGGGGCCATGGACCTATCGCGGTCGCATACTCGAAAAATTACCGGCGTTAGCAGGGCAGGATGCACCAACCAGTCACCCGGCAATTACCGAGTTCGCAGGGCAATGGTATCTGGTGTATCACATCAGCAATGGTAAAGGTGGTGGAACTTATCGTCGTCAGGTGGCGATTGAAAAATTATTTTTTAATAGTGATGGCACTATCAAACCCATCACACCATCAACGGGTTTGACGTTTTAATATTTACAGAGTTGTCATTGAAGTAGTGTGATTGCGAGCCCAAGTGAACTAATGCTTGGGCCGCTTTTTTCTAATGAGTTTTTATTGCGGGCATTTATTGCAACAATTAGCTTGCCAGTTTATTGGCAAATTGACCTACAGCGCTGACAACTTTTTGCGCACCATCCTGAATTTCTACAATTACATCGCCAGCTTGTGCAGAAAGCTCCAGGCCTTGTACTGCCTGGCGTTTTCCATTTTCAATTATCTGTACGGCGTCTTCCGCGAGTTTTTGGTTTTGCGAAACTACGCTGACGATTTCTACTGTAGCCTGGCTGGTGCGCGAGGCGAGTTGGCGGACTTCATCGGCAACAACGGCGAAGCCGCGACCTTGATCGCCAGCGCGTGCGGCTTCAATCGCAGCGTTTAATGCGAGCAGGTTGGTTTGATCGGCAATGCTGCTGATGCTTTTAATGATGGTGCCGATGATTTGCGATTGTTTATCC
>JAGKXA010000011.1 GCA_021151615.1 Cellvibrionaceae bacterium | reverse complement strand
AAATTGTACCCTCAAAAAGGCTTTCAGATAGCGCAAGAAATCCCACCAAAGGTAGAGGAGGCATTCGAAATGCTGGTAACACTAGGCTTCGACAGTCACCTTATTAGCAGATGATTTACGGTTTTGCCATTTTTTTTTCATCCGTTCAAACCAGATGATGTAAATATCTTTGTCAAATAAACGGGAATCTTTGAGGGCACGGTCAGCAAAATAAAGTCCTACAAAGAAAAGAACTGTATTGGAAAACCAAGCACCTACTGGAACCCATACAAGCCCATCTTTAGCCCATTTGTCGCCTTGCAGCGTAAGGACATAAGACAAAATAAACAATAAGACCGATACCAAAACGGGGACACCAAAGCCTCCTTTTTTGATGATTGCTCCTAATGGTGCTCCCAACAAAAACATAATAAAACACGAAACGGCTTGGGTGTATTTATGGTGCATTTCGAGGTCGTAGCGGTACCAAGCCTTGCTTTTTTCTGAGATATAGGTCTTATTACTTTCCGCGTAAGAGCGGATATTTTGTGCCTGACTTAGGGCCGTGGCTACTACTTGTTCTTTTTCGCCAGGAAGCACAATTGCTTTTTTCTTCAGTAACGCATCAACCCATTTTCCAAATTTTGGAGCGGTGTTTTTGGGCATGGTTTCTGCCCTAAACGCATAGCTGAAATATTGCTTTGATTGTGGCAAGAGGCCTTCTTTACTTTTCCTATATTCTTTTTTTAATGAATCAGCAACTTTGCGAAGTTCCTTGGCATTTTTCATGTACTCATGGTACTGAAATTGATTCTCGTCGGTTCGTTTAAGTCCAAACGATTCAAGACTTACGACCATTTTATAATGCCCAAAATGAGAACGAGTCAATTGACCCCCACTCGATGGCGAAGAAAATGAATTGGCCGTTTGAGCTGCTTCCGAGTACTGAGTACCATTGAAAAGTCCACGCACAAAACCCAGCTGAAACTGAATCCGGACGAGCGCGATGAGCGTGAGCCTTTGGAGGGAACCACTGAGGATCAAGCACTGGTATCGACCGAAATTGCCAGCCTGCAAGCCAAGCTGGATAAGCAGCGTCAGGAATACGCCAAGCGCCCTCGGGTGCGCACGCTAACTTCGGTTTCTACCAAGGCCTCCTTTGATGCGAAATACTTGCACGATTGGAGTGCAAAAATTGAGCAAGTGGGCAATAGGAACTATCCCAAGGAAGCATTATCCCGGCATATAACCGGCAATTTACGCCTGTCGGTGATGATTAATCCCGACGGCACTATCTATGAAATCAAAGTGTTGCAGTCTTCCGGCCAACGGATTCTGGACGACGCCGCTCGCCAAATAGTGCGTCTCTCTGCGCCCTTTGCCAGCTTTCCCCCGGAAATTCGTAAGAATGCAGATCGCCTGCAGATTATCCGCACCTGGCGTTTTGAAATTACGGGGAAAAACTCCACTATCACCACTTCGGCCAATTAATTCCGGGCGAATAAATTTAACCGCCCGGCTTGTTTTAACCGGCTTAAGCCTCATACTGAAATCATGATGCAAAAAAATACTCCTACCAATTACGATGAACTTACACCCGGCAGTTTGCGCGACCATTTTCTTATCGCCATGCCCGGCTTAAACGATTCATCGTTTGCCCACACAGTGACTTATATCTGTGAGCACAGTGACAAGGGTGCTATGGGCGTGGTGATTAATACCGCCACACCCATGTTGCTAAAAGAAATTTTTGCCCAGATGGATCTGGATGATCTGTCTGACCAGGGCGAGCAAATTGTGATGAGTGGCGGACCGGTTCAGCCTGAGCGTGGCTTTGTACTCCATTCCAATGAAACCAAATGGCAATCAACGCTGGAGGTTTCACCCGAAATCAGCCTTACCGCATCGCGCGATATTATTGCCGCACTCGCTGAAGGTCGTGGTCCCAAACAGTGTTTGATTACCTTGGGATACGCTGGTTGGGGCGAAGGCCAATTGGAAGCGGAAATTGCTGCTAATTCCTGGCTCACGGTAGCGGCGGATAAAGATATTATTTTTAACACTCCCTTTGAGCAGCGTTGGACGGCGGCGGCCCAATCACTGGGTATTGATGTTAATTTAATTCCCCTTACCGCAGGTCACGCCTGATTTTTGGCGAAATTTATTTGATGATTAAAACACTACTTGCCTTCGATTACGGCACCAAAAATATTGGTGTTGCCTCAGGTCAAATGATCACCCGCTCGGCTAATTTTCTCACCCCATTAAAAGCTAAAGACGGTATTCCGGATTGGAGCCAGATTGAAAAATTATTGACTGAATGGAAACCGGATTTGGTATTGGTAGGTCTCCCTCTCAATATGGACGATGGCGAAAGTGAATTGAGCGCACGCGCACGCAAATTTGCTAACCGTATTCACGGGCGCTTTGGTGTCAAAGTAGAATTAGTGGATGAACGGCTCACCAGTTTTGAAGCAAAAGGCGAAGTAATAAGTCGTGGTGGATCGCGCGATTATAAAAATAATCCGGTGGATTCAATTGCGGCGCGTTTGATTTTAGAGAGTTGGTTGGAGCGGAATTAGTTAACTGGTTTAAAAAATGCCGGGCGATCACCCGGCATTTTTCTATCCAAAAATGGAAAAAGTGTTAAAACATTTTGCCACGATTATTATGTTCATCGCTCTGGATCGACAAGCTGTCTGCCGCATGCGATAAATAATTTGCATCGGTTTCTGAACCGAGTTTAATCATCAGGCGCAAATCGTTGGGTGAGTCAGCGTGCAGCAGCGCATCCTCGTAAGTAATTTCGCCATTGTCATAGAGTGCATAAAGCGCTTGATCAAAAGTTTGCATACCCAATTCGGTTGAGCGCTTCATCAGTTCCTTCAAATCCGATACTTCGCCTTTGCGAATCAAATCCTGTGCGAGCGGGGTGTTGATCATGATTTCCAGACACGCGCGGCGACCATTGCCATCGGGTGTGGGAATTAATTGCTGCGCGACAATCGCTTTCAGGTTGAGCGATAAATCCATCCACAATTGGCGATGGCGATCTGCAGGGAAAAAGTGAATGATACGATCCAACGCCTGGTTGGCGTTGTTGGCGTGGAGTGTGCACAAACACAAATGGCCGGTCTCTGCGAAAGCAATGGCGTGATCCATGGTTTCGCGCGACCGCACCTCGCCAATCAGAATGACATCAGGTGCCTGACGCAAGGTATTTTTCAGGGCAATTTCAAAGGATTCTGTATCTATGCCCACTTCGCGCTGGGTGATAATGCAACCCTGATGCTGGTGAATAAATTCAATCGGGTCTTCGATGGAAATAATATGGCCTTTGGAGTTCTGGTTGCGATGGCCAATCATAGAAGCGAGCGAGGTGGATTTACCGGTACCTGTAGCACCTACAAAAATAATCAGGCCGCGTTTGGTCATGGCCAGCTCTTTGATAACTTCAGGCAGGTTTAATTCGTCAATGGTCGGGATCTTGGTTTCGATGCGACGCAATACCATACCGGCCAGGTTGCGCTGGTAAAACGCGCTGGCACGGAAGCGGCCAATACCGCGCGCACTAACCGCAAAGTTGAGTTCCTTGTTCTCCAGAAATTCGGCGCGCTGTTTTTCATTCATTACGCTGAGCACCAGCTCCCGTGCTTTTTCCGGCGCGAGGGGCGTGGCCGTTACCGGTACGATTTTGCCATGGACTTTGATCGAAGGAGGAACACCGGCGGTGATAAACAAATCCGACGCGCCCTTTTCAACCATTAGTGTTAATAACCGATCAAAATCCATAACCAACCACCTGAAAAATTTTTGAAATAACTGTGACTGAAATGAAACACAACGATGCGAAATTTTCTAATTAGAAATTTTCGGGGAACTTCGCTTTTGACTTGGCCGCTTCACGGCTGATAATCCGCCGCGATACCAAATCCGCCAAACACTGGTCCATGGTCTGCATGCCGAGTGAGGCACCGGTTTGAATCGCCGAATACATTTGCGCCACCTTATCTTCGCGAATCAGGTTACGAATCGCTGAGGTACCGCGCATGATTTCGTGCGCGGCGACACGACCGCCACCATTTTTCTTCATCAAAGTTTGCGAGATTACCGCTTGCAATGATTCAGACAACATCGAACGCACCATGGATTTCTCGTTCGCCGGGAATACGTCCACGATACGGTCGATGGTTTTTGCGGCAGAGGTGGTATGCAGGGTGCCGAATACCAGGTGACCGGTTTCTGCCGCCGTTAGCGCTAATCGGATCGTTTCCAGGTCGCGCATCTCACCAACCAGAATAATGTCCGGGTCTTCGCGGAGTGCGGAGCGGAGTGCTTCGTTAAAGCCATGGGTGTCGCGATGTACTTCGCGCTGGTTAACCAAACACTTTTTGGATTCGTGTACGAATTCGATCGGGTCTTCGATGGTTAATACGTGCTCGTATTTGTTGTCATTGATGTAGTCGATCATGGCCGCGAGGGTAGTGGATTTACCCGAACCAGTGGGCCCGGTTACCAACACCAATCCGCGTGGCACAGCGCAGATATCGCGGAACACGTTGCCCATGCCCAGCTCTTCCATGGTGAGTACTTTGGACGGAATGGTACGGAATACGGCGCCGGCGCCGCGGTTCTGGTTAAAGGCGTTGACACGGAAGCGCGCCACGCCGGGTACTTCAAACGAAAAGTCGGTTTCCAGGAATTCTTCGTAGTCCTTGCGCTGCTTGTCATTCATAATGTCGTAAATCAAGCCGTGCACCTGCTTGTGCTCCATGGGGGGCAGGTTAATACGGCGCACATCGCCATCCACACGGATCATGGGCGGCAAACCCGCCGACAAGTGCAAGTCCGACGCGCCTTGTTTGGCGCTAAAAGCCAGGAGTTCGGTGATATCCATCAGGGCAACCTTTTGTTATGCATCGGCCGGGCCGAATTATGTGATGAGTCAATACAACTGGATATGCACAAGATAGACGACAAGCTCGCGAAAGTCACCGCACGAATACATCAAGCCGCTGCTGCTGCTGGCCGAGATCCGCAAACTGTGCAGTTAATCGCGGTTAGCAAAACCCAGCCGCCCGAGGCGATTGCCCAGGCTTATGCCTGGGGGCAGCGCCGCTTTGGCGAAAATTACCTGCAGGAAGCACTGGATAAGCAAATTGTCTTGCAGCACCTGCCCGAACTTGAATGGCACTTTATTGGGCCCATCCAATCCAACAAAACCCGGCCAATTGCGGAACATTTTAATTGGGTGCACTCGGTGGATCGTGTGAAAATCGCCCAGCGCCTGAATGAACAACGGCCGGTAAATCTTCCCCCGCTCAATATTTGCGTGCAGGTAAATATTGACGATGAAACCACCAAGTCCGGTGTGAGTCTGGCAGAATTGCCGACCCTGATTGCGGCGCTCGCGCCTCTGACACGGTTGAAATTGCGCGGGTTGATGGCAATTCCCGCTGCGAGTGATGATTCGGCGCAGCAGCGCAAGGCTTTTGCCAAATTGCGCAGCGCTTTGCAGGTGCTAAACCTGCAAGGTTTTGGCATGGATACCTTATCGATGGGGATGTCAGGTGACATGGAATCCGCCATCGCCGAGGGCGCAACCTTTGTGCGTGTAGGGACAGATATTTTTGGTACGCGCCCTTGAATCAATATTATGAAATTCTGAATTTGAAATGATTATTTAATCGTTAAGGATTTATTGTGAGTAGAGCAAAAATTGCCTTTATCGGCGCCGGCAATATGGCCAAAGCGATTATCGGCGGCATCCTGGCGGAAGGTTTCACTGCGCAGCAAATTATTGCTGCTGGGCCGCGTATTGAATCGCTGGAAAAAGTGCAGCAGGAATTTCAAATTGAAATTAGCACTGACAATGCAGCGGCAGCGGCGCGAGCGGATGTAGTCGTGCTGGCGGTAAAGCCGCAAATGTTAAAAGAGGTTAGCCTGGCGTTGCGCGATTCGCTTGCGCACAAACCGCTGATTATTTCGGTCGCCGCCGGCATTACCACTGCTAGCCTGGCTAATTGGCTGGGTGAGGATCAGGCCATTGTGCGCTGTATGCCCAATACCCCATCGCAATTGCGTCTCGGTGCCAGCGGAGCCTTTGCCAATGCAAAGGTAAGTGTTACGCAAAAGTCGGCAGCCAATGCCATTCTTGCGGCCGTCGGGATTGTGCAATGGCTGGATGATGAAAATTTATTAAATCCGGTGACAGCGGTGTCCGGTTCCGGCCCGGCCTATTTCTTTTTGTTTATGGAAGCCATGATTGAGGCGGGCGAAAAGCTTGGCCTTACGCGCGAGTGCGCTACCGAATTGACCTTGCAAACAGCATTAGGTGCCGCCCGGTTGGCAAAAGAAAGTCACTGTGATGTGGCAGAATTGCGCCGTCGTGTCACCTCCCCCAAGGGCACTACCGAGCAAGCCATTAACAGTTTCGAACAAGACCAGTTGCGTGCGACGGTATTGAAAGCCATGACGGCTTGCTCGAACCGCGCGTTTGAGCTGTCGGAATTGTTGGGCAAATAATTTTTAAACGTTTTAATCACCGGAGAAATTCATGATTGCCAATATTTTGCATTTGATTGTGTCCAGCTTGATGCTGCTGTTTCTGGTGATTGTGGTCTTGCGTTTTTTACTGCAATTGGTGCGGGCCGATTTTTATAATCCGGTGTCCCAGGGAATCGTAAAAGTCACCATGCCACTGTTAAAACCCTTGCGAAAAATCATTCCTGGCTTCCTGGGAATCGACATGGCATCGGTAGTGTTGATCCTGTTGGTGCAATTATTGGCCAGTGCAATTTTGTGTGTGGTTGTGGGTCAAATCGGCTTAATTTCTAATCCGTTTTTATTAGTTGCCTGGGGTTTTGTCGGTGCGCTGACGATTATTTCCAGCATTTTTTTCTGGTGCATGATCATTAGTATTATCGGCAGCTTTATTGCCCCGTTTAGCCATCATCCTTTGTTAATGTTGGCGAATCAAATTATCAATCCACTTGCAGCACCCATCCGCAAAGTGTTGCCACCGCTGGGTGGTGTCATTGATATATCGCCGATTATCATTTTGCTGGGATTAAAAGTCGTTGATATGTTGATTATTAGCTTCGCAGTGTTTGTTGGTGTTAATCCCCTGGTGACACTGGGCAATTGGTAGCCGATAAGCCCTCGCCCGCGTCCATTTGTTGGTGCGCGGGTGCACTAAACAGGCTGCCCAGCTTGGCACCTGTTTCCTCAAGTAGCATTTTCCCACCTTTTGCGCCCTTGAAGTGACCACTCACTGCTCAAGATCTGGCCAATGGCGGGCTTTTCCGCTTTAATACCAAAAAATAAAAATAGAATTTGCTCACTACTGGTTATTTCGGTCAGCTATTACATAACGTAAATAATGAGTACACCGCTATGGACGTAAGAGCCTTGCATCGCCAGATGACCCATTACAATCGCTGGAAACGTCAGTTGGATGAACGTTTGCAGCGCTTTGAGCATTGGCTTAACAACCATGGGGTGTTCGCTGCACCTATGGGGAAAACCTTGCAACGGGCGCGTCAGTTATTGCGCGGTGAGAGTTTTACCATTGCCTGCGTGGGCGAGTTTTCGCGCGGCAAAACCGAACTGATTAACGCGTTGCTGTATACCGGCGGCGGTCGCCGATTGTTGCCATCGCAGCCCGGGCGCACGACTATGTGCCCGACTGAGATTTTCTGGGATGCGCACCAGCCAGCCAACTGCGTGCGTCTCCTGCCCATTGAAACCCGTCGCACCAATACGAGCCTGCAAAGCTTTAAACGCATTCCGCAGAACTGGGTCACTATTCATTTTAATGCCGAGGATCACGAGCAGACGCGCGCCGCTATTAATCAGGTATCGGCCAGCAAAAAAGTCAGTGTGGCCGATGCGCTCAAATTAGGTTTTGCCCCGGATGAGCTGGGTGAGCGGGATGAGCTGGGGTTGGTGACTATTCCCGCCTGGCGCCATGCGCTGATCAGTCTGGATCACCCGTTGCTGCGCCAAGGGTTACGCATTGTGGATACGCCCGGCCTGAATGCCTTGGGCAATGAGCCTGAACTCACCTTGAAAACCCTGCCTGATGCCCAGGCAATTTTGTTTTTGCTCTCAGCGGATGCCGGGGTGACAGCGAGCGATATGGAAATTTGGCGCGACCATATCCAGACCCTGCGCGAGGAAAATTGTACAGCGGTTATTGCGCTGCTGAATAAAATCGACAGCCTCTGGGATGATTTGACGCCACCCCAGGAAGTGGAAGCCAATATCAACCAACTGCGCCAGCTGACGGCGCGCCAACTGGATCTGTCGCCTAGCCATGTAGTGGCGCTCTCCGCCAAGCAGGGGCTGCTGGGTAAAGTGGGACGCAACCAGGCGCAATTGCTGCGGAGCAATTTTCCGCAACTGGAACGGATGCTGGCGGAAATCGTCATGCGTAACCAGCAGCAGATTATCGGCCACCGTTTGGTGGGCGATAGCTACGAGATGATTATCAATGCGCGCAATGGCTTGCTGCGCCGTTTTGCTGAGGCAGAGCAGGAGTTCAATGAGCTGCGTGCAGCGGCACCGGAAAATGCCGCTGCCAAATTGCAAGAACTGCGCGACACCATTCGCCGTGTGCATCACGACTACCACAAGCAGGCGCTGTCGCTGCGTACCAGCCAGCGGTTGCTGGAATCGCAAAAAGTACCGCTGCTTGCTCCCGTTAGCATGGCGCAACTGGAGCAGCAAATTGCCGAGGCCCATAAAAGTCTGGCGCAGAGCTGGACAACTGTGGGTCTGACGCGCGCCATAGGGAAATTTTTTGACGATGTGGATAGCAGCATCACCCACCTGGAGCGCGAAATTGAGCGCTGTAACCGGGTGATGGCGTCAATTTACGAGCGCCCATCACAGCCGCGCGGTGATGACCATCTAATGATGCGTCACTTGCTGAAAATTCAAAAACAGCGCCGCCAGTTGCGCCAGCTGCATAAGCGAGCTGACGATTTCCGCAAATCCCCAAGTACAGTGTTCTCCCACAAAGGCGCGTTGATCAGTCGCTTCATCAATACCCTGGTGCAGGAAGTACGCAATGTGTATGTCGAGTTGAATCAGCATATCAATCACTGGATGCAAGAAGCCTTGGCGCCGTTGTTTCACCAAAACCAATACCAGAAGCAACTGCTGGAGCACCACATGTTGCGTTTGACCCAATTGCAAAGCCAGCGCAACTCAGTGGCGGAACAATTGGAATCTTTGCAAACCAATCTTTACCAACTCCAGACGGCGTTAGGAAATATTGAACCTCTCTATCGCGAAATTCTTAGCGCGCCTTTGGAACCTGAATTGTTGATTGATGCGGAAGTGAGTGCTGAAAAAACCACTGCGCAGGTGGTTTCGATTCATCAAGGGAGACAGCTAACGCGCGGCAGTTAATTGATAGCACGCGCATAGATTGGGAAAATCCAATAAAAAAACCAGCCATTGAGTTGATCAATGGCTGGTTTTTTATTGGTGTACGGCTAAATTTTTTGTGTTTTTAACCATTTGCTCACATCGACCCCAAGAGTGTCGACGCATCTCTTCAGTATTGAGCATGAACTTTTAAACGACCCACCAGCACCACCACCTGAGTTTCGTGTGCTGTTAAAGGTATTGACGACTTGGCCATCGTTATAGAGTACCGCCTCTATGGATACCGATTTTCTTTGGCCTATATAAAATCCGCCCGAGCTGATTGCATTAACAATAGTAAGCTTCAGGTTAAGCCCCTGCTGCGACGGCTCAGTTTCCGGTCTAGTTGACACTGACCAGCCATTTTTCTTAACTGCTGAGATAGTTGCGTCAGAAAATTGTTTGCCAAGGTCAATACACTCTTGTTTTATATTTTCTTGAATAACTTTTGCGTCATGGTAAGGCGCAATTTGATTGATGCTGAGATCGTTCGCGTTAGCACTGCAGGTGAATAGCAAGGCAAGAGTTAATAAATGTTTGTGTTTCATATGTGCTTCTTTTGTAGGTCGTTAGAATGACTTTTATGGATTTATAAACGCCTGCCTATGGAGGCTGATCGAATGCTATTTAATTTCCACCACATCACCAACCAGCGCAACACCGGAAACCAGCATTCCTGAGCCGCATTTAAATGTAGTTGCGCTGCTAGTGAGGTTGTTGCGGTAGTTTGAACGAATATTTACCACCGCGTTGGCGCCCAGACTTTGGGCTTTTTCCCGCAGGGCCTTCATCGTTGATAAGAATGCCCACTCGCAAGCTTCCTTATCGCTTTTATTGGCACCATTGGTTTTTTTATTGGTGCGCGATTCCACAAACTTTTTGACGATAGGGCCGTGTGCTTGGTCGCCAAAGTAGAACTTGATATCAGTACCCAGGATTTCCTTGGCTTGTGCAGATGCCAGGGCATCGGCAATAGAGTAATCCTGAATATCATCGCGTGCGCTGGCATTGAGGGCACATAGGCTGAGGGTAAAAATGCCGAGGTTGGATGCAAGACGCTTCATATATAACTCCGTGTTTTGTGATTAATGGATAGGCCAATCACTACATTTTGGGTGAGTGAAGTGGTGAACATACTATGATATTCATGGCCAATGAGCGAGCCGTGGTAGATTACTGGGCCACTGGATTGTCGTAATAGTTCACATTCCTAGTGTTGTCTGTAACAATGCTGTCCTTACCTTGGGGTTAGTAAGACTGTTAACAAAAGCAACTCGGATTCGCGGAAAATAATAATGTCAGCGCTAGGTTTCAATATCCTTGGCTGGAAGGCTTGGTCTGCTTTGGCAGCGGATTCACAGCCCGATGTCTCTATCATTCCTGCTATGCTCAGGCGCCGTCTCAGCTTGGTGGGTCGCGCTGCACTTAGCGTAATTATTCCTATGGTAGAAGCTCATGGTTCCATGCCGTTGGTGTATGTGTCTCGCCACGGCGACCTTAACCGTACGCTGGGATTATTACAGGATCTTGCTAACGCTGAGCCAATGTCGCCAACCGCATTCAGTTTGTCAGTACACAATGCGATTGCCGGACTTTTCTCCATACATCAGGGTTTGACCGCCAATATCACGGCCATAAGTGGTGGGGCGCAGGAACTTATCCCCGCGTTACTGGAAGTTTTAGGGTTGTGCCACGCTAATGGCGGCCCTGTGCTTTGCGTATTTTGTGATGAGCCGCCGCCCGACTTGTATAGAATCCATGTCAATCAACCTGAGCACGCCTATGCTCTGGCGATAGTGATTGCTCCCGGTAATGAGTGGTCGCTTACCAGTCTGGGCTTGGTGCATGAGACATCGGAGGTAGCAGACGCCTCTCCCCAGTCTTTGACTCTGCTGGCCTTGCTTCAAGACTCGACCACATCTGCCCTGACCTTTGCGGCGAATGGCCGCACCTGGTCAATTCAGCGCAGAGCCTGTTGATGTTCAGTTCGATTAACTACTACTGGCGATTATTTGCGACAGGCGTGAGTTTTACCCTGTTTGGCATAGGCGGTGTATTTATCCCGCTTTTGGCGTCGCCCTGGATTAAGTTGACCTCGCGTTCACCCATAGTGCGCCAGCAACGTGCGCGTTTGTTGATTCATCGCACTTTCCGTCTATACATTCATACCCTGCGATTCTTGGGGGTGCTCAGTTGGGAGATTAGCGGCGAAGCATTATTGCGTCGCCCGGGCTTGTTGGTGCTGGCTAATCACCCTTGCCTTATCGATGTAGTTTTTTTAATCGCATTTATTCCCAATCCAGATTGCATAGTAAAGGGGCGTTTACTGACCAATCCGGCCATGCGGGGATACCTGCGCTTGACGGGCTTTTTAACCAATGACTCGGGTGCGGAATTGGTTGAGGCAGCAGGTAAGTCGCTCGCTGCCGGGAGTGCATTGATTATTTTTCCGGAAGGAACGCGAACCCAGCCTGGTGTAGGCCTCAAATTCCAGCGCGGTGCCGCCAATGTCGCTTTGCGTACCGGGACGGCAGTTACTCCGGTGACGATTTTGTGTGAGCCGCTGACACTGACTAAAAAGCACCGGTGGTATCATATTCCGCCGCGCAAACTGCATATGACTTTAAGGGTGGGGCAGGACATCGCCATTTCTACCTATGATCGACAACAACCGGCATTGGCTGCGCGTCAACTGACGCAGGACTTGCAGGATTACTTCACTGAGGAAATACGAGCAAATGACAAACCCATCTGTAACTGATCTGGCATTGGAGCTGAAACAACTGATTATTGAGACCTTGGATCTGGAAGATATCAGTGCGGATGACATAGATGATTCTGCCCCGCTGTTTGTTACCGGATTGGGGCTCGATTCTATTGATGCGCTTGAGCTGGGCGTTGCGTTGCAGAAACGCTATGGCGTCAAGCTGGATGCCGAAGCGGAAGAAACCCGCAAGCATTTCGCCAGTATTCAAAACCTCTGCGCGCTGGTCGCGGATCGCCGTACCAAGTAAGGAGTGTGCCATGGCAGATAAGAATGCGATTTTTGAGCATGTAGCAGCAACCTTGGCCGATCTTTTTGACCTTGATCCCAAAGAAATCCGCCTGGAATCTCATCTGGGTGAGGATCTGGATATCGACAGTATTGATGCAATTGATTTGGTAGTAGAACTAAAGAAATATGTGGGCAAAAAAATCAGCCCCGAGGATTTCAAGGCAGTTCGCACCGTCGAAGACATAGTTAATGCAGTAAGTGTGCTGATGGACAAGGCTGAGTGATGAAGCCCTCCGGGCGCTGGCTGGGCATAATCGTTGGAGCGGTGCTATTTCTGTACCCGCTCGTGGTTTACGTTGGCCTCGATTACCTTGGGCCACGTTGGTTGGCGGTTATTTTGCTGGTAGTCGTCAGTGGTCGTTTATTGCTGGTCAAATTAATGGGGGTTAGTGGTGGGCAATCCCACAGCTTTTGGCTGTTACTTGCGGCTGTTGCGGTAACCCTGGTGACATTGGTTAGCGGCTCGGCAATTGGCCTGAAGTTTTATCCGGTATTAGTCAGCCTGGTACTACTAGTAGTGTTTGGGTTGAGCCTACTGCGTCCACCAACTGTTATAGAGCGTTTTGCCCGTTTGCAACGCGCGGATTTACCTTCGTATGCTGTTGCCTATACCCGCAAGGTAACCTGGGTCTGGTGTGGCTTCTTTGTTGCTAACGGAGTAATTGCCTGGTCGACTGTCTACGCCAATGATGAGCTTTGGGCTTTGTATAACGGTTTACTGTCATATATCGCTATTGGGACCCTGTTGGTGGGCGAATATCCAGTGCGCAAATGGGTTGAACACAAGCATAAAGCAAAGGTCAGCCGAGACCGTTAAGTTAATACCCACAGCCGGTCTGTGGGTGCAATAAATAGAGATAAACGCAGTTACATGCCGATAATTAATCTACCTGAGTTGATTGCCAATCCTGGCGACGCTTTTCCTGCCCACCAACCGCTGGCGTTTGATGCCAAAAGTGAATCGAGTTGGGGGCAGTTTTGTCTACGTATTTCGGCGTGGGAAACAGTTTTCACACCCCTTAAAAGCCAGATTGTTGCCTTATACCTGCGCGATAGTATGGAGTTTGCAGCGGCATTGGTTGCCCTCTGGCGTCAGGGGAAGCAGGCCTTAATCCCGGCGAACAACTTGCCGGATACTCTTTCCCGGGCAACCAAGTTGACCAGTGAATTTGCCGGTGACTTTGACCTTCCGCATTGCGTGCAACCCGACTCCGAAGCGGAGCCTCGGGAGTTGACTTGCTTGGAGCCTGTCACTTTGGCGCAACCTGCATTGATACTCTACACCTCTGGCTCATCGGGGGAGCCTGTTGCCATTCACAAATGTTTTGCGCAGCTAAACGCCGAATTGTGTGCACTTGAAACGCTGTGGGGCGCGCAGCTTGAGGGCACGAGTATTATCACAAGTGTTTCTCATCACCATATTTATGGACTGTTGTTCAGGTTGCTCTGGCCACTATGTGCGGGTCGCTGCTTTGGTCGCTATGAATGTGATTACTGGGAAGAATTGGCGCAGTTAGCAGGTACGGGGAAGCCATTGGCAATCGTTAGTAGCCCGGCCCATTTGGGGCGTATTCCACCGCTGGATTGGCCGTCCAATGCGCAGGTAGCGGCTGTGTTTTCCTCGGGAGCACCGCTGCGGCGTGAAGCCTCTCTGGAGGTTTTGACCCGGTTGCGATGTCTGGTGAGCGAAATTTACGGCAGTACTGAAACCGGCGGTATCGCGTGGCGTGAGCAGGATAAGGATGGTACCTGGCAATGCTTGCCGGGGGTAAGGGTTCGTTTGGCGGAAGCTGAGGGTTTGCTCCAGGTGCGCAGCCCCCACCTTGCCGATGCAGAATGGTTTACCAGTGCCGATTCAGCGCGTTTGGTGGGGGAGGGGCAGTTTGAGTTGTGTGGTCGCGCCGATCGTATTGCCAAGGTGGGTGGCAAGCGGATTTCGCTGACCTCCATTGAGCAGATCCTTGAGCGGCATCCTTTGGTTGCGCAGGTGCGACTGGTATTGCTGCCCGATCGTGGTGAGCGCTTGGGGGCGGTGTTGGTGCTCAATAATGAGGGTAACAAGCAATTGGTGGATCAGGGTAAGCCCGCGCTTAACCAGATATTTAAACAGGTATTGGATGGCCAATGTGATCGAGTGGCAATTCCCAGGTACTGGCGCTACCTGGCCCAACTGCCCTGCAATCGCCAGGGAAAAACAACACTGGAAGATCTGCAGGTGCTGTTTACCGATGCCGAACTGCCGCGGTTACCAGAACTAATTGCGCGTACGGTTGAGGCAAATACTCTGTTGTTGAAGCTGTATGTGCCTGCCAAATTGTATTATTTCGATGGTCATTTCCCTGGTCGGCCAGTATTGCCCGGTGTGGTACAAACCCATTGGGCTGTTCATTATGCGCGGCAGCATTGGGGGTGTCTGGGGGAATTTGGCGCGCTTGAGGCTCTGAAGTTCCAGCAGGTGATAAGTGCAGGTCAGTCGCTGCAGTTGCGGCTGGAATATCAGGTGGATAAGAACAAGCTTTACTTCGCCTACACCAGTGGGCCTGACACTGCACCCGTAGCTCATGCCAGCGGTCGCGTAGTGTTTACCCCGGAGGCTAACTGATGTCGGGCTCGAACATGTTCAATCCTTGTGCGCTGGTGCCGGTGTATAACCACGAACAGGTACTTGCCCCGACATTGGCAAGTATCCGTCGACTGGGTTTGCCTGTTGTCATGGTTGATGATGGCAGTAATGAGGTATGTAAAAAGGTAATGCATCAGTTGGCGAGTGAGCTGGATCAGGTACATTTGATTGAGCGTGCCTGCAATGGTGGCAAGGGGGCGGCGCTGAAAACCGGGATGCGAGCTGCTGCCCAACTGGGGTTTAGCCATGCACTGCAAATCGATGCAGACGGTCAGCACAACACCGATGACATACCGACGTTTCTGCGTTTGGCCGAAGCTCGTCCGGGGTGTCTGATAGCAGGTATGCCGGATTACGATGACTCAGTACCCAAGGGACGGCTATACGGCCGTTACTTGACTCATGTGTGGGTATGGATCAATACGCTCTCGCTTGTTATCAAGGATTCCATGTGTGGTTTTCGTGTATATCCTTTGCAGCGCGCCTGTCAGTTGCTTACAGAAGAGCCCATGGGCGATCGCATGGATTTTGATTCCGAATTTATGGTTCGCTGGCGCTGGCGACATTGGCCTATCCAACAACTTTCAACCCGTGTTATCTATCCGGAGAATGGGGTTTCACATTTCCTGGCCTGGCGCGATAACAAGTTGATTTCCTGGATGCACACCCGTTTATTTTTCGGCATGTTGTGGCGTTTGCCGCGCCTGTTATTGCAGAAGTGTAAAGTGGAGGCTGAGTGAGCGGCCAACACCAAACCCACTGGGCCAATATTGGCGAGGCAGGGGCAACCACCGGAATGCGCTTTTTGCTGGGGTGTTACAAACTTGGCGGAGCGCCCCTGTTCAAGCTGGTCCTGTTTCCCGTGATGGTTTATTTCTTTTTGTTTCGCAAACAGGCGCGTTTGCATTCCCAGGCCTATCTGCAGCGGGTAATCCCCGGTTTTACCCCCCGGAGCGTGAGTGCCTGGTGGTTGGGCTTCGCCCATTTTTGGTCGTTTGCGCTGGCGTTGATTGATAAGTTGGCGGTGTGGATGGGGCGAATCAAATTGGCTGATGTTGTTATCCATAATGATGCGCTGATTGAAGATCTGCTGGCTCGCAAACAGGGTGCGTTATTCCTGATTTCCCACTTGGGTAACTTTGAAATCTGCCGTTGCTTATCGGCGCGGCATGCCAATTTGCGGTTGACTGTATTGATGCACACCAAGCACGCGCAGAAATTCAATCGCTTGCTGGAGGAGCAAGTGGGGGAAAGCAATATCGATATTATCCAGGTGACCGAGATTACCCCGGCAACTGCCATGATGTTGAGCGAGCGTGCTGAGCGCGGCGAGTTTATTGCAATAGCGGGTGATCGAGTGGCGGTCACGCATCCTGAAAATTGCTTGCTGGTAAATTTCCTGAGCGAGCAGGCTGCCTTGCCAGTGGGCCCATTTATGTTGGCCTCAATTTTACGCACACCATTGATCGCACTTTTTTGCCTGCGCGAGCAGGGCCGCTACCAGATTTATTTTGAGCAGCTCAGTGCGGCGGTGCAGGTCTCACGCATACACCGGCGCGAGCAGCTTACGCAATTGGCGCAAACCTACGCGGATCGGCTGGAATTTTTTTGTCGCCGTGAACCCTTGCAATGGTTTAATTTTTTTGATTTCTGGCATTTGCCATCCTTCACCCCGTCTGTGTCGCAACCTATTGATCCGACCCTGAAAAAAGTGTCGGTGAGCAACAAAGGATCAACATGAGTCACCCAGTTAGCACCCCTCTGGTCTTCGATAGTCAACGCCTGAGTATCGAGGACATACTTGCCACCGCGCACCAGCGTCGCCCCTCCGTTTTGGGTAATTCGCCAGAGTTTGTCCAGCGCATCGAACAAGGTGCCAGATTCCTCGATCATTTGTTGCAAGAGGACGGCGTGATTTACGGTGTAACTACTGGTTACGGCGATTCCTGCACCACACATATCCCCCGTGAGCTGGTAGAACAGTTACCTCAGCACCTGTATACCTTTCATGGGTGTGGTTTGGGTACGGAGCTTTCGCCGGTAGCCGGGCGGGCTGTCCTGGCAGTGCGCCTGACATCGCTGACGCGCGGGTATTCGGGGGTAAGTTACGGCCTGCTGCAGCAACTGGTCACGCTCTTGCAGCGGGACATAGTGCCAATTATCCCCGAAGAAGGTTCGGTGGGTGCCAGTGGCGATCTGACTCCGCTTTCCTATGTCGCAGCAGTGCTTTGTGGTGAACGTGAAGTCTATTATCGGGGAGTGCGCCGCAACACAGCTGAGGTGTTTTGCGAGCTGGATATCAAACCGCTCAAGTTGCGCCCGAAGGAAGGTTTGGCCTTGATGAATGGCACGGCGGTTATGACGGCCTTGGCCTGTCTGGCATTCGAGCGGACCGACTATCTGACCAAACTGGCAACCCGGATTACCGCGTTGATGACTGTGGCTGCCCAGGGCAACGCCCATCACTTCGATGAGTTGCTGTTTGCGGTAAAACCCCATCCCGGCCAGCAGCAGGTGGCGGCCTGGTTGCGTGAGGATTTGCATGCGGGTGAACCGCCGCGCAACCCCAATCGTCTGCAAGACCGCTATTCCCTGCGCTGCGCACCACATGTGATTGGTGTAGCGGTGGATAGCCTGCCCTGGTGGCGCCAGTTCATAGAAAATGAACTCAATAGTGCCAACGATAACCCGATTATTGATGGAGAGGGCGAGCACGTACTGCACGGTGGACATTTCTACGGCGGGCACATCGCCTTTGTCATGGACACTATGAAAAATGCCGTCGCTAACATCGCTGATTTGCTGGATCGCCAACTGGCGCAATTGGTTGATCCCAAATTCAACCATGGTTTACCCGCGAACCTGTCCGGCGCGCCGCAT
Source organism: Cellvibrionaceae bacterium (assembly GCA_021151615.1). Taxonomy (GTDB): domain Bacteria; phylum Pseudomonadota; class Gammaproteobacteria; order Pseudomonadales; family Cellvibrionaceae; genus Cellvibrio. The sequence goes on along the minus strand of JAGKXA010000011.1, from coordinate 15,524 downwards.
GAGCGCCGTGCGATAAATCACGGGTTTAAAGCCGTGCAAATCGGTGTGTCTGCCTGGACCGCTGAGGCGTTGAAACTCACTATGCCTGCTAGCGTATTTTCACGCTCAACTGAATGTCACAATCAGGATAAGGTCAGCATGGGAACCATCGCGGCGCGTGATTGCTTGCGCGTGTTGCAATTGACTGAACAGGTTGCAGCGGCAGTCTTGCTGGCGGCTTGCCAGGGGCTTGAGTTGCGCCAGCAAGCAGGCAATAGCGAACATGGAATTGAGGGCGGACTAAAAACCACCTTTGAAGAAATTCGCGCCGTACACGGCTTTTTGGCCGAAGATCGTGCGCTGGAAGCGGAATTGCGCCAGTTGATCGCCCGTATTCAGGCGCAGGGGCTGAGTCTTTATCGTGAGGGGAAAGTCGATGGCACGCAAGTATAAGGCTATCCCCGGAGCCTGGCGCGCCAGTGTGGAATTGGAAATTCCGTTTCACGATGTGGATATGATGGAGGTGGCCTGGCATGGCCATTACGCGCGCTATTTAGAAATTGCTCGTTGCAAACTATTCGACCAACTGGATTACAACTATCGCCAGATGCGCGATTCCGGTTATTCCTGGCCGGTTATCGATATGCATATCCGCTATGTCCAGCCGCTGAAGTTCCAGCAGCGGGTCATAGTCTCCGCCTGGGTTGAAGAGTGGGAAAATCGTCTGCGGATCCAATACCTGATTAGTGACGCTGCCACTGGTTCACGGCTTACCAAAGGCAGTACTGATCAGGTGGCGGTAAGTCTGGCAACCGGCGAGATGGCACTCGCATCGCCGCCTATTTTGTTGGAAAAACTTGGGGTAATCGGATGTTAAGACTTATTTTGGCCAGTTGCTTGTTGGCCGTTACAACCATTGCCCAGGCCGATGCCGATCTGCTCGCTGAGTTGACCCGTCGAAGCGCGGCCATCCAGACCTTAGAGGGCAGTTTTGTCCAGACCAAGTCGATTGCGGTGCTACCCGTGCCCATCAGTTCCAGCGGCAAGTTTTCCTTTGATCGCACGGCTGGGGTGCTTTGGGAAACATTGGAGCCGGTGCGGAACAGTTTGCAGCTCAGTGCCGGGACTATCAAATTTGAAGATGCCCAGGGCAAGTCCTTGCTGGAGGGGCAGGGCCCTGCTGCGGGTGCAGAAGTTATTGCGCGTATCTTTTCCGGTGTTATCGCCGGCGATCTGGGGGCGCTTAACGAGTACTTCCTGGCTACCAGCGCTGGCTCCAGCGCCAAATGGCAAATTACCCTGGTACCCCGTTCAACTAACCTGGCGGCCTACATCAAAAAAATTGAGTTGCAAGGGCATGAATTTACCGAACAGTTGGATATTGCAGAGGCCAATGGCGACTTGACTCGTATCCAACTGAGCACGGGTAAGGTGACGCGTACTGCGCCGTGAAATCATTAGCCCAGCTCTCTACTCCCGCCGCTCGTCATCGCAACCTGCTTTTTGCGGGGGTTTGGTTGCTGGTCTTTGTCTCTTGCGCGGTGTTTTGTGCGCGACAGTTATTTTTCACCAAACCTTTCCACAGCAATTTGCTGGAGTTATTACCGCGCGATGAGCGCAACCCGGTACTCCATGATCTTAGCTTGCTGCTCGCCAGTCGGTTTCAGGATCGTTTACTGGTGTTGATTAACGCCAGTGATAGGGAACTGGCCCTGGGCCAAGCGAGGGATCTGAAAACGCGGTTGCTCGCCGGTAATCAGCTTCAGGAAGACAAAACCGGTGATGGGTTGCAGCAACAACTGCAGGCCTTGTATCGCCCTTTTAGCCAACAATTACTGAGCAGTGCAACGCGGCAATGGCTGGAGCTACGGAGCCCTGAGCAGTTGGCCGACGAGGCCTATCGTGATTTATTCAATCCCATTGCGATACCGCGACCATATGGGTTTGTTGAGGACCCATTTAATTTGGGTGGACGGTGGCTCACGAGTTTGGCGCCCGCGCTAAAGCTACGGGAATATCAAGGATTTCCCATGGTTGAAGCCCGCGGTGAGCATTGGTTACTGGTGAGTGTCAGGTTGCGTCAAAGCCCCTTTGATCCAGAGGTGCAAGAGTATGTCACCGGTGTCATTGCAGCCTTTAGGACGGGGTGGCCGAACGTGCAATTGCTCACCTCGGGTATGATTTTTCATGCAGCGGCGGGCACCGAGCAGGCAACCGGGGAGATAAATACCGTCGGATTGGGCTCTATGCTCGGGATAGTGGCGATGGTGTTATGGGTTTTCCGCAGCCCGGTGCCGCTCGGGGCGGTCTTGCTCACTATGACAAGTGCCTACTTCCTCGCGTTAACAGTAAGCCTGTTGGTATTTGGGCGCATTCACATTATCACCCTGGCATTTGGCAGTACCTTGCTGGGGGTGGCTGGTGATTATGTGCTCCATTTCCTTATGGGCAGTCAGCGCGAAGGCGGAGGCTTACTTGCGCGCCACGAGCTGCGTTTTGCCATGGCCATAGGTGCGCTTACCGGAATTGGCGCGTATCTACTGCAATTTACTACCCCGTTTCCCGGGCTCCAGCAGATGGCGATTTTTTGTGCTTCGGGTATTTTTGGAGCCTGGATGACGGTATTGGCGCTCGGTCCTTTTTACCTGCCCCGCCCGCCCGGAGCATCTTCGGTCTCGTCGCTTTCGGCGCCCTTGCGTGCTGCCGGTGGTTTTTTCAGTGTGGGCCTGGGTATCTATCAACCCCTTTGGCTTCGTCCAAAGAAAGTGATCTTGTGTTTAACCGCGCTGATTGTTGTTGCAATTGCCACACTGGTACGTGGTGGCGCTAACGATTCTGTGCTGAATCTGAATACCTCGCCAAAGGCTTTACTGGCTTCAGAGCAGCAGGTGCAGGAGATTCTGCAGCAGCCTTCGGTAAGTCGCTTTTTCTTTGTTGAGGCACCGTCTCCGGAGGAACTGTTGGTTCGCGCCCAGGCGCTGTCTGATCGATTGGCTCAGGCGGGCCAGTCAGATTGGCGTTGGCAGGGATTGAACCAATACTTGCCTGCCACTGCCCAGCAGATGGCGGATCGTCAACTGGTTGCCGCAAAACTTTATGGTGAACAAGGGGCGTTAGCGCAGCTCTGTGCCAAGTTAGGCACCCAATGCCGGTCACCAGCATTGTCGGAAGCCATATTGATGCCTGCCCAGCTTACGACCAGTAGCCTGGGGGAACTGGTGCCGCCGCTAATAGAAAAAGATGGCGCCTGGTATTCATTGGTAACGCTAGTATCCCCCGCGCCCGACCAATCACTGGCTTTATTAACCGCCTCCCTGCCAGGGGTAAAGCTAGTTAATCAGACGGATGATTTGTCGCAATTATTGGGGCGCTACCGCTGGAGCGTTAGCAGTGTTCTACTGGTAACCCTTGTATTGCTAGCCACTGGTTTGCTGGTGCGTTATCGCGGTCGCGCTTGGCGTTTGCTGGTACCCCTTTTGATTGCAATGGTGTTTGCGCTGGGTAGTGCAGCAGTTGACGGTATTACCCTGTTTCATGTGATGGCACTGTTACTGGTGATAGGTATTGGCCTGGACACAGCTGTTTTTTATACCGAAGGGGGTTTTAACCCCGAGTCCTGGCTAGCATCCAGTCTGGCGTGTGGCACCTCAATCCTGGCGTTTGGTTTGCTATCATTGAGCGCCGTGCCGGTGTTGCATCAATTTGGTTTGATTATTCTGGTCGGGATCCTGAGCTGCTGGCTCCTGACCCCGCTGCTTTTTGCCCCGACCACTGTCGCGGCGCATCCCCTGGTAAATGAGGAAGATAAATGACAACAAAGAAGATGCATGCCATTGAAGCACTTCACGAAGCCCAAAAACTGGCCTTCTCGCCCCTGTTTTTCCAAGCAGTGTTAACTATCCGCAATTTGGGGATCCTCGATTACATCTTCGATAAAGATGGTCAGGCTACCATTGAGGATATAGTTCGCGACCTGGCACTATCCGATTACGGTGTGCGTTTACTGGTAGAGGCCGCAGAGTCTGCAGGGGCCTTGTCGATAAATGATTCCGGGCGGATAGACGTTACCAAAACCGGCTTTTTTATTCTGAAAGACCGAATGACGCAGGTGAATTTTAATTTCGTGCAGGATGTTTGTTACGAAGGTGCCAAGGTATTGGAAGACTGCGTCAAAAATGGCAAACCGGAAGGGTTAAAGGTATTTGGCAACTGGCCAACCGTGTACGAGGGTTTGTCACAATTACCCGAACAGGTAAAAAAATCCTGGTTTGAGTTTGATCATTTCTACTCTGACAATGCTTTTCCATCGGCTCTGAAAATCGTATTCGATCCCAAGCCTTCCCACATATTCGACATTGGTGGCAATACTGGCAAATGGTCCATGTTGTGCTGTGAGTTTGACCCTGACGTACGGGTGAAAATACTGGATCTCCCCGGGCAACTGGCGGTATCGCGTGAAAACGCACGTCAGCGCAATTTGCTGGATCGCATTGATTTCCATCAGATCAATCTGCTGGACACCAGCCAGAAAATTCCCCAGGGTGCAGACGTTATCTGGATGAGCCAATTCCTGGATTGTTTTGCGGTGGAAGAGATTGTCGCTATTTTGAAAAACGTTTGTCAGGCTGCAGATCAAAATACCCGCATTTACATTCTGGAGCCGTTTTTTGACAACCAGAAATATGCAGCAGCCAAGCATAGTTTGATCGGGACTTCGCTGTATTTCACGACTATCGCCAATGGCAATAGCAAGATGTATAGCGTTGAGGTTATGAAAAATCTGGTTAGTCAGGCCGGGTTGGTGGTTAAGCAGGAATACCCGTTGCTGGATGGTAGCTACCACACCTTGCTCGAGTGCAGAAAACCCTGATGAACCCGGGTATGTGCAGGAAATTGCTGGTGTTGCTAGCGATGCTGATGTTGCTGGCCGGTTGCAGCCAGATGCGTGTCAGCACCTTGGAGACCCTGCCACTACCGGCAGACCAGAGCGGTAACTGCTGTTGGCAAGTATTGCAGCAACTGGATATCGAGTATCAGGCGCGTCACTATCAACTCACTGCCGCGTTGGCGCAGTCCGTGGATACTACCAGCCTGGTATTGCTCGATCCGCTTGGGCGGCGGGTTCTGTCGATCAGTAAGCAAGGTGAAAAACTGGATATCTACAAGGCACCTGAATTGCCGCAAGATTTGCCCGCGCGTTTTTTACTCGCTAGCAGTTTACTGGCCTGGTGGCCTGAGGGTGACTTGCAGCAGGCTTTACTAGTACAAACCGAGTGGCAACTGAAGGCGGTCGCCGAGGGGCGCCAGCTAATCTTCCGTCGCAAACCGGTTGTGGAAATTATTTACCCCGGGGTTCCTCCTCGCATAGTTGAGCAGGGGTTGGGTGAAGCGTTGCTTGGTTATGGCAAACAGGCTCGGGTCAAGCATTTGCGTTTGCCGTTAACTATCGCGGTTACCAATCTGCGGTGGACCAGGACATGACCAGTAAGTGCTATATCCATGAGGTCGCCGCGATCTGTGCTCTGGGGCAGGATTTACAAGCTATCACTGAGCAGTTATTCAGTGCCCAGGCATCGCCATTAATAACAACGGACAGCTACAGCCCGGGGCGGGCGCTACCACTGGGTATTGTCGAACATATCCCGCAGCAAGCAGATACCCGTAACAATGCGCTATTGCTGTCGGTAGCCGTCAAATTAGTTCCGGCGGTAGATGCGCTTAAAGCACAATATGGCGCTGATCGTATTGGCATTGTGCTGGGTAGCAGTACCTCGGGTATTGCAGAAGGGGAGGCGGCCATAGCCTCCCTTATGCAAACAGGCAGCTTTCCTCCGGCTTATCACTATACCCAGCAGGAAATTGCGGCGCCGTCAGAGTTTCTGGCGCATACCCTGGGTACATCTGGACCGGCTTGGACTATCTCTACCGCCTGCACATCCGGTGCCAAAGCCTTGGCGAGCGGTGCGCGTTTGCTGGCACTGGGTGTGTGTGATGCGGTGATTGTGGGGGGTGCGGATAGCCTATGCCATCTCACCGTGGAAGGGTTTCTATCTCTGGCGGCGGTGAGCGACCAACTCTGCAATCCATTTAGTCGAAACCGTCGTGGTATCAACATAGGCGAAGGTGCTGCGTTGATGGTTTTGACTCGAGTACCTGGCCAGATCAGGCTTGCAGGTATTGGGGAAACGTCAGATGCCCATCATATCTCTGCACCGGAACCGGAAGGGCGTGGTGCTGAAGCCGCCATGCGCGCGGCGCTGGCAATGGCAGAGCTGGAACCAGATGCGATTGGTTACATCAATTTGCATGGCACAGCAACGGAACAAAATGATCGTATGGAGAGCCTGGCCGTTAGCCGTGTATTTGGTGCAGGGATCTCGTGTGGTTCTACCAAGGCACTCACGGGCCATACTTTGGGGGCTGCCGGAGCACTAGAGGCTGTTTTCTGCCTGTTAGCGTTGAAGCGTGCAGATGGAACCTTACCATGCCAGCTCTGGGATGGAGTAACTGACCCTGAATTGGCACTTCTGGAAAACCTGGGCGCACGTAAAGTTAATCAGCCCTTGCGCTATGCAATGAGCAATTCGTTCGCGTTTGGCGGCAATAATATTTCACTGATACTGGAGTTGTGTGATGGCTTGCCAACCCGCTGAATATCCACTTTTTTCATTTGAGTCTGTTGTCCCTCATCAGGGTACTATGGTGCTATTGGATCAAATTGATGCGTGGGACGATGAGGCCCTGCAGGCGAGCGTGACGATTCGCCCTGATGCTCCTTTTGTGGATGAGCAGGGTTTACCCGCCTGGGTTGGTATTGAATTGATGGCCCAGACCATAGGTGCCTTTGGTGGCTGCCGTGCCCGTCGGGCAGGTTTGCCAGTCAAAATTGGTTTTTTAGTCGGCAGTCGCCGCTATACGGTAAGTCAAAGCTATTTTCCCCTGGGGAGCAAATTACAGGTCAGTGTCAGGGAGTTGGTCCGCGGTGAGAATGGGCTCAGCGTATTTGAGTGTGAGCTTAAGGGCTTGGGCAGTTGTTCCCACATTTCCGCCAGTGCCAATATCAATGTATTTCAGCCCGAAGATCCGGAACAGTTTCTGGCGTCTGGTGCTATCGAACAATAAAGAGTTGCAAACTATGTCGATCAATAATGAATCCCTGAGCGTGTTAGTGACCGGATCCAGTCGTGGTATTGGCAAGGCAATAGCATTGGCACTCGCACAGCAGGGTTATGATCTGGTATTGCACTGTCGCGCTCAGCGCGAGCAGGCAGAGTCAGTGGCCAGTGAAATTAGTGCTCTTGGCGGAGCGGCCCGTATTGTGCAGTTTGATGTTGCTGACCGTGCGCAGGTAAAGGCAGTGTTGGAAGCGGATATGGAGGCACATGGCGCCTATTACGGCGTGGTTTGTAACGCCGGCATTGCGCGCGATAACGCTTTTCCAGCCATGTCCGGAGAGGAATGGGATGCGGTGATTCATACCAATCTGGACAGTTTCTACAATGTCCTGAATCCCGTCATTATGCCGATGGTACGCCGCCGGGCAGCAGGGCGCATTGTAACTCTGGCATCGGTATCCGGATTGATTGGCAATCGTGGACAAACCAACTATAGCGCGGCCAAAGCCGGTATTATCGCCGCCAGTAAATCCCTGGCGATTGAATTGGCCAAGCGCGATATTACAGTGAACTGTGTTGCCCCCGGCCTGATCGAAACCGAGATGGTCGATGAAGCGCTGGTCGAAGAAGTCCTGAAAATGATTCCAGCCCGCCGGGTTGGCAAACCTGAAGAAGTGGCTGCAGTGGTCAAATTTTTAATGAGTAGTGAGGCGGCCTACATCACCCGTCAGGTGATTTCGGTCAACGGAGGCCTGTGTTAATGAAGCGCGTTGTAATAACTGGTATGGCTGGTATTTCCCCGATTGGCTCTACCTGGGAGCAAATCAAAGCCAACTTGCGCGACGGTAAAACGGGCATTTGCACCATGCGTGACTGGGATAAATATGCCGATCTCAATACCCGTTTGGGGGCCCCGGTCACGGATTTTGAGAAACCTGAACATTTCAATCGTAAGCTAACTCGCAGTATGGGGCGTGTCGCACTGATGGCGACTGCTGCCACCGAGCGGGCCCTTGCCGACGCTGGCTTGTTGGGCGATCCCTGTATCCAGGACGGTCGTATGGGCGTCAGCTACGGTTCTTCTGCCGGTAGTCCCGATGCTATCGCTGATTTTGGTCATATGTTGTTGAACGGTGATTCAAGCGGGCTTAACGCCAACTCCTATCTGAAGATGATGGGTCATACCACTGCAGTGAACATTGGTGTTTTCTTTCAGTTAAAAGGCAGGGTTATTACTACCTCCAGCGCTTGCACTTCCGGGAGCCAAGGGCTGGGCTACGCCTACGAGGCCATCAAGTTTGGCAAGCAAAAGTTGATGGTTGCGGGCGGGGCGGAAGAGCTCTGTGCTTCTGAGGCAGCGGTATTCGATACCTTGTTTGCAACAAGTACCCGCAACGACACCCCTGCATCTTCGCCACGCCCCTTCGACACCGATCGCGATGGTTTGGTTATTGGCGAGGGAGCCGGCACCCTGATTCTGGAGGAGCTTGAGCACGCGCTGGCGCGCGGCGCGCGAATCTATGCAGAAATTATTGGGTTCGGCACTAACTCGGACGGCGCTCACGTCACCCAACCGCAGTCAGAAACTATGCGCTTGGCAATGGAGATGGCCTTGGCAGATGCGAACATTAGCCCCGAACAGGTTGGTTATATCAGCGCACATGGCACTGCGACGGATCGCGGCGATATTGCCGAAAGCCAGGCGACCTACAAGCTGTTTGGTAGTAATACGCCGATCAGTGCATTTAAAAGCTTTACTGGTCACACGCTGGGTGCATGTGGCGCGCTGGAGGCCTGGGTCAGTATCGCGATGATGCACGATGGCTGGTTTCATGGCACGGCGAATCTACACCAGCCGGATCCAGATTGCGCGCCGCTGGACTACCTGACCGGCAGCGGACGTGAATTTGAGACCGATATAGTGATGAGCAATAACTTTGCCTTTGGTGGGATCAACACTTCACTGCTTTTTAAGCGTTGGCAGGACTGATTTTTTGTGAATTCAGAGCGTTAAATAACGGGCTGCAATGGCCCGTTTTTTATCTGCCGTCCATTCTGCAGTGAATCTCAAGCTAATCTTGCAGGCTACTGTCGGTCTCTTTAGACTGGCGCCACTTTGAATCACACCGGCTTCAGGCCAGTATTAAGAGATCGCCATGCCCAACCAATTACCCGCTGATTCAGTGGGTCTTGTCACCCCACAGACGCATCATTTCACCCAGCCGTTGCTGCTCGCCTGCGGCAAAACCCTGGATGAATACGATCTGGTCTATGAAACCTACGGCCAGCTTAACGCGGCCAAATCCAACGCGGTATTGATTTGTCACGCGCTGTCCGGCCATCACCATGCGGCGGGCTACCACAGCATGGATGACAAGCGTCCCGGTTGGTGGGATGCCTATATCGGCCCTGGCAAACCAATCGATACCAACAAATTCTTTGTGGTGTCCCTGAATAATCTCGGTGGTTGTCACGGCTCTACCGGCCCGCGTTCCACTAACCCGGCGACGGGTAAACCCTGGGGCGCCGATTTCCCCATGGTGCGTGTGCGTGATTGGGTAGCGAGCCAGGCTCGACTGGCGGATGTACTGGGCATTGATGTTTGGGCTGCAATTATTGGTGGCAGTCTCGGCGGTATGCAGGTGATGCGCTGGACACTGGATTATCCGCAACGTGTGCGCCATGCGGTGGTAATCGCCTCGGCGATGAAGCTCTCCGCCCAAAACATCGCCTTCAATGAAGCGGCGCGTAAAGCGATTGTCAGCGACCCGAATTTTTTTGATGGCGATTATCTCGCGCACGATTCCATTCCCAGGAACGGTTTGGCGGTCGCGCGCATGATCGGCCATATCACTTACCTGTCGGATTTTGCGATGGGCGAAAAATTTGGCCGCGACCTGCGCAGCGGTAGTTTTGAACTGGGTAGTGATGAGCCCGTGGAATTCCAGATCGAAAGTTACTTGCGCTATCAGGGCGACAGCTTTGCCAACAGCTTCGATGCCAACTCCTATATTCGCATCACCAAGGCGCTGGATTATTTTGATCTCGCGCGTGAATTTAACGACGATCCGGTTATTGCCTTCCAGCAAACCCGCGCAAAATTTCTGGTGATTTCTTTTAGCACCGATTGGCGTTTTGCACCCGAGCGCTCGCGCGAAATTGTCAACGCATTGGTTGGGGCTAACCGCGCGGTTACCTATGCAGAAATTGAATCCAAACACGGTCACGATGCCTTCTTATTGCCCGACGAGCGCTACCAACAGGTTTTCAGTCGTTACCTTGCCGGAGTGACAGTTTGATGCGTATTGATTTAAATGAAATCCAGCATTGGATTACCCAAAACAGTCGCGTGCTCGATTTGGGGTGTGGCGATGGCACATTGCTAAAATTTTTGATCGACACCAAGCAAGTGCAAGGTTACGGGCTGGAAATTGATGCCAATCAGATCAATTTGTGCATCGATAAAGGATTGAATGTAATCGAGCAAAACCTCGATCGTGGTCTGGGCAATTTTGCCGATAAAAGTTTTGATACCGTGATAATGACCCAGGCGTTGCAAACCCTGCATTTTCCCCATCTGGTATTGGATGAAATGCTGCGCGTTGGTAAAGAATGTATTGTGACTTTCCCCAACTTTGGCCACTGGAAAGCGCGCTTTTATCTAGCGACACGCGGGCGCATGCCGGTGTCGGATTTGCTGCCTTACGAGTGGTACAATACCCCTAACATTCACTTCTGTACCTTCAAGGATTTTGAAGTGCTCTGCCACGAGCGCAGTATCAAAGTCATCAATCGTCAGGTAGTGAATGAACAATCCGGCCAGACCTTGAAAGATCTTATGCCCAACCTGTTTGGTGAAACGGCGATTTATCACCTCAGTAAATAACAGTGAACAGTTATTAATTTTCGGAGCATGGTTATGAAATGGTTAATTCAAAGTATTTTTTTAAGCCTTATAGCAGTAATGGCGCAGGCGCAAGTCGATCAACCAAAAGAAATTAAAACCAGCGAAACCTTTGGTGAATACACGATACATTACAATGTGTTTCACAGTACGGATATCCCGGCCAAGGTTGCTGAAGCTTACAAGCTGGTGCGCGGTAAAGATCGTGCGCTGGTGAATGTCAGCCTCACTAAAACTGAAAATGGTCAAACCAGTTTGGGGCTGCCAGCTACCGTCACCGGCAAAACCAAAAATTTAATGCAACAGCAACAATCGCTGAACTTTATTGAAATTAAAGAGGGGGATGCCATTTACTATTTGGCGCCTTTTGTGTTTAACAACGAAGAGGTTCTGCATTTCAATGTAGATGTGGCGCAGGGTGATGCCAAAGCGTTAAGTGTTACGTTTAACCGTACACTTTACACCGAGTAATTTGCAGATTAACTGCAAGTAATCTAAGAAAGGCGCCGCAGGCGCCTTTTGTTTCTGGAGGCAACGCAAAAAATTGCGTCAGAAATTTTTAGGTAATTAATCAATGAAAAAAATCGTATTGGCGAGTGGCAATAAAGGAAAACTGCGCGAGTTTCAGGACTTGCTCAGTGGCTGTGGGTTTGACGTAGTTCCACAATCGGATTTCTTTCGCGAGAGTGCGGAAGAAACTGGACTGACCTTTGTTGAAAATGCCATTCTCAAGGCGCGTTATGCCTGCGCCAAAACCGGCTTGCCCGCATTGGCAGATGATTCAGGCATTGAAGTGGATGCGCTTAAGGGTCGCCCGGGAATTTATTCCGCGCGCTATGCGGGCGAAGATGCAAATGATGAAAAAAATAATCAGAAACTACTACAGGAATTAAACGATATTCCGGCGGTGCAGCGCACGGCGCGCTACCACGCCGTGTTGGCATATATGCGGCATGCCGAAGATCCAACCCCGATTTTGTGCCACGGTGTTTGGGAAGGTGTAATTCTGTCTGAACCGCGCGGAGCTGGCGGCTTTGGTTATGATCCTCTATTTTTTGTGCCCACCCACAACTGTGCTTCGGCAGAATTAAGTAAGGATGAAAAAAATCGCATCAGTCATCGCGGCAAAGCCATGCAAGAATTACTGCAAAAGTTATCGGTTTTGGTGAGCAAATAAAATGTCATTGTTACTGCCGCCACAATTACCCCCGCTTGCGTTGCAGTTACCACCGCTTGCACTCTACATCCATGTGCCCTGGTGTATTCGCAAATGCCCTTATTGCGATTTTAATTCGCATCAGGCCAATGACGATATTCCCGAAGCTGAGTATGTAAAAGCGCTGCGCTTTGATTTGCAGCAGGATCAAATACTGGCGCAGGGGCGCAAACTCACCAGTATTTTTTTTGGCGGCGGTACACCCAGTATGCTGTCGGTTGCGGCCATTGGCCAAATATTAAAAGATGCAGAAACTATTATCGGATTTGAATCTGATATTGAAATAACTCTGGAAGCAAATCCGGGAACGTTTGAGCAGGAAAAATTTTCCGGTTTCCGCGCAGCAGGCGTAAATCGTCTATCTATTGGCATTCAAAGTTTTAATGAGCAGCAATTGAAACTGTTGGGTCGTGTGCATGGTCGCGATGAAGCCCTGCGTGCTGTGGGTGTTGCGCGTAAAGCCGGATTTGATAACCTGAATCTGGATCTGATGCACGGTTTGCCGGAACAATCCGTGGACGCCGCCAAGGCTGATTTACAACAGGCAGTTGATTTGGGGCCGGAGCATCTCTCCTGGTATCAACTCACTATTGAACAGAACACCGCATTTTATTCAGCACCACCGGTGTTGCCGGAAGAAGAAATTCTGGCGGATATTCAGGATGTTGGTATTGAGTTGCTTGCTAGCACCGGCTACGAGCAATATGAAATTTCTGCTTATGCGCGCAAAAAAAAACGCGCGCGCCACAATCTAAATTATTGGGAATTTGGCGATTACCTGGGAATAGGCGCCGGCGCTCACGGCAAGATTACTTTTCCCGCGGACAATAAAATTGTGCGCCTGTGGAAAACACGCTTGCCCAAACATTATCTGGATGCCGCCCAGAGCCAAAAAATTTCTACCAATTTACAGGGGCATCAAAATGTTTTTGGTGGCGGTAGCGATTTGCTAAGCCCAGAGGCCCTGCCGCTGGAATTTATGATGAATGCCCTGCGCTTAAATGATGGTGTCGCAAAAGCGTATTTTGCGCAGCGCACTGGCCAGGATTGGGCGCTGCTGGCCGATAGTTGGCGTGCGCTGGAAGGACAAGGTTTGGTCGAACATGTTGATGGTAATATACGACCAACGCTATTAGGTCGTCGCTTTTTAAATCGCGTATTGCAAGCCTTTATTCACGAAACTGGTTAACCAAAGGAGACTGTTATGTTATTAACGACTACCCCAAGTGTGGAAGGAAAACACATTACTATGTATTGCGGTGTTGTGGCAGGTGAGGCGATTTTGGGTGCGAATTTATTCAAGGATTTATTTGCGGGTATTCGCGATTTGGTGGGCGGACGTTCGGGAACTTATGAGCGCGAATTGCAAAGAGCCCGTGAGATTGCGCTGCAGGAATTGCAAGATCGCGCGCGTGAGCTGGGTGCAAATGCCGTAGTGGGTATAGATCTGGATTACGAAGTGATAGGCCAGAATGGCAGCATGTTGATGGTATCGGCAAGCGGTACTGCAGTGGTGATTGGCTAATAATTTATGACAAACCTGCGATGCAGTCATCGCAGGTTTGTCTAAAACACACCAAAGAAAAACTCAGGGAACAGTAACCAGCGCATTGTCCTTGATATGTAATTCAACCCAGACCAATTCAGTTTGGGCGGCGAGATCTTTTCCATAGGCTTTTACACAGCGGTAATATTTTCCTGCCTGTTCGATAACGGCTCCCAAGGGACTTGCTTCATTATTCAGTACACAGAGTTTGCCCTCTTTTACCTGCTTGGCGATTTCCTCTTTACTCAGGGCATGGTCATGACCTTCGTGTGCTAAAGCGCTACTGCCTATTGCCAGGCCGAGACTGGCGATGATGATGGTTGATTTCATGGATTTTCTCTCACCGGGTTGTGTTTTTATTCAGCGGTGTGAGAGTAACAGAGTTAAATCTGTCTGGGTAATCTTAGGTAAAGGCGTTTGCCAGTAGATCTGCTTAGGGTGTTTTATCTGATTTTTATTTCAGGAGCTGATCAATGTCCGATACCAGTCGTCGCGACTTTCTTACTACCACTGCCATTGCGGGCGCTGCCTTGGTAGCGGGAGATGCGCTTGCCAAACCTGCAACAGGAACTACAGCAATGCCTAAATTGTTACATCACGTTTTTTTCTGGCTGAAGAATCCGGATTCAATGTTGGATCGTGAAAAATTGATTGACGGGGTTAAATCTCTTGCGGCGATTGAAACGGTGCGAAGTATTCATGTCGGGGTACCGGCATCGACCGAAAAGCGCGAGGTAGTGGATAACTCCTATCATGTTTCTGAACTCTTGGGTTTTGATGATGTTGCCGGGCAGGATGCCTACCAGGTGCATCCACTGCATAAGAAATTTGTGGAAGAACATCAGCATCTGTGGAGCAAGGTGGTGGTTTACGACGCGCTGGAAGTGAAGTGATTTGCTTTTAATGGCCAATAAAAAACCCGCTGCATGAGCGGGTTTTTTATTCGGATCGATTAGAGTTCAATGTCGTAATCGATAATGACCGGCATATGGCTGGAGAACTGTTGGGTTTTGTAGATGGTGGCATATTCGACTTTAGGCCCCAAGCTATTGGACACCACCTGGAAGTCGGTGCGCCAGCCATCTCCATCTCCCTTTAGGCCATTAGGCCACCAGCTGTATTCGTCACCGTCTTTGTTCACTTTGCGGAAGGCATCTACATAGCCGATTTGGTTAAACAACTGGCTCAGCCATTGACGCTCATGCGGCAAAAAGCCGGAGTTGTGTTGGTTAGTAGCACTGTTGCTCACATCTTTGGGCGTATGGGCCATCTGCCAGTTGCCGCAGAAAATATATTCTCGACGCTTGCGGGTGATCTTATCCAGGTGAGCCTGGAAATCGTCAAAGAATTTGATTTTGACTTCCTGGGATTCCAGTTCGGAACTAGCACTGGGAGCCAGCAATGAGCCTACGCTCAATTGCTCGAAATCTACCTGTAGGTAGCGGCCTTCCATATCGACACCGGAAGCGAAGCCAAGCCCATAAATCAAGGCCTTAGGTTGTAAACGGGTATAGATGGCGACACCATTGTAATGCTTGGTGCCTGAGTCGAAAAAATAGGCGTTGTAGCCCTTGAGTTCAAACTCGGGTTTTTCAAGCTCACGTTCTAGTGCGCGAAGATCTTGTAAACAGATAAAATCTGCATCTTGATTCGCTAGCCAAGTGAATAGGCCGCGTTGCGCCGCCTGAAAAATACCATCGACGCTAAGACTGATAACTCTCATGTTAGCCCCTTGATTACGGACTGTGTATCATACCCGAGCTT
>JAGKXA010000411.1 GCA_021151615.1 Cellvibrionaceae bacterium | reverse complement strand
CTCGATAACATAGTCACCGGCAATACCAATGCGCGGTGATACAACCAAGCCTGCGTTATCCAGGATTGCACAGGTATCATCAAGCATGCCTGGGCTACCGCAGAGCATGGCTCTATCTGTTTCCGGGTTTAATGGTGGAAGGCCGATATCCTTCAGCAACTTTCCACTCGCCAGTAAATCAGTTAAACGCCCCTGATAGGTAAACTCTTCACGGGTCACCGTTGGGTAATAGATCAGCTTGTTACGTATTTCTTCCCCAAGGAATTCGTGGTTTGGCAGGTCCCGGGTAATAAATTCACGGTAGGCCAGATCATTTACCTTGCGCACGCCGTGAACCAAAATCACCTTGTCGAATTTCTCATAGGTTTCAGGGTCTTGAATCAAGCTAATAAATGGAGCCAACCCGGTGCCTGTCGAGAATAGAAACAGGTTACGCCCTGGCTTCAAATCTGCGAGCAACAGCGTTCCCGTTGGTTTTTTACCCACCAAAATAGGGCCCCCTACTTTGATGTGCTGTAATAACGAGGTAAGCGGACCATTCGGCACCTTGATGCTGAAAAACTCCAGATGCTCTTCATAGTTGGGGCTGGCAATACTGTATGCGCGCAGCAGTGGTTTTTCACCTTGCTGTAAGCCAATCATCACAAACTGACCATTTTCAAAGCGAAAGGATTCATCACGCGTAGTGGTAAAACTAAACAGGCTATCGTTCCAATGGGTAACAGACAGTACTTTTTGGGTATTAAAAGCGCTCATAAGGTTTCCCTGATCAAATAAATTATTGCTGCAATGCGCGTTGCAATTCCGGCAAGGCAGTAAACAAATCGGCAACTACGCCATAATCCGCGTATTTAAAAATGGGGGCGTCCGGGTCATTGTTAATGGCAACAATAACCTTGCTGTCCTTAATGCCTGCAATATGTTGCATAGCACCGGAAATGCCCACGGCGATGTAAAGGTCTGGCGCAATCACTGTACCCGTCTGCCCTACTTGCAAATCATTCGCTGCAAATCCTGCATCCACACAGGCGCGTGTTGCACCTATAGCGGCATCCAGGCGTTCAGCCAGCGGATTTAATAAGCTATCGAATTCTTCACCCAGGCTGCGACCACCGGCAATAACGACACGCGCCGATGATAAATCCGGGCGTTCCGATGCATTAATATCTTCACTTAACCACTGACTAATATTGCGCGATTGAGGCACAGTAACAGTGAGAATCTCAGCAGCTCCACCATTATTAACGGGGCGAAATGCCGTAGCCCGCACACTAATAATTTGTTGCCTTTGCGGGTTTTGAATATGCGTAAAAATATTTCCGGCATATTCAGGGCGCACATAAACTGGCGCAGCACCTGCTTCCAGTTGGATGTCAATGACATCGGTAATGGGTGCTACATCCAGTCGTGCAGCCACACCGGGAATAACACTTTTCCCTAATACGCTGTGCGCACTCACAATCACTGTATATTCGCGCGCAATGCTGACTATTAAATCTTGCACATCTTCCACTAGCGGAAATTGCAGATGATCTGCCTGGGCAACTAACACTCGCCCTACTCCTGACAATTGCGTTGCGTCGTGAGCGATTTGCTCCACTTGGTTGCCATATACCAATAGGTCGATTGGTTGTTGCCATGAAGCAGCCGCAGCAACGGCCTGCGCAGTCGATATTTTTAATTGCTTGCCGTCATGTTCGGCCAATACCAGAATACTCATTGCAGCACCTCCGCTTTACGTAATTCTTTCACCAGCTCTTGCAC
>JAGKXA010000410.1 GCA_021151615.1 Cellvibrionaceae bacterium | reverse complement strand
TTTTTTCATAGCGCAAACCGGTGACGAAATCATAAGGATGCCCTGCCACATCTCCGGCGAATTCCAATTGCGTGTAAATCGAAGTGATGTCTTCGCCAATAGCGTAAGAATTTCCCAGTTGTTTTTTGGTAACAAAAGGTACACCTACATGACCCTCGTAAATTTTGCGGAATTCATCGTGATCAAACTGCAACCACTTGGTGTGGATAGGTCCGCCACTACTCACACCACTCAGGAAATCTGAACCTGCATCAAGAACTGTGACATTGGGAGGAGTAATTTCAGTCCAGAAAAACTCGCCACCGCAGAACAGACAGTTAATATTTCCCGCATTCGGAGTAGAGTTAGCACGCGGCTCATTGGCCTTCATAATTGCGGACTCTTCCGGAGTGATCGGGCGTTCCGTAGTAAATTGTTCGCGCGCTTTTTCGCGGGATTTATAGGACGCACCGAAGCTTGCCTTGATCAACCCACTGGCTTCATGTGTCTCATAGACCCCGTCCAATTTAAATTGATCGATGGTGTCATCAATGATGCGTCCATTGCGAGTAGTAAAGCCGGGGCGCAGGTTACTCGGATCAAGGTAGTCTTTATTGGGAATTGTTAGATTGCCACTGGCATCAGGCTGATAGGGGACAGTGCCGGTGCCTGATTCAAAACCGGAAATATAAGGGATAAATCCGCCGCTCATATCCCAGGTAAGGCGATTGCGATAACCCATGGTTACTTGTGAGTTACCGTAGCCCATTGGGTCTTCGTAATTGGATTCAGATCTGTAAGCATCGGCAATCACCGTGAGATTATCAGTGAGTTTCCATTCAGCATTGAGCCCGGCAACCAATGTATCTGACTTACGGTTTTCTTTAATGGCATTGAATTCTGTACTTTGTACACAGCAACCTTCACCTTCACGCTTATCGGCAATAAAGTGGGTCACAGTCCCATTTTCATCGGCAACCACATCGCGCCAGCCCGGGCGACTACCGAACCAGTTCACAAGCATATTCTGGTCACGCAGCAGCTCGTAATCTGAATAGAGCGCATCCGCAGTGATTGTCAGGTCATCAGAGGGAGCAAATTGTAAAACGAGGTTAGCATTATCACGTGTACGCTGGTCGCGCTGCTGTTGTATAAAGTGATTTTGCGGAAGGTACAGACGCCCCTCCGGATTAGCATTTGAACGCAATTCACTTGCATCAGGATATTGATCAGAGCCAGAATTTTTTTCAACGCGTGTCCAGTTGTTATTAGTCACACGATTTACAATGGAGTCACGCTCGAAATGGTTATAGGCAAAGAGAACCCCAAAAGCCTCATCTGCAAATGTTTGACTCATCAATATAGATGCCTGGGGCGAACTCTCTTCTGCCAAGGTCTCATAATCGACTTTTAATGAGCCTGCAATCTTGTTACCCAGATCCAGGGGACGAGACGTTCTGATATCGATTGTTGCGCCTATACCACCTGAATCAGTCAGCGCAGAACCACTCTTGTTAATCACAAGGCCACTGATCATTTCCGAGCCGAGGGTATCAAACTCAAAATCGCGGTTGACATTTTCGGAGGTTAAATGACGGCCATTTAACGTGGTTACGTTAAAACCTGCACCAAAACCGCGGACAGTAACAAACTTCCCTTCACCACCCTCACGATTAATGGATACACCGGGAATGCGCTGTAGCGACTCCGCAAGGTTGGTATCCGGGAACTTGCCAATATCTTCCGCATTAATAGCATCCACAACACCGGATGCCTCACGCTTTGTA
>JAGKXA010000409.1 GCA_021151615.1 Cellvibrionaceae bacterium | reverse complement strand
GTAGTGCAATCAAACTCATTGCAGCGGGCAGAAACAACCTGAAATTGCTGCCGCTATCGCTGGCATGGTCATGACTGTCATTATCGGTGTGCTGATCTTGATCGTCACTTGCACAGCAACAACTTTTCATGGAGTTGTTTTTTATTAGCGCATCTGCCTGGGTATTTATTTTTCCTTCTTCTGTGCAACATAGTTGTTTGCCCTGTTCATCATATTGGTGTGTATGTTCCATAGCGTTTCCTTTACTTGAAAATAGTGATAAAAAATGAAGGTTCATATCACAAAAAATCAGTGAGCCTCATGCGGCGTTTTTTGGTAACTCGCTTTGATAATTAATGCCTGCGGATGTATGTCGTTGATCACGACTGAAAAAGATCCTGTACGACGGGTATTGGGGCCGTAATGCAAGTGACAAGGTGAGTAATTTGCATTGAGCGCTTTTAACAAAATTCCTTGGGTATCAAATATCTGAAACTGCAATTGTCCGCACGCGATATGTGGCTTTTTTTGTGTTGGCCAGACGCCACCACTTATTGTCAAAATGCCATCATTAAAACTGGCCGTTGCGTTGGTCAGTTCTAGCTTATGCTGACGAAGTGCATCGTCTTCGAACATGATATTGGAAGTAGTAGGTACTGTTGTTTGGCAGGCACTGAGTAATACAACAAAGAAAAATGAAATCAGTATTCGTGACAGGTTAATCATGTGAGTTCTCCTGTAGTGAATCGATAGACGACTGGAAATACATTTTCCAGTCGCGCGTTCTTCTATGCTTACGAGCCGCCGATGGGTAATGCCTGTTCAATAGCACTCACATAAACCCATCCACAAACATCGGTTCCAATTCGGCCAGCCTCGCGAATAATCCGGGTAATGGATTCCACCTCACTGTCCTCACAGGGGAGTGATAATTGCACCTCGGAAATTACCAGTCGGGCCTCCGACGAATAGGTCAATTCAAAATCGCCCAAGGGTTTGAGAGTCCCTTTTACATCCTGTAAGTTGAGGTTGCGATAACCCGCATCATTCAGTGCATCGATAACAGCGGTTACCCGTACATGATGTAAAAGCGCAGTGATCAGTTTCATAATTCCAGTCTCCGGGCGAAAGCGCGCTCCAGGTTTGCAACGCGCCAGAATGGGGTGGTCACCAGCACGAGGCTGGTGACAGTTCAGGTTATTGGCCTTTTTGTGTTCCGCGATACGCCATACGGTATAAACCCGGCAGTACCAACAGGGTCAATATGGTGGATGAAATAATCCCTCCAATGACCACCGTGGCTAATGGCCGTTGCACCTCGGCACCGGTACTGGTGTTCAGTGCCATGGGCAAGAAACCGAGTGCCGCGACCAAGGCGACCATCAGGATGGGCCGCAACCGCAACATAGCGCCTTCGCGAATGGCAGGTTCAATGGCCAAGCCATTCTTTAGGCTATCGCGAAAGGCAGACACCATCATCACGCCCGTTAGCACCGCCACCCCTGATAGGGTGATAAAGCCGACTCCAGCAGTAATGGAGAGTGGGATATCGCGTAACCATAGGAAAATAACCCCGCCCGTTAACGCGAGTGGAACTCCACTGAACACCAATAGGGCATCTTTGGCCGAACCAAAGGTCATCATCAACAGCGCAAAAATCATGATCAGGGTCAGTGGAACCAGCAGCGTTAGTCGTTTTGATGCCGACTCCAATTGCTCAAACGTTCCGCCGTAATTAAGCCAATAACCCGGAGGAAGTTTTATTTCTTGTTCCACTTTGGCTTGGACCTCAGC
>JAGKXA010000408.1 GCA_021151615.1 Cellvibrionaceae bacterium | reverse complement strand
GATCCAATACCGCTACACGCTGTTCACTGGCGAGTTGCTGCTGGCGCGCGGTGGTCACCGCCAGGCGGCTATCGCGCTGGCCGCCCAATTCGAGGATGGAGGCAAATGAGAGGGTCAGTTCAGCGGCATCAGCACCGGTGTAATCACCCGTGCCGGCCAGGTTTTCTGCCTCCAACTGGATACGTGTTTCCGGCTTTAACCCGGCGGTAGTTTGTTCGCCTGCCAATGCCGCGCGGCGAAACTTGTAGCTGGTGAGTTGCGGATTCTGCTGCAGGCTAAGGCTGAGCGCTTGCTGCAGGTTGATCTCTTCCTGCGCAGACGCACAGGCGATCGATGCACTGGTTACCAGAACCAATGCAGATAAAAGCATTTTCATAACAAATCCTGCCGTTATTGCGCATGTTGGGCGCAAAGTTATTTATCAGAGCTGCTTGCAGCTCATGTAAAAATCAATCAGGCAGTGAGTGGTGGTGCGCGCAGTGGTGGACGCGTGAAGGGAATAGAGATGGGGATAGGCGCGCAATAGCGACTAATAAGAATCTGCCGTGGTTGCAGTACCAGCAGCAGCGCAACTAACGCCAGCAGAATCAAACCCTGATCCAGCTTGGTTAACTTGGCGATGGCGGATTGCAACCAGTCCACATCGGCATCCTGATGCTCTTCATCGGCATGGTGCTCCGGGTGATCGCCCAGCATATGCATATGCACCGACACCGGTGGCTCCTGGCCATCAAAGCAAAAATGGCCATGGGCACCCAACCAGTTGCCGAGCAACCAGAGTGCGAATGCCAGAAAGGCTAATTGATGAGAGAGTTTGGGCATTAAGCTAAACCGACAAGTACGTGGGTGAAGCATAACTGGCCAGACAACAATCAGCAAACCTTCGGTTGAAGGCCTGTGTGTCACGTGCCACAATCTTTTCACTGCAGTAGCGACATCACCCTGAGGTGTAAAAATGCAAACCCAATCACTTAAACAAGAAGCTCTGGATGCAATTCAACAGTTACCGGATAACGCAGATATAGAAGAAATAATGTATCGCCTTTACGTGATTAACCAAATTCGCCAGGGTATGCAAGAAGCTGCCGAAGGCCAGGGAATTGATAGTGCACTGCTGTTGAAGGACATGGAAAACTGGTGAGAAACTAATGATTAAATGGACTCCCCGTGCTCGCGCTGACCTAAAAGCCATTTACCAGCACATCGCCAAGGATGCACCACTCAATGCAAAAACGGTCACCCAGGCCTTGGTCAACAAGGCTGAACATTCTCTTCAACATCCGCAAATTGGTAAAAAAGTCGCTGAACTTAATGACGACAATTTACGTGAAGTCAGCCTTTATTCCTGGCGCATTCTCTATTACATCCAGCAAGACACAGTGTATGTGCTGACGTTGGTGCACAAACGCAGAAGATTGCAGGCGCAAGATATTCCTGCCCACTAATGATTCCCCGAACCGCAGGGCGCGGTTCGGGGACAGCTTACCTAAAAGCCACTAGTCGCAACAAGGTGCTTTTTCAGTGCAGCAAAGTAATTCCAAACAACAGGGAACCACTTCTGCCATCACCGCAACAGAACCCAGGCACAGCAGCGCCATAAGCGCATATTTAGCTAATGCTTTCATAATGCATCCTCAAAAAATGGAATTGATGTTTTCTGCAAAGGGATGCTTATTGCGGCGGGCGCCAGATCAGGCGTGGGAAGCCGACGCGATAGCTGAGGGGAAAAACCAGCAACACCAGAATTGCCAGCGGCACTTCGCTGGCAATTCTGGTGTTGCT
>JAGKXA010000407.1 GCA_021151615.1 Cellvibrionaceae bacterium | reverse complement strand
TCGCGGATGTCCATGTAGTCTATGCCTTTGGGCATTTGTGCTCCTTCGAGGCGTTCGTTGCGGATTTGCCAGCCGCTGGGTACGACAGCAGTGAGTGCAATATTTTCGATATTGCTGGTGAGCAATTTATCGAACTCGCCAGAGATAGTTACCTCTGCAACAAAATCCTGCCCTTGTGGTAACTGCTCAACGCTGAGTGATTTGTTATCCAGCGTTAAAAAATCCACTTTCATTGCCAAGCCATCGTTACTCGGTTCTTCAAGCAAGTTTGCGGGAATACCGCGATTGCTTACCAATACGCGGATTGGTTTGTCGTGATCGTTGCGCACACTCACTTGCGGACTATTAATCGCGGTGCGGAAAAACGCGTTGTTGCTGGCTTGCGTAATCCAACTGCTTTCACCGGCTTGTTGATAGGCGAATTTCACGCCGTTGCTGCTCACATTTGCGGCAGAGAATTCACTCATCGCTAATAAGCCCCAAGCGATACTTTGGGTTGAGTACCATCCATCGCCGGATAAATCTTTTGCAACTTGTTCAGCGACTTGCCAGGTGAGATCTTTATCCACACCAAGGCTCACTAAAGTCGCGAGCAATAAGCCGCGGTCGCGCATATCCGAACCGTAGGTGTAACCCGCATCTTTATAAACGGGCACGTTGTTGGAGACTGGGCCCATGACATCTTGCGCGGCATCTTTTAATCCTACGTGTTGATAAGCCATAGCAAGTAACCAGCGCGCAGGCATGCGGTAGTCTTGTTGGTTGCTATTCACATTGGTTTTAAATGTTTCGCGCAAACGGTTCATTGCGGGCAATTCGGCTTTGTCGGCCAACGCGAGTGTGTAGAGGCGATAAGACAGCACCACTTCATCGTAATAATTGCCGTTAATTTGCGGATTGCGCGCCGCGCTCGCTTGATACTTCACCCAATTATCGAGCAAAGTTTTTGGCACAGAATAACCGGCGCGTTTCGCTTCCAGTAAAAAGTGGCCTGCGTAACTGGATGCCCATTCATTTACATAACCATCGCCCGGCCAGTAAGAGAAGCCACCAGTCGCGTGTTGGAAACTGCTGAGGCGTTTTATACCGGCGTTGATGTTGGTTTCGATTTCCGCTTTTTGCGCATCGGTTAAATTTACCAACTTTGCTAAACGCAGTTGTGGGAATACCGCCGAGGTTGTTTGTTCAATACAACCGTGTGGATAGCCGATCAAATATTCCAAACGCTGTTCAAGATTCAGTGGTGGCAGCGTACTCACTTCAAGGCTAGCCGTGTTGGTGCCGATCATCCCATTTTCTTGCAGGGGCGATTTCCAAGTCTCGCCGGGTTGCAATAATTTGGATTCCCACACAGTGGTGGGTGGATTGGCAGCGCGCGAGTCGATATAAATTTCTTGCGTTGCGGATTCATCGCCAGAGCGCGCGGTAATTTTTACATGGCCTTTGCCGATGCGATCATTCACTTTGAGTTTTAAACTCGCAATCGCATCGCCGGGTTCGCTAAAACTCAGTGTTGCGCTGCCTTTTTCCACGGTGAAAATCTCATTGGCTTCCACTGAAATTTCAACATCGCGAATATTGGCTTCGCTCACAAACACATTCACCGGCAAGTTAACGGATTCGCCCGGGCCAAGCACGCGCGGCAAGGTCGCAAAGAGCGTGACCGGTTGGGTAACGGTTACAGTTTTCTCAATGCTGCCGTAGGCAGTAATGGCTTCGGTTTTCTTTTTATCGTTGGCTGTGTCACCGCTCACCAACATTACCCGCACCGCACCCATATAAGG
>JAGKXA010000406.1 GCA_021151615.1 Cellvibrionaceae bacterium | reverse complement strand
ACACCAGCCTGGGGGCTCATAAAAAAGATTTTTGGATCGAATTCGGATGATCTCAAGGTAATTGTTATTACCTGACCAGGGATTGCATAAAAACTGTAGCGATCCGTATAGCCACTCCGACTAATTCCATTAATGCAATCGATAGCAGATAACTGACCCGAATAGGAGACGTCGAATCCAATAGGCATTACAGGACCACAACCCTCTGTGCTCCCGAGAGATGAACTTGAGGCACTATGATTACTTGCTGAGCTGCTAACAACATCCGCTGAAGGGATTACCCTCCTGGAGTTAGGTGACGGGGAACCATCCCCCATTGCATTGGAAGCTATAACAGAAAAAGTGTAAGTAGTGCCGTTTGACAACCCGGTTATCAAACGCTCTATCACATTAGTCCCCGTATCGGTATAGCTCACGGCAGTACCCGCATAAGCATCACTTCCACCAGCGGGGTTGGCGGTGACAACATAACTGGTTACCGGGTAGCCGGTATTATTCAATGGAGGGGAAAACCTAACCAAAACCTCTTCATTCCCTCTGGTTACCTGACGAATGAAGGGCGAGAAGGCTTGCATACTTACCAATGGAATTGTCGAGTAATCGTTTAGGTAAGAATCGCCACCACCTAATGCGTCATAGTCATTACGCCCCCAGCAGCGCACTTGCCCATTATTTAAAACGGCACAAGTGAACTCATAGCCCGCTGACATATCGACAACTCCCGAATCTAATCCATTAACCCCAACCGGGGTAGCCGAAAAAAGCCGGCTGCCATTGCCGAGCTCACCCTGCTGATTTCCACCCCAACATCTGGCTCCACCATTATTTTTTATCGTGCAGGAATGCCTCAAACCACCAGTAAACGCAACGGTATCGTAGCTAACAAAATGGGCAGTTACCGGCGAGGTCCGTGCGTCAGTAGTCGTATCACCTAGTTGCCCGGACAGGTTGCTACCCCAACATTTCACCAGCTGATTCGTCCCAATAGCACAAGTGTGATAATAACCGGACTCAATTTTAGCAACGCCGGTTAACCCCACTACATCAACAGGAAGCGGACTGCTGGTGGAAGAGCCACTTCCCAATTGATTGAAGTAATTATCCCCCCAGCATTTCACTGTTCCTACATCAGTTAATGCACAGCTAAATGCATCACCTACTGATATAGCAACCACACCACTCGACAATCCCACTACCGGAACAGGTACCAATCTATTGGTCGTAGTGCCATCACCTAACTGACCAGATGCATTGTCCCCCCAGCACACAACTCCACCACCCGCATTAAGCGCACAGGTGTGATCACGCCAGGAACTAATGGCAACCACCCCGCTTGTCAGTGAATTTACATAACCTGGTTGCGTGCTTTTATAGAGGGTATTATTACCCAGTTGGCCGTAAATATTTTCCCCCCAACATTTAACACCGCCGCTTTCCAAAAGTGCGCAGGTATGGAACATCCCTGCAGCTACATCAATAACACCGGAACTCAGCCCATACACATCAACAGCCGCCGCCCTAGTATGAGTCAAGGTATTTTCATCGCCAATTTGGTTACGTGAGTTATTTCCCCAACATTGAACGCCGCCCTGAGTGTTAATTGCACAAGCATGATAAAAGCCGGTTTCTATTTTGGTGATGTTTGTTAACGGAATTTGTGCGTAAGTATTTGCAGCGCCTGATAGTTGTATCAACCCGAAAGTAATACACAGTAAATGCAAAAATTTATAGAAGACTTGACCTGCAAAAGAACGTGAAAAAACAGATGGTTTCATTATTACATCCTTTGAAAAT
>JAGKXA010000405.1 GCA_021151615.1 Cellvibrionaceae bacterium | reverse complement strand
GGTATGGTTGGAAGCAAAACCCAAAGAACACATAGAGCGTTTCGCGGTAGATGCAAAACACACAGGCGCTATCAATATTCAGGTATGGTTGAGCGAGATTATTACAGCTTCCCAGCTGCAAGCGCAAATAAAAACCCTGGATGGAAAGGCGGTAGGTAAATCTTTTTCGATTAATGCTATTGCACATGGAGAGCCAGTTTCCATGTCTGCGCAGATCAAAAATATTATTCCCTGGAACGCAGAAAATCCGCAGCGCTATCTTCTGGAATTACAATTAAAAGACGGCAAAAAGATCATTCATCAGGTTGAGCAGATCATTGGTTTTCGCACGGTGGAATTACGCAAGGGTGATGGCCTTTATGTCAACAATGTGAAGGTTCGTTTAAAAGGGTCGAATCGTCATTCTATTTGGCCTGATTCCGGGCGCACAACCAGCAAGGCCTTAAGTTACAGCGATGCGCGCTTGATGAAAGAAATGAATATGAATGCAGTGCGCATGTCTCATTATCCGCCGGATCAACATTTTTTAGAGGTTGCCGATGAGCTGGGTTTGTATGTCATTAATGAGTTAACCGGTTGGCAACAAGCTTACAGCACGGCAGCCGGTGAGCCTTTGGTTAAAGAGCTTATTCTGCGCGATCACAACCATCCTTCTATTATTATTTGGGCAAATGGCAATGAAGGTGGCTGGAATACAGAATTGGATGATGATTTCCAATTGTGGGACTTACAACAACGCCCGGTTATTCACCCTTGGGGAGTATTCGGTGGAATTAATACCGCGCACTACGAACCGCTGAATTGTTGTGCGGGGCGATTCTTTAATGGTAATGATGTATTTATGCCGACAGAATTCCTTCATGGTCTTTACGACGGCGGTGCGGGTGCAGGTTTAAATGATTGGTGGAATAAGATGCTGGCGAACCCACTCAATGCCGGGGGATTCATTTGGGCATTTGCCGACGAAGGTATTGTTCGTGCCGATCAAGGAGGGAAAATGGATGTTGCGGGAAACAGGGCGCCGGATGGAATCGTTGGCCCTTATCGTGAAAAAGAAGGCAGTTTTTTTGCCATTAAAGAAATATGGTCACCGGTTTATTTTCCCTTGTCTGAACAAGAGCAGCTTCCCACAAGTTTTACGGGTAGCCTGGCTGTTGAAAACCGTTTTGACTTTACCAATTTAAATCAACTGCAATTTTCGTGGCGCTTGGTTAAATTTTCTGATCCCGGAAAAAATAAAAACGTTCAATCTATAGATAGCAATAAAATTAATTCGCCTTCTATTGTACCGGGTGAGCGAGGGACTATTGACCTCAAATTGCCAGAGCAATGGCAATCTGCCGATGCCTTGTATGTGACTGTCAGTCGCAACGGCAATGAAATTTATACATGGTCGTGGATGATAACGAGTGCAAGCAACATTGTGCAACGCACTATCCAGCATAGTTACCTCAGTGCAGGTTTATCCAATCTGAGTGAAACTACAACAAGCTATGTGTTAACTAATGGGCCACTAACAATTGTGCTCGGTAAATCAACTGGGAGGTTGCAGTCTGTCAAACGCGGAGATGACGAATTTAATCTGGCTAATGGCCCGCGTTTGGTAACCGGTGATGGAAAATTAAAATCCATTCAAGCCCGCAATGAAGGACAAGATGTAATTGTTAGTGCTGAGTATGACGGCGAGTTACGCAAAGTCGAATGGCGTTTGCAAACTAATGGTTGGCTAAAGCTGACTTATGCTTATCAAATGAAGGGTGGAGCCAAAGCAGATTATTTGGGTGTAACCTTTGACTACCCGGA
>JAGKXA010000404.1 GCA_021151615.1 Cellvibrionaceae bacterium | reverse complement strand
GCGACTTCACATAGAAATAAAGCAGCATGGCATCCAGGTAGTAGGCAACGCCACCGATAAAATAAATACCCGGAATATGTTCACGCACCCGGTGCTTAAATTCCGCTCCCCACAGAATCAACTCATGCAAGGGAATAAAGGCGTGTGCAATCAGGAAGGCAGCGAGGAAATAGTTGCTGGTATTTTTTGGCGGATTAGTCACCAACAGCAATAGTGCAAATAAACAGCACAAGATGGCTGTCATCAGCAGTATGACGTCGTGAAAATTAAAGACGACCAAATTCATTATTGCTCCCCGGTATTTCTTCTTGTGCGCGAGTTTAATCCAGGTTGGTCGCGCCCCGTTTGTCCCGGGATACTATAGAAGATAAATGACAGGAGCTAGAAAAAATGGCCTGGGCAGATTATCTCTGCGCCCAGGCCGGGGGTACCGTATGCGGCAAAACACTCGCGTATGAGCGTTGCAATGCAGGTTTTTGCCGGTGCACGCACCGGCGTTTTTCGCGAATTGTCAGGGGTTCGACTTGGGGTTTGAATAAACCTCGGTACCATTAATAGCAATTGAGGTTACTGCTGTATCGGTAACATCCACACCAGCGCCTACTAAAAAATATTGCACATAGCTAGAACTGTAATCACCTGGGGCTGTTTCCGGATTGGTAGAGCCAGCTAACACCGTTTTCTGTTCGGCAATATTAAACTCGCAGACATCGTAACTTTTACCACCACGATTGAGTGTCTTGATACCGACAAATTTACTCGTGCGGGTAGTTTTGGCGCTGGTCGTGCCAAACAGGTTTTCGGCGGGTGAGTATTTCGTGAACAGCTTAGAGTCCTGATTGGTTTCAAACGTCTCTTTATATTCAACACCTGCCGGGAAACGATAGCGAACCAGGCTGCCCGCAGGAGAGTACTCGCGCTTGAATACACCATCACGCAGCACCTGGTCGGGTGAATTGAGCAAGTTATCTTGCTCGTACTCCAACGACTGCTCGGAGTCAGTTTTCATATTCAGGTTTACCAATCGCTGCATGTGCCCAACCCCTGTCCAACAGCTTTGTTTTACCAAACTAAGGTCAGAACTAAAACAACTGGTAACCTGGTATCGCTGTAACAATTGCTGGCTGTCACCTTGTTCAATCAGCTGCTGATTGTCGTAGTGATACTCATGCAGATTCTGGGAGATAGCCTCGCCCGCAACGCTGATCGTGTAACGTTTTATGACCACCTGCGTATCTGGCTGGTACAACACCGGGTTAAAACAAGTTTCAGCAGTAATTTCCTGGTCGCCATTAGGCAGCGGGAACCTGTGCGTTTGACTCGCCAGCAAATCGTAAATCAGCCCCTCATGACTCGCGGTTAAGGTTTGAGCCAAACCAGTTCCATATTGATCGAGTAACAAATCCCACGCATCGCCAATGACCAGATTGCCATCGAAGGGTTTAAATTCGCTGGTGGGTAGCTTGTAACCGTTGGCCGCTAATATTGCCAACAGCCGCTCTTGCGCTGCTGGCAACTGCGGCAATACCTCAGCCACTGCCACATCAAAATAAAAAGCACGAGGTAATTTATTAGTCGCGAGCGTCAGAACCAGATCGGTAAACGGGGTGATATTAACTCGCCCCGGTTTCACTACCAGGCTGTGGTAAACAGTAAAAGGGTCGGTCACGTCAGCGCGCAATGCACAGGGAAGATCCATCTCTGGAACATCTGCCGCAAACTCGCCCTTGCTATCAGTCTTAACCTGACCTGCGAAACCTGAGCCGCCCTGGCATTTCGCTTCCACCCAGGCGTTAGCCAAAGG
>JAGKXA010000162.1 GCA_021151615.1 Cellvibrionaceae bacterium | reverse complement strand
ACGACTGATAATTGCCTAGCTGAACCTGTCGTAAACCCAGTGTGAAGGACTCAGTCAAATTCATGCCAGATAAGTCTTTTGTAAATAATGCCGCCCTTGCACAGCGAACTGCCCAGTTAGAGCAGCTACTGCAGCGTCTCTTTGGCTTTTTGAGTCGCATACCGCTGGAGCGTTGGCAGTGGTTGATTGTGCTGTTGCTCGTGATCTGGCTGAGTCACAGCCTGGCACGCTTATTTTGGCTGGTTATACCCAGTCCTGCCATTCCACCGGCAACAGTTACCTCAGTGGCGTCGGCAATGCCTGGCGCTAATCCGGCGGCGGCAGAGGTGATCAATATTGCCCAGGTTAAAAATCTGGCGCCTTTTGGCGAGACCAATGCAGAGCCTGTGGCCGCCGTTGAAACACAACCAGCGCCCGCAACCCAAGGCATTGAAAATAATGCTGCCGATACCCAGCTCAATTTGATTTTGCGCGGTGTATTGTCCAGCAATGATGAAAAAGCGGCACGCGCCATCATTGCAACAGGTGATAGAGCAGATGTGTATGGGATTGGTGATGCCCTCCCAGTTGGCAACAATGTAACACTCGCCAAGGTTCTGGATCTGAGGGTAATTATTAACAACAACGGTTCCTTTGAATCCCTGTGGATGTACAAGGACGACCCGGCAGCCAAACTGGGTACCGCGGTTGCTGCACCTTCATCTGAGTGGACAACACCTGGTGGTTATGCCAATCCTCCTTATCAGCAACAGCCGCCAGTGTTTGCAGATAAAAGTCCTCGTTTTGATTCACCTGTACCCTCGGCCGCTGGTGATGCGAGTATGGCCCAAATGGGCAAGACGCTTGCCGATGTAGTGGCTATGAGTATTTATCGCGAGAACGGTCAAGTGGTGGGTTACAAGATACGTCCGGGGCGCAATGCGGAGATGTTTAACTCTTTAGGGTTGCAGACTGATGACATAGTCACTGCCGTCAATGGTGTTCCATTGAGTAGCCCGGGCAAGATTATGGAAATATACAAAAGTATGGGTAGTGCCACATCGGCGAATCTGGAAATCAGACGCGGTGGCAGTACAGTTAACCTAGACGTAATGCTCAAGTGAGGTTTTCGTGATCCGTTCGAATGGTCGTAACAATAAGAAAATAATCTCCAGCATGATGCTGGCGGCGATTATCAGTGGCACCGTTAATCTCGCCTGGGCCCAGGTAGAACCCGCCGGGCAAAATGCGGCGGGTGAGCAGGCCTGGACAGTAAACTTCAATGACTCGGATATTCAGGAGGTTATTAAGTTTATTGCCGGTGCCACCGGGAAAACTATTATTATCGATCCCAAGGTTCGCGGCCCTATCAAGGTAATCAATACCAAGCCGCTCAATGCCAAGGAACTGTACGAACTCTTTTTGGCATCTTTGGATGTGCATGGATTCACCGCAGTAGAGAGCGGCAATATTGTTCGTATCGTCATGAACCGCGATGCGCGCAACCTGCCAATCCCGACTGAAAATAACGTTAAGAACAAAGACGATCTGTATATCACCCAAGTGATCCCGCTGAAAAATACCAGTGCAGCAAAAATCCTGGCAGCCTTGCGACCCCTGGTTCCGCAGTATGGACATTTGACCACCTATGAACCCAGCAATGCCCTGATTATTACCGATACCCGCGCCAACGTTGCGCGCATGAATGAATTGGTGATTCAGTTGGATAAAATCGGTATGACCCATACCGATGTAATTCCATTGAAATACGCTAACGCGGCCGATGTGGTGGCCATGTTGAGTCAATTGGAAAAGCCGGATCCCAATCGTGGTATGACTACCTCTCCGCCGGTAATTGTGGCAGACAAGCGCACCAACGCAGTAGTCATCAGTGGTGATGATTTGACTCGCCAGCGTCTCAAATTGCTGATTGATGATTTGGATCGTCCACAAACCCGCAATAACAACGTGCGCGTGATCTACCTGAAATATGCCAAGGCGGAAGAGGTTGCCAAGGTGTTGACCGGTATGTTGCAGAGTGTTGGTGGTGGCAAACCAGCCGAGGGTGCGCCAGCGAATGCAACCCAAGCCGCAGTTCAAGCCGATGAGGCAACCAACTCGGTGTTGCTCACTGCTGATGTGGAAACCATGGATACCCTGCTGTCGATTGTCGATAGCCTGGATATCCGTCGTGCCCAGGTTTTGGTTGAGGCGATTATTGTTGAAATTACCGGCAAAAATCAGAAAGAGCTGGGTATTGAGTGGATGTATCAGGCGGATGATGCCGGTTTTGGTGGTTTTTCTCCCGGTTCCGGTCTTGGCAGTGTGGCAGCGCCGGCACTCAACTTGCTGGAAAGCCCCAGCGATAATGATGCTCTGGCGGGCTTGGCGACGGGTATAGTCTCAGCCAAATCCCCCATATTTGGTGTGGGTCGCTTGGGTAAAAATGTCGATTTTTTGAGTGTGCTCAAACTGCTGCAAACGACAGAATCCAGCAATATTCTCTCTACTCCAAGTCTGTTAACCACTGACAATAGCGAAGCATCTATCCTGGTGGGGCAGCAGGTGCCGTTTGTTACCGGGTCTTACACCGGAATGACGGGGTCTACTACCGGTGGTAACAACTCATTCTCAAGCCCATTTAACACCGTAAACCGCGAAGACGTGGGTATTAAGTTGCAGGTAACTCCGCACGTCAACGGAGGCGACAGCCTTGTTCTCGATATTGAACAGGAAATTTCTTCGGTGCTTGGTGGTTCTGAATCCTCACCTAATGGACCTACGACAAGCAAGCGTGAAATCAAAACCCAGATCCTTGCGGGTGATAGCCAGACAGTGGTGTTGGGCGGCTTGATTCAGGATCAGGTTGATAAGAGTGATAGCCGTGTGCCGGTATTGGGTAGCATTCCGGTGCTTGGCCACTTGTTCCGCTCGCAAGGGGCTAAGAAGAACAAAACCAACCTGTTGATTTTCCTGAAGCCAACGATTATCCGCACTGATGAGGTGCTCACAGGAGCTACTGCTGAGAAGTATCGTACGTTACGTGACCAGCAGGTTCAGTTCCAGCGCAATCGCGGTATCTTGATGAATAAGAGTGATGTCCCTGTCTTGCCGGAATGGGAAAAGAAAATTCGCGAATTCCAGCAAAATAGCCAGCAACCTGCAAATACCCAGGCAGGGGAATAAATCGTGAGCGAGCAAGTACTGGAGCCTACTCTGGGAGCTGATTTGCCACTTGGGGATGAAGACTCATCAAGTCAAGTGCAGGCGTTTGAGCGCCTGCCGTTCAGTTTCGCGTCTGCCCATGGCGTTATGCTGGAAGATGTGGGTGCAGGTACCCGCCCGCGCGTTTTGCACAAACCCGGTTTAACGCTGGATGTACTGCTGGAGTTACAGCGTATCCTTGGCCAGGGTTTTGAGCTGGAAGAAATGCCCGCCGAGGATTTCCAGAAGCGCCTCACCCGCGAATACCAAAGTGGCGATGGCGCTGCCCAGCGCGCCGCAGAAGATCTGGGTAACGAGTTCGATTTATCCTCCATGGCCGATGATCTCGCTGACCGCACCGACTTGCTGGCCGGCGATGACGATGCGCCGATTATCCGCCTGATTAATGCCATTCTCTCCCAGGCGGTGCGCGAAGGTGCATCGGATATCCATTTGGAACCCTTTGAGGATCGTGTTTCTGTTCGCTTCCGTATCGATGGTGTATTGACTGAAGTTCTGTCGCCCAAGGCGGAACTGGCTCCTGTTCTGGTATCACGTCTAAAGGTAATGGCGCGTTTGGACATTGCTGAAAAACGCTTGCCACAGGATGGCCGTATTACCGTGCGCCTTGCGGGGCACGCGGTGGATATTCGTGTGTCCACCATTCCCTCTGCCTTTGGCGAGCGAATTGTATTGCGTATTCTCGATCAGGCCGCCGGCCAGTTGCGTTTGGAGCAATTGCAAATGCCGCCGCAGGTGTATGAACGCCTGACCAAAAACCTGATCAAACCTCACGGGATTATTCTGGTAACCGGCCCTACAGGTTCGGGTAAAACCACCACGCTTTATGCCAGTCTGAGTCATATCAACACTCGCAGCCGCAATATCCTCACCATTGAAGATCCGGTGGAATACCTGTTGCCCGGTATCGGCCAAACCCAGGTAAATGCCAAGGTAGATATGACCTTTGCGCGCGGCCTGCGCGCGATTTTGCGCCAAGACCCGGATGTGGTGATGGTGGGTGAGATCCGCGATGGCGAAACCGCCGAAATTGCCATCCAGGCATCCTTAACGGGTCACCTGGTATTGTCTACCCTGCATACCAACACCGCCATTGGTGCGGTGCTGCGCTTGAAAGATATGGGGGTTGAACCCTTCCTGCTGGCATCGAGCCTTGAAGTAGTTATGGCCCAGCGTCTGGTGCGCGTGCTGTGTACTCACTGCAAGGAGCAGTACCTGCCGAGTGACGCCGAGCGCGATATGCTCAAACTGCCGGCGGACACACCTATCTGGCGCCCGGCGCCGAGCGGTTGCAAGCACTGTAATCATCAGGGCTATCGCGGTCGTAAGGGTATTTATGAACTGATTGAAATTACCGAGCGGCTGCGTCACCTGATCCATGAGCAGGCGGGTGAGCAGGAGTTGTTGGCCGAGGCGCGCAAACACAGCGCATCTATGAGTGATGATGGCCGCAACTGCGTACTCAACGGCATTACCAGTATTGAAGAAGTCTTGCGCGTGACTACGCAGCTCTAAGGAATAGCTCATGGGTGCCTACAGTTACAAAGCGCTGAACGAAGAAGGAAAAACCGTTAAGGGGATTCTGGAAGGCGACTCCGAGCGGCATATTCGCACTCAATTGCGTGCCAAAAAGCTCAAGCCGCTCGAAGTGAGTAGTGCCACTGGCGAAGCACCCGCTGCCACTAGCGGAGAGAGTTTTAACCTGTCTTCGATGTTTCGTCAGCGCGCTGCGAAACTCAGTGTGCGCGATTTGAGTTTGATTACCCGCCAACTGGCCTCACTGGTGAAGTCCGGCTTGCCGCTGGATGAAGCCCTGCACGCTACCGCCAAACAATCGCAAAAAGCCAATGTCAAACGTGTGGTCTTGCAGGTGCGCACTCGCGTGCTGGAAGGTTTTAGTCTGGCCCAGGCGATGGGCGATAATCCCGCCGCATTTAATGACATGTACCGCGCCCTGGTGCGCGCTGGTGAAGGCTCCGGTTATTTAAGTCCGGTATTGGAGCGACTGGCGGATTACACCCAGACCAGCCAGCAGCTGCAACAACGCATTAAAATGGCGATGATCTACCCGATTGTGATGCTGGTAGTAAGTCTCGCGGTTATTGTCGCCCTGATGGTGTTGGTAGTTCCTAAACTGGTGAAAATTTTCGAGCAGGGTAAGCGCGAACTGCCGGCGCTGACTGAAGCCCTGATTGCCACCAGTAATTTTCTGATCAATTACGGCGTGTATTTATTTGTCGTGCTGATTGGGGTGTATTACCTGATCAAACGCCTGATGAAAGACCCCAAGCGATTGCGTGCATGGCACGTAGTGCAATTGAAGCTACCGGTAATTGGCGAGTTGGTAAAACAGATCAACTCAGCGCGTTTTGCGGCCACCCTTAGTTTGCTATCGGCCAGTGGTGTTCCATTGCTGCAGGCGCTCAATATTTCCGGTCAGGTGATGACCAACAAGATCTTGCAGGAGGCCTGTGATCAGGTTGCTGCGGCGGTGCGTGAGGGGATGAGCCTGAGTCGAGCCATGGAAAACACCGGTAATTTCCCTCCCCTGTTAGTACAACTGGTGGCCAGTGGTGAGACGAATGGTACTTTGCCGCAGCAACTGGATAACGCTTCCAAAGATCAGGAACGGGAACTGGAAATGATGCTGGGGGTGGCCATGGGGTTACTTGAGCCGGCCACGATCATTTTTATGGGTGGAGCAGTCTGCCTGATTGTATTGGCGATCCTGACTCCAATTTTCGAAATGACCAAACTTAGCTAGTTAGGTCATGACGCTATTTTTTATCAACACATTTGCTTGAAGAGGTTCCAGGAGAACACTATGAACACGAGATTGCGTATGTCCGGCCTCAAGGCCAGTGCCCGTCAGGCGGGTTTTACCCTGGTAGAGATCATGGTGGTAGTCATCATCATTGGTTTGCTGGCGGGAATTGTGGTGCCCAACGTGATGGATAACCTGGATAAAGCCAATATCCAGAAGGCGCGCGCGGACTTTAGCTCCCTGCAAACTGCGCTCAAGCTCTACCGCATCGATAACTTTACCTATCCAACTACCGAGCAAGGTTTGGAAGCATTGGTCAGCAAACCCTCAATCGCGCCCGTTCCGCGCCAATACAAAGAGTCTGGTTACATTGATAACCTCACCAAGGACCCGTGGGGTAATGACTACCAATACATGAGTCCTGGTGAAGGCCATGAGTACGATATTTACAGCCTGGGCGCTGATGGTGTGAGCGGTGGTGAAGGCCAGAATGCCGACATCAGTGTGTGGGATGCGGAATAATCATTGACGGACGCCGAGCGTGAGCCCCCGCCAACAGGGTTTTACCCTGATCGAAATCATCGTGGTGGTGTTTATCATCGGTATGGCGGTGGGGGTTATTTCGATTTCAGTCGGCGGTAATGCAACTGCCGATAAGGCGCGCAAGGAAGCCGACGAGTTCATGTTACAAACCAGCTACGTGGCTGAGCAGGCTGTGCTGAAAGGTGAAACCTACGGTTTATTCGCCGAATTGCGCCCGGCGCAGGATGTCGATGCGCAGGAACAGTGGTGTTACACCTGGCGCCGAGTGCGCGACCGTGCCTGGCAAGACCTCACGGAGTTAACGCCCCATTGCATTGCTGAAGGCTTGGCCATTGAATTTACGATTGATGAAGAGCTTTGGGAGTATGACCCTGAGCTGGAATTCCAGGATCCGGTCATTGGCTTTTTCCCCAGTGGCGATGCTTCTGCGGAGACTGAAATAGCCATTTTTGCCAGTCAGACCAATATGGATGACGAGGTGGAAGCCCAGAAATTCAAATTGGATGCGACCGGTGAAATTCATTGGGTTAACGAAGAAGAGCGGCTCGAAGCGGAGCGCAAAGGGCGATGAGCTTTATCCGACGCCAAACTAATCGGCAACAGACAGGGTTTACCCTGTTGGAAGCCATGATCGCGCTGATGATTGTGGCAATGGCCTTGCCCGCGTTAGTCACTCTGGTGATAACACAACTGGATGGTTCGGCGGCGATTCGCGATAAAACCTATGCCTATTGGGTGGCAGAAAACCAGTTAACCCGCATTCGATTGCTGCACCAACAAAAAATGCAAAAACGTCTGGTGGATTACAAGGTACCGGAAAAGGATTCCGGGGTAGTGGACCTCGCCGGTTTTCGCTGGCAGTGGCAGCAAAAAACCATTGCCATGGATACGTTGCCGGTGCCGGGCTTTAAGCGCATCGAAATTGCGGTACGGCTGCTAGGGGTGGCTGATGGGCCAACCTTGGGGCGGGCGATAGTGGATAACGACAAACCGGCGATGGCGCTGTTAACGGGGTATATCAGTGATCCTGAATTCACCCAGCAGCTGCAATAGCCAGCAGCGGGGTTTTACCCTGCTAGAGGTAATGATCGCGCTGGTGATTTCGGCAATCATCGCCGTCATGGCATTTCAGTCGCTGGATTCTGCTGATCGCGGTGCAACACGTACCAACGAAGTCTTGAATGAGATCAATAAAATCGACCGTGCATGGCAGATTATCGGCACTGACCTGCGCCACATAGTGCCGCCGATTGGCAACGACCGCACCTGGATATTCAAGGGCGATAGCCTGAATGGATCGGGTGAGGATGCGGATCAGGTGCTGTTGATCTTCAAGCGCAGGGGATGGGTGAATTTCTCAAACCGCCAGCGTAGCGACCTGCAATTGGTAGAGTATCGCTTGTTGGAAGGAAAACTCTGGCGCGACTTTGCCCCGGAATACAACCTCCTGTTGGCGGATGTGGATCTGGAAGAGGATGATGGGCTGCACCAGTTGCTGCTGGAAGGTGTAGAAGACGTGCAAATTCGCTTCCTGCATCAGGGGGCTATAGCCTCGCGTGGCAAGAGCGCGCTCGAAGGCCGTGAATTTACTGACGATTGGTTGCAGGATTGGCCAGATGCAACCACCGGTGCTGTGGGCTTGCCCCTGGCGATAGAAATTACGATTCAATTCAAAGGGGTAGGAACAATTGCGCGCTTGTTTGCCTTGCCAGAGCAATTCCAGCCGCCGCAATAGAGCGCAGCGCGGCACTGTGCTGGTGCTGGTGCTTCTTATTGTCGCTCTGGTGGCCGCTTTGAGTATCAAGTTTGCAGCGCAATACCAGTTGGGCTTGGCGCGTGCCGAAGCGCGCTGGCATGGCGCCCAGGCGCGGGCCTTTTTGGAAGGCACGGAAGAAGTGGCGAAGTTGATGTTTGCCGAAGTGGATCGCGATCAAGCGACCGATTTTCTGGGTGAGGGTTGGGATACGCAGTTTCCAATTGAGGATGAGGGTGTTTCCGGCGTTGCGCAATTGGTCGATGCTACCACCCAGCTCAACCTGAATGATTTAGCCTCTCCATTGGTCGGTGATAAGCCAATGGGTAGCCCTGAACGCTATACCTCGGAGCAGCAGCGGCGTTTTATCCGGTTATTACAAACCTTTCCGGACATACCGCTTGGGCAGGATCAGGCAGAGTATTTGCTGGAAGCGGTGGTGGACTGGATTGATGCGGATGAAAACGAATCCGGCCAAGGCGGTGCTGAGTCGAATTTTTATCAAAGTATGCCCGAACCCTATATGCCGGCTAATGCGCCGTTTAAATCAGTCGATGAGCTGCGTTTGATTCGCGGTTTTCATGAAAACCCACAACTGGTATTGCGTTTAATGCCGTTTATCACGGTGTTGCCCCAACCTGGCGTGGGCATGAATATTAATACGATGGAGCCGGTGATACGCGGGACGAAAATGATTAATAACCTGCTGTTAACGATCAATGACAGCAATTCTTTATCGCCCGCACCCGAGTCGGATCTTAAACAGATTTTTACCGCCCGTCCTGAAACCGGGTTTACTGAGCAGGCGTCAATTCAGACGGCTTTTCCCGGTAAAAATGTTGAGGCGCTTAACGTAAAAGCCACATTTTTCTGGCTTAACGCTACAGTGCAGCTGGTTGAGCAGCGCCGCAGTATGCGCAGCCTGATGACGCGCGACGATTTTCAGGGGCGTCCAACGCTCAAGGCAATCCAGCGTGAAGATGTATATGAATTGCCCAGCTCTGTGCGCCGGGGCGAGGAAGAGGAGGATGAGGATGGCGAAACCGAATTGGTTGAGTAAATCTGAATCCCCACAAAAATCTAACGATCGATCAATAACGACAATTTACTTAAGTGATCAGAGCAAATTATGTCCATGCAATTGCTGCTCTCTGTAGATAGCTCCACCGATGGCAAAACCCTGGGCGATTGGTTTCGCTGGTGTTGGCTGGGAACCGATGGCCAGCCGCAAACGGATACCGCTGCAAGCGGTGACCGTGAAGCGCTGCGCGCGGCTCTGGGCGAACGCAGTGGCACTAACCAATCAGCTTGGTTGATATTGCCCGGCGCCAGTGTTAGCACGCGTGAGTTGGAATACAGCGAAAAAGAAAAAAAGCACCTGCGCAATCTTTTGCCCTTCCAACTCGAAGAATCGGTCGTAGGTGATGTTGAAGAACTGCATTTCGCGCTAGGTAATCCTGCCGATGGGCGCGTGGTTGTGGCCTACACCGATAAAACCTGGTTGCAGGCAGTATTTGCAGAACTGGCGACCTTGGGAATTGAAATTACTCGCTGTTGGTCTGCGCCCCAGGTATTGCCTTTGGCTGCTGAAGCTGCCGGCGACGTATACAATCACTGGTCGCTTGGGCTTTACGACGGCCAATTTTATTTGCGCTACGCCCCCACGTTGGGCTTCAGTGTGGCGGAAGCTCACGCACGCATGGCGCTGTCATTATTGCTTGCCTCGCAAGAGCGAGTGGATCGCCTGCCCTCGTTACATCTGCGTGCTGCTAATGAAGCGGATCTCGCGCGGCTGAGTGAAGTAATTCCCGCCGAACTACAAGCATCAATTAGTTCCCAGACGCTGGCGGATGCCTGGAGCCTGGATCTTGGCAACAGCGCAATTGATTTGTGCCAAGGCGATTTCTCGCAGCGTTTGCCAATTGAACGCTGGTGGAAGCTGTGGAAATCCGTTGCGATTTTTGCGGGCGTGTGCGCGCTGGTTTATCTCGGCACTATGGTTTTCGAAATCCAAAAATTGAGCGGCGAGAATTTAAAAATTCGTCAACAAATTGAAGCAGCAGCGCGTGGAGTTATTCCGCAAGGGCGCATGGTTGATCCGGAAAAACAACTTAATACGGTGCTGAAACAGCTGCAGCCCACCAGCCAGTCGGGTCGTGTTATGG
>JAGKXA010000161.1 GCA_021151615.1 Cellvibrionaceae bacterium | reverse complement strand
CGCGCTGGGAGTCTACTCATGCGGTAGATCCTGCCTGGATCAGCCTGGATTTTGGCTCGGCGAAAACGCTGGGCTCGGTAGTCATCGAGTGGGAGGCGGCGAATGCGGCCAACTACGATGTGCAAGGCTCCACTAACAACACCAGTTGGACCACGCTTGCATCGCCTACTGGCGGTACCTTTGGTGCGCGTACCGATACCATTACGATAAACGGCTCCTATCGCTACTTGCGTATTTATGGAACGGCGCGCAGTGCAGGTAACCAGTGGGGTTACTCCATCATCGAATTGAAAGTGTATGGCTCCGGTGGTGCGGCTGGCAGCACACCGACGACCAGTGCTGCGCCCAGCAGTAGCGCTGTGGTGGCATCTTCCGGTCGTTCATCTTCTTCTGTTGGCGTTGCGAGTTCCGTCAGCATTCCGGTGAATGTGACTTACAAGCCCTTGTACCCGAATCAATCCACGCCGGAAATTTCACGCAACTGGCGTATTGAAGCCGATGGCACCATTGTGACCTTCGGTAGCGGCCGTGCGCGTGCCCGCCATGAAGCGGAGGATATTTTCTATACCTTCCCGTCTTTCTATCACGAGCATCGCACCTTTAAATTTGAAGTGCACGATCACACGCCCAAAGGGGAATCGCGCGTAGAAATTTTTTATGAGCCTGAGTACGCCAACTTCAATGATATTGGCTGCCGCAAAAGTTTGTTCAACCCTTATCGTTCCTACTTTGGCGATAACGGCGGCTTTACCCGTATCCGCACTGCGGATCCTGCAACGGGTAAAGGCGAGCTGTGGCGCTGCACAGGCACACGTTTTGTTCCTGGTGAGCGCGAAGGCCAAACCACTTTGCGCACCGGTGAGTTCTACGATTTTGAATTCCAGCAATGGCTTGGCTTCACCGATACCGACCCGCGCGTGAGTGCGCAACGTGTGTATTACACCGATACTTTCCGCATCAAATTGGGTAGCCCCGGTTTGTATATCGTGAATAACGACGAGTTGAACGCGAAGTTATCGTCCGGTGGTGCGGCGACGGCTGCTCCGGTGCGCGCATTTAAAGGTATTGCGCAGGCGGATGTGATTAGTACATCCGGTGTGTTGGCAGATTCCGGCGCGCCCGGTTATCAATCGATTCGCTCACCACAGGCAATCGCCAAAGGCTATCAAAAACCTTCCTATTTGATTAACAATCCGGCCAATAATGCGACTGTCACTTATCGCGAAGGTAATCAAACCTTTACTGATCAGGTGATTGAATATGCACCGACTGCCGCGAGTCCGTTTATTGTGGATCGCCATTCGCATTTGTGGACGGCATTTTTCCGTGAAGCCTTGAATATTCGCTGGGAAACACACAATCAATTCTTGAATGGTCGCCGTATTTTCCACACCGATTTTGTAACGGGAAAACACTTTGAAGCGGGCAATCCGGATTTCACCGAATTGGCAAATCTTTCTACGGGTTTGACGATTAATAATTCGTGCGTCGGTTGCCATGTCAATAATGGTCGCGGCCAGGCACCCGTTGCCGGGCAATTACCGAATAGCATGGCAGTGAAAGTGAGTTCAGGTGCGACTGATGCGAATGGCAATGCATTGCCACACAATTATTTTGGCAAAGTATTGCAGCCGCAATCGCGCAATGGTGGTGTGCCGGCAGAAGCAATTACCAATGTGAGTTACACCAATGTGGCGGGAACGTTTAATGATGGTACTGCCTATCAATTACAAGTGCCGAATTATTCAGTGCAAGTGCTCGATAATGCCGGCGGTGCGGTGAATAATTTCTCGCCGCGCATGGCGCAAACCATAGTTGGCCTTGGTTTATTGGAGGCGGTTCCTGAAGCTGTGTTGTTGCAGCGACACGATCCGAATGACAGCAATGGCGATGGAATTTCTGGTCGCGCAAATCAGGTGAGTGATTTGAAAACCGGTGAGCAGCGCATTGGTCGTTTCGGCTGGAAAGCTTCTGTTGCAACTCTGGAACAATTTACCGCTGATGCATTGCATGAAGACATAGGTGTTAGCACGAGTATTTTGCAAGGCCCTGCATGCGGCGCCAATCAAACGGCTTGTCGCAACGCTGGCCCCAATGGTATTGAACTGAGCGAAGCGCGGGTGAGTTTATTGACTGTGTATATGCAAGCACTTGGGGCTCCGGCGCGCCGTGCCGAAACCGTTAATAATGCCGATGTAGTTCGCGGTGAACAGCTGTTTGGTAATTTGGGTTGTGCCGGTTGCCATACACCGAGCATGGCGACGGATTACGGCCATCCACTGGCGGAATTGCGCGGGCAAACTATCAAGCCTTACACCGACTTGTTGTTGCACGATATGGGCGAAGGTTTGAGTGATCGTTTAACGAATAATGCCGCGTTGAATCGCGAATGGCGCACACCGGCACTCTGGGGTTTGGGGCTGGAAGAGGCGGTGAATGGCCACAGCCGTTTGTTGCATGATGGTCGCGCGCGCAATATCAATGAGGCGATTTTGTGGCACGGCGGTGAAGCGGCAGCAAGTCAGGCTGCCTATAAAGCAGCCTCTGCAACGCAGCGCAATGATTTGCTCAAGTTCCTTGAGTCGTTGTAATTTTTCGTACTTCACTTCGTAAAAATAAAAACTCCCGACAGGTAACTGGCGGGAGTCTTTTGTTAGGCGGTAATAGTTTGGCGATAAGATCAAACCAAATCTTTCTCAGTAGCAAACGACAGGGCGAAAGATTTTGGCCCTACATTAATTGCACCGGTCATACTCATCATCGACAACATGGTTTTAATGTTGTGTTGCTTACAGAATTCGCGGAACTCTACCAGGATAGGTTCGTCTTTGATTTCTTCCAGCAGGCCACCATAACTCATGGCGATAACTTCGCTGCTTAATCCTTGTTGAATTTGTTTTTTAACGTGGTTGAACAATTTTTCCAGCGCACCTAAAAAACCTTTGCCAGTATCAATCTTATCGGTTTCGCCGCGATGCAATT
This sequence comes from Cellvibrionaceae bacterium, assembly GCA_021151615.1. Classification (GTDB taxonomy): domain Bacteria; phylum Pseudomonadota; class Gammaproteobacteria; order Pseudomonadales; family Cellvibrionaceae; genus Cellvibrio. Next base: position 7,449 of record JAGKXA010000161.1, on the reverse strand, counting down.
GTACGATTGGGCGCAAGTTCAAGGCGCTGGCCAGTTTGAAATTAATCCAGGAAATATTGTTATCACCTTTGCGCAAATGGCGACGTTCGCGCATGTAGGAAAGATCGTTCGGAATTAAATAGCCATAAACCTGATCGCGCATATTGTCGATTTCGCGAATGGATTTATTCAGTGGCAATTTATCCACATGAATGCGTTTTACCAATTCGTAAACCAGCAGCGCGTGACCGGTAAACATGGACATGGAATCGTACAGGCGAATGCGGAAGGGCGCGCGACCTTCATTTTTCTCCATTTCGCGGAATTTGGGTTCGTTCACCAATGCGGCTTCGGAAACGCGTTTGAATACATCACTTTTTTTGCTGTTGATGGTGACCACTTGCACCAAATCATATTTTGGTAGCAGGCGCTCTTTTAAAATGTTGGTCATGTCATTGACCGACAGTGGATCTGATTGCGCCAAACCATACACATCACGCGAGTGATTTTTGTAAAACTTGAGCATGGTTTCCGGATCGCGATAATCCAGTTCCTGGCCTTTGGCATGGTTGATGTAAATCGGCAACACTTCGATGTTGTGCTGTTGAATAAATTTTGCCGGCAAGTCGCAGGTTGAATCTACAGCAATACACGTCCTGGATGACATTTTTCTCGCTCCCATGATTAGCATAGTTAGTGTTGAAACCGCTATACCATCCCTGGCGAGTTATCCTGGCCCCGTTCAAAAGGCGCTATTTGATGGTGTCAGTATCGGGGGACAGGCAAAAAAGTTGTAGTCGCATAAATCACTGCGTTTTGTGAGGCGATGTTAGTTCTTGTGTGAGCTATGGCTTACAAAGCCGCAGATTTTTGCGCTAATGGTTATAAGCGCTACAAGCCTGCTGAATGGAGAATGCGTGGCAAATAAAGTAATGCGTTAATTGAGCGGTTAATCGGTATCTGGTGTCATTGGGAGCAGAATGCTAAAGCGGGCACCACCAAGGTCAGAGCGGGTGATCCGTATGTCGCCTTCGTAGCTACGGACAATTTCGGCGGCAACCGAAAGGCCGATACCTTGGCCTGGGATGCTGGTGTCCAGCCGCTGCCCTCGCTCCAGAATGCGCTCGCGCTGGTCTTCGGGGACACCGGGGCCATCATCTTCAATATCGATACACAACTGTGAGCCTTCAATCGTGCTGGACATGCGCACTTGCTGTTTGCCGTATTTAAAGGCGTTTTCCAGCAGGTTGCCGACCAGCTCCATCACATCCTGTTCGTCACCCGCTACCAGCGAGTTGGGGGCGAGGTCGAGTTCCTGTTGCATACGTTTTTCGGCGTAAACCTTTTGCAGGGTGGCAAACAGGCGCTGGGCGATAGGTTCGATCCGGGTTCGACGAAAGGTTCCTTTTTGCTGGCTGGATACCGCGCGCTGCAATTGATAGGTCACTACCTGGCTCATACGTGCGACCTGTTCGCTCAACTCATTGTCCGGGTCTGGTGACTGGTTGATTTTGCTTTGCAATACCGCCAGCGGTGTTTTCAAGCTGTGAGCCAGATCTGACAAGCTATTGCGGTAACGCTGGCGTAGCGATTGTTCGCGATCCAGCACCTGGTTTAAGTTGCTCACAATACGTTGCAACTCTTTGGGGTGCTCGCCCTCGATACTGCTGGTGTCGCCACTTTGCATCGCCTTGAGTGCAACGGCGAGTTTCCCCAATGGCCGCAGACCCCAGCGTAGAATCAGGGTTTGGGCAATTAACAGGAATATCCCCGCAGCGCCCAGCCAACGCCAGAGTTCGCTGCGATAGGCGCTGAGTTCGGCCAGGTATTCTTCAGCACTGTGGATGACGACAAAGTGGAAGGGGGTAGGGCTGCCTTTGGCGTCTTCCCAATTCACGGTATAGCGGGCGACAAAATGGCGTTTGTTATCGAGTAACTTCTCGCTGAACAGCATCTTGCCCGGCGTATCGCTTTTGGCGATTTTTTTATACTCCGGAGGATTGGTGAGCGCGGCTGAGTTTGAATGCCAGACGGCTCTTTCCTTACCATCAAAAATGTAGCCGTACAGGCCGGAATTGGGATGCTCAAAATCTGCTTCACTCAGGGTGACTGAGGTGATGCGTAAGCCTGTAATCCGGCCGTTTTTGGTTTCCGGCTCGGCCACGCTCATCAGCAAATTCACATGGCCGCGCAGGCGCGAGCGCTCGGCAACCTCAAGGCTGTTTTCAAAGGCGCGATCAAGAAAAAAGCCGGTTAACCCCAAAAATAGCGGCAACAGCAGCGCGGATGCCAGCAGCAGGCGCGAGGCGATAGAGCTGAAACGTGCGCCCACGCCTACTGCTTGTCCAGGTTAAAACGATAACCAAGACCACGCTGGGTGGTGATCAGGTTGAGCGTGCCTTCCGGATCCAGTTTTTTGCGCAAGCGCCCGACAAACACTTCAATCACATTACTGTCGCGGTCGTAATCCTGCGCGTAGAGATGTTCGGTCAGCTCGCTCTTGGAGATATTCTTGCCGGCGTGCATCGCCAGATAGGTGAGGGTGTTGTACTCGAAGCTGGTGAGCTCCACTTCTGCTTCATCGCGAAATACGCGCTTGGCACTGGTGTCGATGGAAATAGGGCCGTAGCGCAAGACCGAGGAGGCATGTCCGCTGGCGCGACGCAGCAATGCGTGAATGCGTGCGCGCAATTCCTCCGGATGGAAGGGCTTGGTAAGGTAGTCGTCGGCACCAGCTTCAAGGCCTTCCACTTTGTCTTGCCAATTGCCGCGTGCGGTCAGGATCAGGATTGGAAAGTTGCGCGCTTTGGCACGCAGTTGTTTGATCAGGTTGGAGCCGTCCAGCAGCGGTAAGCCCAGGTCGATAATCGCCAGGTCGTAGTCGTATTCGGTTCCCAGGAATAATCCCTCGCGGCCATCGGCGGCGGCATCGCAGGCGTATTTTTCGGCCGCCATCAGATTCTGGATCTGCTCGCGCAGCGGCTTTTCGTCTTCAACAATCAGGATTCGCATAGTCAGTGTCTGTCCGTGCTGGGTGAGTAGAAACAACTAGTTATTGATAATTTGACCGGTCTGGCCGTGGACGCGAACAATTTTCATCCGGCCTGAATTTAACACCTTGACCCCATAGATAACACCGTTCTCGGTTTGTTGGCTGTTTACGCTCATCACCTGTCCGCCCGTTGAGCGGCGTACCAGTTCAGCGGCTTGGGCCGGGGTGATTTGCGGTGGGGGTGGTTCGGAGGGAATGGTGTCGTTATTGATGCGACCGCTATCGACCATGCTGTTGGCGGGGCTGCTAGCGGATAAGCCCATATCGCCGTCGAGCAAATCCGGTTCGGCGCGCGCAGTCAGGGTAATAAGGAGTAGCGAAGTGACCAGCAATCCGCTGGCAGTGCAGGTGCATAACTTGGCGAAATGATGAATTAACGACTTCATACTACTGGGTCCGGCAATACTTGATCCAACAAGATTTATGCCTTCACTATCGCTGCTGTTGCCCCAAAGGTCAATTTGGCCTTTGGGGTTTTCGAAAATGCTTTGTTTATTACCACTTATCTGTGACGAATGCGGTCACCAGGATGATGACGGGTTTCGGTCTGGTAAATCCGGCCACCGTACAAATAGTTCACTTCATAACCCACCAACTGGCGCTCATAACGAGTGCGGTATTGAGTGGAGCAAACTTCGCGGTCTTCATAACGTGTCACTGTGCGGCCACCGCCGGCAACATCGTTACCGATTGCGGCTCCAATCAATCCACCGGCAGCCGTCGCATGGCCGCTATTGCCAATTTCTTTACCAATCGCTGCACCGATCAAACCGCCGACCACTGTGCCCTGGAAGGAGTCACCACCGCGCTGACGCTCGCGGTAAGCCACAGTTTCAACCTGGCAGGATTCGCGTGGTACATCCACGGCCACTTCGCGATAAATCGGGCGAACGTCGGTCACAGGGGCATAGTAATCGCGCTCGTAGACCACCACTCGCTCGTGATGGACTGTGTGGTGATGATGGTGCTTGTGGTGGTGTTTATGGTGGCCATGACCGTGATAGTCGCGATCGGCGAACGCATTGTTAGCCAGCAGCAGGCTGATGCTGGCCAGGGTGCTGATGAGTAACAAGCGCTTCATGATGGTATCTCCGTGGGGTTAATGCAGCGGTTGCTGTAGTGGTTTAACTTGATTCCAGACTAGTCCTTGCAAACTGAATTCAAACTGAAAGCCGGGCGTGTTTTATTGTGCGCCAGATCGCAATTGCCTTAACTCGCCTTAAATTGCGTGGACGGTGGAAATAAAGCCCGTAAATGCGCCAATTTATGGTGCAACTCGGGTTATAATCGCGGCCATTTTTTCCAAACTGCATTTTGGGCTTTCCCGCACAGGTTGTTTCATGTCTGCATCCAAATCTGACTTAAGTATTAAAGAGCATAACGTTAAAGACTACATGGCTGGCCTCGGCCAAAAAGCGCGCGCCGCTTCCCGCATCATTGCTGCCGCACCGACTGCGCTGAAAAACAAAGCACTGCTGGCGATTGCCGATGAGCTGGATAGATCGCGCATTACTCTGGTGGCTGAAAACCAGAAAGACTTGGCGGCCGGCAAGGCTAATGGTCTGGATGCCGCCATGCTTGACCGCCTGGCTGTTAAGCCAACCACTATCGATGGCATGATCGAAGGCCTTCGCCAGGTGGCTGCACTGCCTGATCCTTGCGGTGAAATCACCGATATGAGCTACCGCCCCAGCGGTATCCAGGTCGGCAAGATGCGCGTGCCTTTGGGTGTGGTGGGGATTATTTATGAGTCCCGCCCCAACGTAACTATCGATGCCGCTAGTCTGTGTTTAAAGTCCGGCAACGCGGCGATTTTGCGTGGCGGCAGTGAAGCAATTCACTCCAATCGCGCTATCGCCAATTGTTTGCAAGCGGGCTTGAAAGCCGCTGGTTTGCCCGCAGAAGTCGTGCAAGTGGTCGAGACCACTGACCGCGCGGCAGTGGGAGAGCTGATTACTATGCCGCAGTTTGTGGATGTGATTGTTCCCCGTGGTGGTAAAGGGCTGATCGAGCGCATCAGCAACGATGCCAAGGTGCCTGTGATCAAACACCTCGATGGTATCTGCCATGTCTACATCGACGATAAAGCCGATCTGGATAAAGCTTTTACTATTTCCATGAATGCAAAAACCCATCGCTATGGCGTGTGTAATGCGATGGAAACCTTGCTGGTACATGAGCAGGTTGCCTCGCAAATTCTGCCACGTCTCGCCGCTGCCTACACTGAAAAAGGTGTGGAGTTGCGTGGTGACGACAAAACGCGCGCAATTATTTCGGCGAATGTCGCGACTGAAGAAGATTGGGCAACTGAATATCTCGCACCGATTTTATCGATCAAATTGGTGAGCGGTTTGGATGAAGCTATTGCGCATATCAACCAATACAGCTCGCAACATACTGATGCGATCGTGAGTGAAGACTACACCCGCGCGCGCCGCTTTATTACCGAAGTGGATTCTGCGTCAGTCATGGTGAATGCCTCCACCCGTTTTGCCGACGGTTTTGAATACGGCCTGGGTGCGGAAATCGGTATTTCTACCGACAAGATCCACGCGCGTGGCCCGGTAGGGTTGGAAGGGCTGACCTCGCAAAAATGGGTAGTGTTTGGTGATGGACACATCCGCACCTAAGCCCCATTGCCTGGGTTTTTTCGGTGGCACCTTTGATCCGATCCATCTCGGGCATTTGCGCCTTGCGTTGGAGTTAAAACAACGGCTGGCGCTGGATGAAATGCGGTTATTGCCCTGTTACATACCGCCGCATCGCGCATCGCCCGGGGCAGATGCGCAACAGCGGTTGAAAATGTTGCAACTGGCATTGGCCGACTGTGCAGAGTTGCGCTGGGATTCGCGCGAGCTGCAACGCGAAAACCCCTCCTACACTTATGACACTTTGCGTGAACTGCGCACCGAACTGGGTGTAGATGTGAGCCTGAGTTGGTGTATGGGTATGGATAGTTTTGCCAGGCTCGATAGCTGGCATCGCTGGCAGGAATTAATTGAACTTGCGCATTTGGTGGTTATCGCTCGCCCCGGTTGGGAAATGCCCACACAAGGGCCGGTGGCAGATTTGATTGCACAACATCGCGCGGGTGTCGATGCAATTCGCACTGCATCAGCAGGCAAGCTGGTGATATTGGAACAGCGTCTGTTGCCAATTTCCGCCACGGAAATTCGCGCGCAAATCCAGGCGGGAGAATCGCCGCAGTTTTTAGTGCCCGATGCGGTATGGAGTTACATCCGCGCGCAGGGGCTGTACCGGTCTTAATAAATTTTATGGTTAGTTTTTTTTAGTAAATAGGTAACTGAATGTCTGATTTAAATAAAGCGATCATCGAAGCCCTTGAAAACCTCAAAGGCAAAAATATTGTCACGCTCGATGTGCGCGAACTCAGCGATGTGATGGACACATTGATTATCGCTAGCGGTACTTCTAGCCGTCACTCGCGCTCATTGGCGGAGAACCTGGTAGAAGAAACCAAAAAAGCCGGTTTTCGTGCACTGGGTGTTGAAGGCCTTGAAACCGGTGACTGGGTGTTGGTTGACTTTGGCGATACCGTGGTGCACGTGATGCAACAGGAAACACGCGATTACTATGAGTTGGAAAAACTCTGGTCGATGAAGCCTGCTAACAGAATCTGATCGTTTACTGATGAGCATTGTGCAACCGTAACGCTATGACGGACCATCGGAGACTGGGTGAAGCAAGCGTTTGCAAAACATGTTTTGCGCGCAGCTGAACGACAACAGGTTTACCTGTTGTCAGGCCCGCCCAGCGGTCGACGATGAGCCCCCAGGGATGGGTTTACGGCGAGTCCGGCATAGCGTTACGGTTGTGCGATGCGGTGTCAGAAAGAAATCACCGAATGCGCATAAGAATCATCGCCGTAGGCACAAAAATGCCCGACTGGGTTGAAGCAGGTTACGCGGAATATGCCAAGCGTATGCCGCGCGATCTCACCGTGGAAATGGTGGAATTACCGCTCGCCCAGCGCAGCAAAAATAGTGACATCGCCAAAGCCATGGAAAAGGAAGGTGAAGCTATGCTCGCGGCAATTGAAAAAGGTGGCAAAGACGAACAAGTCATTGCGCTGGAGGTCAAAGGTAAGCCCTGGAGTACTGAACAACTCGCGGAAAATCTCGCGAGTTGGAAAATGAGCGGCAACAACTACTCATTATTAATTGGTGGACCGGATGGATTAGCGCCGGCGTGCGTGCAAAAAGCCTCGGTCAAATGGTCGCTCTCACCACTGACCTTACCGCATCCACTGGTGCGCATTTTAGTGATTGAACAGTTGTATCGGGCCAGCAGTATTTTGCAAAATCATCCATACCATAAATAATTTGCAGCAAATAAAACAATCACCGCCACATCAACCCTGATTTATATTTCGGCCCGAGCATGCAAGAAAACCAACA
>JAGKXA010000403.1 GCA_021151615.1 Cellvibrionaceae bacterium | reverse complement strand
TCTAAAGGTTCAAGCGAGGGATAAATATGTAAGCTCAACTTATCCCAAGCAGGTAGTTCATCAACCTTCTGCAGGATACTTTCAACAAACCGATGAATAACGTCCGGGTCTCCATCCCTTAGAAAGTTGCGTTTCACATTATCCAATGAAATATGACTTACACCACCGTGCGCATTGACTTCATAAAATCCATCTTCCCATTTCTTAAAGGCAATATTCCGTTGTTGCAGGTCTTTTTCAAATAAATGTTCAGCATCCACCTTATCTTTACTCCATGCGTATCCAGCGATTGAGCTTATTAAAAGGATTAGTAAACAAAAACCAGGGGTTTTCATAATGTTTAAGTCCATTCATCATGTAAATTTGCGGGCGGATTAAGGCGTATTTATACATTAAACGCCGCTGCTAGAAGTTGCTGCTCTCCACGGCTAATGCCAATTGTAGTGGCTACTACTTTCCACTGGCCGACGCTACTTAATACATCGGTTTTTATTGCTTCTGCGGTGCCTTTCTTTAATTGAAAAAAATCGATAACACTCATCGCCAATTCATAATCAAGACGGTTATCGTCATCGGTAATATTCAAGTGTAACCCGGTAGCAGGCGTTGTCGGGTTTAGGTCATAAGCCGGTGACAGAATCCAGCCACCATTGCGATAAATAAAACCGTGGTTGCGCAAATGATCATCGGTATTGGAAATAGCGATATTAAAAATAATGCGACGCCATAATTGTTCCAAATCCTGTTTGGTATTGGAGCCTTGCTCGGTGAGGAGCTGGGCCAACTCCAAATAACTCGCCTCGTAATCTCCATCGTAATAGCCAAGTTGGGTCATGGCGGAGGTGAAGTGCAAACGACTTGTCGTGGTTCGATCAAATCGCTGTGTTAAAAAAGTATGGTGATGACTATTAAATTTTTCGATCCGACAGGGCGCCATATGAATGCCGGCATTTAGCGCGAGTTGATAGGCAAGATATTCCCAGGCACCAATGTCGTAGTCATCATAACGGCTGGGAAATTTCGCTATCCACAATTGCTTTGCATCATCAATAACAGAGGCCTTTGGTCTGGCGCCGCCAAGGGATGAACCTGGGGACATAAGCATGTACAACCATTTAAAATAGTCCGGGTCATCACTGTTATTGTCCTCTAGTTGTCGCACGGCGTATTCAAGTTCTTTCAGTGATGAAAGTGGCGGTGCAGCAAGGCGTTGATCGTTATCGAGAAAATCACCAGTCAGGTCGCGCTTAAATCGTAAAGCTCCCTGGCGATAAAGGTCATGTACTCCAAGCAGATAATCTATTTCATTAAGTACTTGCGGACGGCGCTCTTGTTGTTGAGCGAGATAATTCTCGCGACGCTTCATTAACAGCCTGCCCCAACGATCGGGGCAGGAATCTAAAAATATTCTGAAGTTATTGGAGTCAATGCTGTGCTGTTCGCCCGAATAAAGATGTAAATCCGGGTCAATTTTTTGCGCGAATGAGGATTGCAGCCAAGCCTCATCATAAGTAAAACTGAAATGCTCCTTGCCCTTATTAATGGCCGAGCGCAGGGTGCCGACTAAGGCAGGTTCTGCAAATTCTTCCCAATCGGCAAATACATAAACTTCCGTATTCATTTTGATTTTCCAATGAGTTTTATATCCTGCAATTTGCGTCCAAGCGCATCATCACTCGCCACCTGTAGCAAATCATCCACCAACCCGAGCACGCCCAGCACTGCCACATAATGACCGAGGGAAACGCTGGCATCCCCGTGTTCAATTTTACGGATAGTCAAACGGCTCAACCCAGTGCGCTCGGAAATCAAC
>JAGKXA010000402.1 GCA_021151615.1 Cellvibrionaceae bacterium | reverse complement strand
CCCTTCATGGATCGCTAACAAAATCTCCGGTTTCAGTGGCTTCTTCTGGGCGCCGGATGTAATCCATATGAATGGCTATTTCTATCTTTATTACTCGGTATCCACCTTTGGAACGTCGGTATCGGCAATTGGTGTGGCGCGCTCGGCATCGCTTACTTCGCCCAGTTGGGAAGATTTAGGAATTGTGGTGGAGTCCTTTGGTGGTAGTTCGGAAATTAATGCAATTGATCCCGCGCTTTACCGCGATCACGACGGCAAGGTGTATATGAGCTACGGTTCCTTTTTTGGTGGAATCGGTATGGCGGAGATCAATCAATCCACCGGTAAATTAAATGGCAGTGTGACCAAAGTGTACGGTGGCAATCACGCCGATATTGAAGCGCCTTATATCGCGCGCAATGGCGACTATTATTATTTGTTTATCAATCGCGGCGCTTGCTGCAATGGTGCGAGCAGTACCTATTACGTGCAGGTTGCGCGCTCAACGTCAATTTATGGTCCTTACACTGATGTGCGCACTTTGTTGCCCAATACCGACGGAAAATATAAAGGCCCCGGTCATATTGGTGTGTTGAAACAAGACGGTTGTAATTATGTCTCCACCCACTATTACGATCTAAATGATAGCGGCAATGCCAAACTCGATATTTTAAAAATGACTTACAGCGATGGCTGGCCGACATTAACGCGCAGTTTCTCAGTGGCGAGTTGTGGTGGTGTGAGTGACGGTTTGTATCGCATTACCGCGCGTCACAGTAGTAAGGATTTAATGCCGGCAGCAAAATCCAGCGCGAATGGTGCGCTGATCCAGCAAGAAACCTGGAATTCCTATCGCGCACAACAGTGGTATGTAATTAATCAGGGTACTGGTTACTACAGTTTGATTAATGCGGCGAGTTTGAAAAGTCTGGATGTGTATAACAACTCTACTGCTGCAGGTGCAAATATTGCGCAGTGGGATTATTGGGGTGGAGCAGGGCAGAAGTGGAGCCTGACCAGCGGCAGTGGTTATTACACACTTAAATCGCAACTGAGCAATTTACCGCTGGATATTTTAAATTTGAGCACCGCAAATGGTGCACAGGTAATCCAATGGACTGCAACTGGTGCCACTAACCAGCAGTTTAGTTTGACACGGTTGAAGTAAATATTGATGAGTTGAAAGAAGCTGCAGCATTGGGTGTGCAATAAAACCCCATGCTGCAGTTTTTTCATTTTGTTATAAATAACAAAGAGGTGAGCATGAAAACACTGGGTAAGGTATTGGTATGTATCGGTTTGGTGGCGGGGTTTGTTGCAGGTATTGTCGGGTGCAGTAAAACCGCGCCGGAAATTTTAACCAGTCCCGATAAGCAAATTACTGTGAAAGTATTTGTTACCGAAAAAAATACTCTTGCCTACAGTGTGGATCGCGCTGCACAACCCGTTATCCTTACATCACCTTTGGGATTGCAGCTAGCCGATGCCGATTTCACTCATGCTGTAAAAATTGATGCACAATCCAGTATTTCACAGGTCGCTGATGCCTACAAAATGCGCGTCGGTAAAAAGAGTGATATTAGCTATAACGCCAATGAACAAACCTATTCGATTAGCAACGCACAACAGCAAAAGCTGACGCTGACATTTCGCGTATCCGATGACGGCGTTGCTTTTCGCTATTCGGTGAATGATCCGGCAATTGCGAACAAACAATTCATCAACGAAATTACCGGTTTTCATCTGGCATCAACAGCAAAGGCATGGTTGCAACCTATGTCGGTTGCGCAAACGGGCTGGAGCAATACCAATCCATCCTATGAAGAACATTATCA
>JAGKXA010000010.1 GCA_021151615.1 Cellvibrionaceae bacterium | reverse complement strand
TATCTGGCAATTCAGCAGCAATAGTAAAACCTTACTGGATAGCACCCTGGATCCGCTGAAATTGCAGCTCAGCGAGTTCCGTAAAAAAGTGGAAGATGTATATGAAAAAGAAAGTGCCGAACGCAACCGCTTGGCGGGGCAGGTAGTGGAGTTGCAAAAGCAGGCACAAAAAATTGGTGAGGATGCGGTCAACCTTGCACAGGCCCTAAAAGGCAATACCAAAGCCCAGGGCAACTGGGGAGAAGTGGTGTTGGAACGTTTGCTGGAGGAGTCCGGATTACAAAAAGGGCGCGAATACGATACTCAAGTGAATTTTACCGGCACTGATGGTAGCCGGTTAATGCCCGATGTGATTATCCATTTACCAGAAAGCAAAGATATAGTGATCGATGCCAAATGCTCATTGGTTGACTACGAAAAATATTGCAGTAGTGACGATGAATCCGAACGCAAACAATTCCTTGCCGGTCATATCAACTCACTGCGCAATCATATCAAGGACTTGAGCATTAAAGATTACGAAAAAATCGACGGTATCAAGGCGCTGGATTTCGTATTTATTTTTATCCCGATTGAAGCGGCGTTTATGCTTGCATTGCAACATGAGCCAGCGTTGTATCGCGAAGCTTATGATCGTCACATAGTGCTGGTTAGCCCAACGACGTTACTGGCGACCTTGCGCACAGTGGAAAATATCTGGCGCTATGAGAAGCAAAATAAAAATGCCGAGCGTATTGCCAAAGAAGCGGGTGCATTACACGATCAGTTTGTGCTCTTGTTGGAGTCACTGGATGCCATTGGCAACGCAATTAACAAAACCCAGGAGTCTTACGCCAAAGCGCGCGAGCGTTTGCAAACGGGACGCGGTAATCTGGTGAAACGTGTTGACGATATTCGGCGCCTGGGCGCAAAAACCAAGCGTAGTATTTCCGGTGCATTGTTAGAGGATGCCGGCGTGGAAACAGAGACTTTATTGCTGGAAGATGCCGCTGAAGATACTGGTGAAAATGCCTGATTGGTGTTTGCCGGTTAGTGTTAATTGATTGCGATTATGTCGTCGTGAGTGAATTGTAGAGACAGGTTATGAATTGGTTGTGGTTTTTTCTTGTGTCAGGCGCTTTGATTATTTTGGTGTTATCAACTATTGCAGCGCGTCTGGTATACAAAGTGTATTGTCAGCAAAAAGAACGGGATGCAAAACTCAAGGCATTAGAAGAAGCTAATCAAAAAGCGCAGCGCGAGCAGCGTGAATGGTTAAATAAAAGTATCCAGATTCTCGCCCAGGCCTTGCACAACGATGAGTTAACCTTAACCGAAGCCTGTATTCGTATTACGGGTTGCCTGGATTCCCTGGATGTTCAGGTTGCTGTTAAAGAAGAGTTTTCTGCGTTTTATCAATTGCGTGAAAAGACAGCTCATATTCCCTATCTGGATGCCTGGAAACAGTTATCCAGAGCAGAGCAAAATCAATTCGACGTCGAGCGTCTGCGTCATGAATCCGCATTTAATGATTTTGTTATGGATGCAGCAAAACGTATCCAGGGCAGGGTGTTTTAATGCAATCGTTATTTTCATGTCGCGCTATGCGGGTCAATGATCTGGGTAAGGTTATGCGTATTCAGCGTGAAGCCTATGCGGATGAAATGGTGGAGAGTGAGGCGATTCTTGCTGCGCGCCTGGCTAGCGTTCCCGATACTTCCTGGGTAGTGGAGGGCGAACAAGGTGTGTGTGGCTATTTGGTGGGCTATTTATCCCATGCGGGTTTGGTAACTCCCTGGGGGAGTGAGTTCTCTCATAAGGTTGATGCCGATCATTTGTATTTGCATGACCTTGCAATCAGTAAATCCGCGGCGGGCAGTGGTTTGGGGCCATTGTTGGTTAACCATGCATTGCAACAGGCAAGAGGTTGGCAGCTATCTGGTGCAGCGCTGGTTTCAGTACAGGACTCCAGAAAGTTTTGGCAAAAAATGGGCTTCAATGAATTTGCAGAGTTAACGCCAGCCCAGCAGCAACATCTGGATTCCTATACTGGGCCGGCGTTCTATATGACACAGAATTTTGTGTGAAACTATAGGTATTTTCCAGGACGGAAAAATTATTTTTTCTGTAGAATTACACCGCACTCGGCATGATGGGTGTACGGGAATTGATCGAACAGTGCGAAGGCTTTGATCCGGTGGGTTTGGGTAATTGTGCGCAAATTATCGCGCAGTGTATCCGGATTGCAGGAAATATAAATAATGTTATCAAAACGCTGCGCGATGCTGGTGGTGTGCGGGTCAAGGCCAGCACGGGGCGGATCAACAAAAATACTCGAAAAATTATAATCCGTTAAATTCACATGGCGCAGGCGATTAAACTCGCGCACGCCATCCATGGCTTGTGAAAATTCCTCGCTCGACATGCGAGCGATCCGGATGTTTTCAATCTTGTTGCGCGCAATATTATAGAGCGCAGAATCAACAGAGGTTTTTGAAACTTCGGTTGCCAATACTTTGGAAAAATTTTGTGCGAGAGGCAAAGTGAAATTGCCGTTACCGCAATAAAGTTCCAGTAAATCTCCACCAAATCCTTTGCTGTTTTCCACTGCCCAGCTCAACATGGATTGACATACGCCGGCATTGGGTTGGGTAAAGCTCGCTTCCACTTGCTGGTAAAAATAATCGCGCCCTAACACCTGCATGCGTTCGATTACGTGGTCGCGCTCAACCAATAAACGTTGCTTGCGGCTGCGGCCCACAATATCAATACCCAGTTGCTGCTTGAGTGTTTTCGCTTTGGCAACCCAGTCGTCGGTTAAGGGCTTGTGATATATCAATGTAACTAAGGCTTCACCACTTTGGGTAGTTAGAAAATCAACTTGATAAAGTTTGTGGCGGAGTAGCTCATCAGTATTAATGGCCGTTAATAATGCAGGCATTAATTGGTTCATCAAGGCTGAGCCAACCGAAAATTCATGAATTGCGTAGGGGTGTTTTGCTTCATCAAACATGACGTAGTCGGTGAGTGCCTGTTTGTGCCACACGCGAAACTCTGCACGCATACGGTAATGCCGCTCTGCGGAGGGGAACAACTGTATTTCAGGAATAAGGAACTCGGCAAAATCCTGTTGGATCCTGGTGAGCTTGGCGTCTAGTTGTTGTTGATACCTGGCAGGGGAGAAATCGTTATTGGTCATAAATGGCTCATTGCATAACAAGGCGGGCTGCGTAAGTGCGCAGCCCGGTTGTCGCCATTATAACTTCTTCGACTCACAATTGCCCCAATCGCAGGTCAGCACTTCCACTGAGCTATCACCGCAAAAGTTGGCGTAGGCTTCTTTTGGCCAATGGTTAACGATACTGAGGGTAAAGCCCGCAGGGCATTTTGATTCATGTTCTTTAACGAGTTTGTAGTAGGTTGGCCCGGGGGCCACCTCAGTGATGCCGGCAGCAAGGCTGGGGATATTGGCAATTGTTTGGTCCAGCGGTAAGTGAGTTAGCAATTCAGATGCATAGGGCGCTATCTTGGGGAGCTTTGCCAGATTGTTCGAGCTTGCGTTAATTTTGCTCAAGCGAAATTCGCAGGTTTTCATCTGGTTTAGCGGTGTGCGTTGGTGTAGTGATAACTCTTTGATCGCACGTTGTTTTGCTTCGCGCGCTAATTTGATCGCAGCGGGTGCCAGGGTTTTGCCTTGGTATTCAAAGGTATTGGCGGATTGCTGTTGACTGTAAATTTGGTCTGCAGATAACAGCAGTTGATTATTGGTGTTAATCCAATCCTGTTGCTTGCTTATCGCATCAATTTCTATCTCGCCACCTAATGATGCGCAACTTGAAAACAGTGTTGAGTAATAAACGGCTTCCTCCAAAACAGAAGTGGCAGCTTGTGCCAAGGCATCAGGATTTGCTGGCGGTGCTGGTGGCGCTGCGCAGGCTTGTAATAACAAGGCGCAAAGTAGAGTGGCAGGTAGGGAAATTTTGCAATTCATTTATTCTTATCCTGTGATTAACGATAGGGCGGTTGATTATTGTCCCCAATGATTAGAGCGGCAACCTGATAATAAAGCTGCTTCCTTTACCGGGGCTGGTTTTTACATCAATCGTTCCCTGGTGGCGTTCGGTAATAATGAAATAAGAAACCGAAAGTCCCAAACCTGTGCCTGAGCCAACTTCCTTGGTGGTAAAAAATGGCTCAAAGATATGTTGGCGAACAGTATCGGTCATGCCAGGGCCATTGTCCTGTATCTCTATCACAAGTTGATGTTCATCGGGGTAAGCGCGTACCCAGATGCATGGGTTGTCAATTTCCTGGCTCAGCAATGCTTGTTTGGCATTGCGCAATAAATTCAATAGCACTTGTTGCAGCTCAGGGGCCGAAGCATTAATCGCGGGCAGGTAATCGCTGAATTCAGTTATGAGTTGAATGCCTTGGGTACCTGGTGCTTTTGGTGCGCTGCTTTGGTTAAGGGCAATGGTTTGCTCGAGTAGATGCCTGATATCTATGAGGCTGGTTTTACGTTGGGAGTTGTGAGAAAACTCCAGCATATTGCGCACTATGGTTGCAGAGCGTTCGCCGGCTTCGCGAATAGAATCCAGCATGAGTGGAATTTCCCGTGCTTTTAAATAGTGATCAACTGCATCAATATTGATTCCCAATTCATTGGCGCGCTCAGTGTTGGTACCAAAATTAATGTCAGTGCGACGAACGATGTTTTGTACATTTTGCAATATCACGCTGAGCGGATTATTTATTTCATGGGCTATACCGGCAGCGACCTCACCCAGTGAATACATCTTTTCATTTTGGATCATCAGATTTTCAATTGTCACTTTCATGGTGACATCATCAACCCGAATTACCGCACCTTGTTCGCTGCTGGAGATAAGCGGGTAAATGGTAATTTCGAAGTAACGCTTTTTTTCATGCTCCTGGTGTTGGGTGTGTTGGATGGAGTAGGGTTCTCCACTGCGAATTGAACCGCGAATCACATTGATGGTAACCGGAAACAAAGGTAGTAGATCGGTAATGTTTCGACCCAGGGCTTCATTGGAAAAAATTTCAAATGCATTTTCAGCGGCAGCATTCCAGTGCGTAACTTCTCCATAAGCAGTTACACCAATAATGATTGACGGCATGGAGTTGATCATGCTTTGCAAGTAGAGCTTGGTTTCTCGCAATTGACGACCAGTTTGCTCGTGGCGGGCGACTTCATCTATCAGCAGGTCGTTAATACGATGCAGGCTTTTGGTGCGATCCTGAATTTTTTCTTCCAGCGCTTTTTGTGATTCCTTGAGGGCCTTGCGCGCGCGTTTATTGCTCAAACGGCTGCGCTGTAAACCGATGATCAACAGGGTTTGCAGTATGAGTAAAAAGATTACCAATAGGCCCATCCAGGAGCTGGGCTCACTGGTGGGCAGTGTCGTGTTTAGTGCTTCAGTGACAGAAGTCTGCCTCATTGTGTAATGACTGACGTAATAACGGACTATAAATCTAGCAGCTTGTTGGTTGGATCTTGTAGTGCAATGTATCGATTGCGGAAGTTTACCGGTAATTTTATAGGTGGCGAACGCGCTTTCTGTTGGCTTTTTATCCGCTATTGCTGAAGGTTTAAGCGATTTCGAAAAAGTTTAAATTTCTTGTGAAAAAACGTTTGACACCCAAGCCAAATTCGTTAGAATGCGCACCTCTCAACGAGGGGCGGTTAGCTCAGTTGGTAGAGCAATGCCCTTACAAGGCATGGGTCACAAGTTCGAGTCTTGTACCGCCCACCAAATCCCGTAAGGGAAGCTCGTTTGAGAAGCATTCGCGGACCGGTAGTTCAGTCGGTTAGAATGCCGGCCTGTCACGCCGGAGGTCGCGGGTTCGAGCCCCGTCCGGTCCGCCACTATACTAAAAACCCGCACTTGGTTTTAAGTGCGGGTTTTTTATTTTGGGGCTATTTTGCTGGTGTTGCCCGGTTTATATAGCCATTTGATTGTGGGTTAATAAAAAATCGGTATACATAAAATTGTCATCTGCAATTGGTAATTTAGGAATCAGGGAGTAAAGTTCCTGAACGGTGCCAGATCCGGCGGCCGGTCAGAAGGGGCGAGCTCCCTCTGTCAATTCACTTTAAAGGAGTAGAAACTATGCAAGACTATATCGAAGACCTGCTGGATGATCTGTACGACGACGTCGATGACGAAACCTCAGAAGATTATTCAGATATCTAACCCGGGCTTATGCAGCAATTTGCTGCAGGCTCGTGGTACCCCCCCCTAACTAACCCTTCTTTTCATAACTCCTGCAAACATTTTTCTTTTTGTTCATAACAATATGTTGTCATAACTGTTTGTTTTGATTAATTTTTCGTCGATTGGGCCGCAAAATTGCGCGAAAGTCATCATTGCGGGTAGTTGTTCACGTTTTCATTGTGGGCTCTTTTTTATACTGATAGCTATATTTTGCCTGTTTTGAGACGACTGCCTATGTCTACACCCTCCGCAGAATTACTCGAAGCGGTTTTTCTGTATCAGGATGAACAGATTTCCCGTGAGTTACTTTATCCCGAGTTTGAGGCCATCCTGGATGGTTTTATTCCCTTCCCGGATTTCGCCAATAACACTGCCAAGGCTGTCTATATCCAGATAGATTCATCCCTGTGTGTCACGGGTCTGGTGTTTTTCCTGATTTCATTTGATGCCAGTGGTATGGTCGATCGTCGTTGGAATGTTCCGCTGCGCCAGTTGATCGATGCCACAGGTACCGGCCCGGATATGGGGGCAGGAGCTATTCGTCTGGCTTGCTATAGCCAGTGTCCAATTGCCTGGCACCAGAAAAATTTGTGGGATCCTCTGATGGATACGGGCAACAACAGTTTTGCGGCCATACGCAAGGCAGTGAAAAGTAATCGGTTGGGGATGGTGGTAAAACCGGCCAAGAAGGAAAAGGCCAAGTCTGCGCCGGCGGTAAAATCGGTAGTTGATAATACGCGTGAACAAGAAGCGCTCGAGCAAAAGTTGCATGATCATTACACCCAGGAATTGCGGGATAAAATGGCCATGCTGATCAAGGAGCAGCGTTTGCGTATAGCGACATTGATGAATCAGCATCAGGCCAAAGTGCACAGCATGCAGCATGAGCAACAGGAGCGCGTCCTGGCTTACCAGCAAAAATTTCACGAGTATGAGCAGGAAAGTCGCGATCTGAACGAGCGCAATCGCACCCTGAAGGAAAATCTGGATGCGCAGGTTAATAAGATTGAAGGTATGCGTGAATATTTTGCGCACAAATTGAAAGCTGCACAGGCGGGTGAGTTCAATCAAATTCAGCTGTTGCAAGAAAATTTTACGCTTGAGATGGAAGCAAAAATAAGTGCGGCAACCTCAGAGTTGCGTGAGATGCTGGATATGCGCGAGGTGGAATTATTTTATCGTCACCAGAATGAGACAGCATTAAAAGAAGAAATTGTGAATTTAAAGCGTGAGCAACAACAGCTGCTCAAGAATAGTGGTGATCAATTGTTGGAGCGATTGACCAAAGCTGGCATTAATTTGGTGACCTTTTTGCCTGGTTTGGGTGAAATGGCAATCCCTTTGGATGACATAGGCGTGTATTTGGAAGATCCCCAGGCATATGCCGCCGAAAAGGCGGGTGTTAGCGAAGCAATTTACCTGTCGTGGCTGGAGCACCATCAATCGCCTTGTTGCAACGCGGTAGATCCTCGCGGGCATAGCTGTGGCCGCAGTATTACTATGATCGAAACTCCATTTGAGTTTCATCCGGGAGAGAGTGATCGCTGCAGCCAGCATCAAACAGTTGTTTATTCAAAATTGGCTGAGCGTCGTTAAAACGTAAAAGGCACTGAGTGGCTCAATAGGTTGATGTAAGCAGTGGTAATTGATTCGGACGATGATTTTTTTAAACTTGCTTGTGCTGTACCGCTGCAAGTTGCGACGACTCCTGCGCTCCGGGCAGCAGGGGTCGAGCTGGTTATAAGGCGCGATGACTTGGTTGATGTGAGCTTGTCGGGCAATAAAGCTTACAAATTATTTTACAACCTGCGTGCAGCGCGCGAGACAGGCTTTTCCCGGGTGCTGAGTTTTGGCGGTGCCTATTCCAATCATCTACATGCGTTGGCCATGGCGGGTGCAAAGTTTGGCTTTAATACTTTAGGCGTTGTGCGTGGCGAACGGCCAAGGCTATTGAGTCCCACACTCAGGGATGCGCAAAATGCCGGGATGGAGCTGGTTTTTATCAGTCGCGAAGCTTATCAGCGCAAATCTTTTAACGAGTTTCTGGCGGACTGGCGCAGGCAGTATGGCGATTTTTATTTAATCCCGGAAGGTGGTGCAGGTGTGTTGGGGGCCAGTGGTATGAGCCTGAGTGGGCGTGCCTTGGAGGAGCAACTGAAGGGTGACTATACTTCAGCGTGTATCGCCTGTGGTACCGGAACCAGTCTTGCCGGCTTGGCTGCCGGGCTTGTTGCAGCTGGTCGTCATGACAAGCTCGCCTTGGGTTTCTCGGTGCTTAAAGGCGATGGCGATTTGGGTATGGGGATTGCAGAGACCTATCGGCAGTTGTGTGTGACTCAAGGTTTGTATCGCTCCCACGAGTCATTTCCCGCCGCCAATTGGCGCTTGATTTCCGGATTTCATTGTGGGGGGTATGGCAAAAAACATCCTCCGAATTTATTTGCGTTCTGGCGGTTATTTGAACAGGAGACAGGAATTCCACTGGATCCGGTTTATACCTTGAAGATGATCTGGGGAATTCATTGTTTGGCGGAAATGGGTTATTGGTCGCGCGGTTCGCGGATAGTGGCTATTCACAGTGGTGGCTTGCAAGGAAGGAGAGGATTTATTTGCCCGTGATTATGTGCTCTGGGCAGCACTGTCAGTAGGTGGAAAATTATAAGTAGTTGGTGTTGGGATGATGTTGATCCGATGCCGGAATTTAGCTCCTCTTGAAGGAATTGGTTATGCAGGCTCAAAAAAATGTTCAGATCGCACCGATTGAATTTGATTTGAATTTGACGCGCACACTCATTCCGCTGAAGGAGATGAGTGAAAGTCATTTGATGGCCCTGCTTAACGATGCCTTGCTGGAAGTAGTCTGCGCCGGTCAGACCCTGTTTACTGCGGGTAGTTACGACGCGCAGCATGTGTATTTACTGTATGGCGATGTCGCATTGGTTGATGATGCCGGTAATCGCACCCTCATTAAAGGCCGCAGTTCGCTTTTCCCTATCGCCCATCAGCAGCCGCGTGCCGTAACTGCAGTGGCAGAGACTGATTGCAGTGTGTTGCGTATTGATAGCGAGCGACTCGATAAATTGCTCACCTGGAGTCAGGTAGCTGACTATTTGCAATTGATTATTTCGCGTGAGCGCGATCTGGATGAAGATGTCGACTGGATGATGACAGTATTGAAATCCAATTTATTTTTCAAAGTCCCGCCGCTCAATGTCGAGCAAATTTTTTCACGTTTGACCCCGCAAGTTGTCTACGCCGGCGATGTGATTATTCGACAGGGTGAGATGGGTGAGCAGTGTTATTTCATCAAGGAAGGGGAGGCAGATGTGACTCGCCATTCTGACAATAAACGTCAACATCTGGCGACAATTGGCGTTGGGCGCTGTTTTGGTGAGGATGCCTTGGTAAACGAAACTGTACGCAATGCAACGGTTATGATGCGCACCGATGGAGTGTTGATGCGTTTGGAAAAACAGGATTTTTATCGCTTGTTGAAAGAACCAAACGTTTCTACCTTGGGGTTTAATGAGCTAGAGGAATCACTTGCCAAAGGTATTGTCACTGTTGATGTACGTGGCGAGGAGGAATACAGCGAGGCGCATTTACCCAAGGCGGTAAATATCCCACTAAACATCCTGGCGATTAAATCGCGTCTTCTCAACAAAGATAATCTCTACATTTTTTACTGTGATACCGGGCGTCGCAGTCGCGCGGCTGCGTATCTGCTAGCGGAGCATGGCTATAAAACTCTGGCGCTGGACAACTGTCATCAGCTATTTGGTAACCTGGCAAAGTCAATGCTGTGCGATAGGCGCAATTATGTATTGCGTGCCGGTGAGGCTATGCCGGGGCGGACAGATTAGTCGGCCAGTTATCTGCTACAACAAATAGGCGCTCTATTTCTATCCAGCACTCGGTTCTGGCATCAGGATGCTTTGCCATTGTTGCGATCAGAAGTGGGCGTTCCAACGTCATTGGTTTTTCCCTGATTTTTTCTGCAAGCTGACTATTGTTTAGCAATTGCCCAGTTCCCTCTATTCGTGCCGGTGACAACCAGTGTTTTCGTTCCAGCACCAACCAGTGGCTGTATTTCCGCTTTAAAAGCTGCGCGATAAATTGGCTGGCCAACCACCAATTGCCGCGGGCGTGAGTGGCGTTGCTAAATGCGGGTTGGCTTGGCAGTTGCGCTGGAGAAAACAAATAACCTTGCAAACAAAGCCCAGTATTCCAGTGCGTGACTGTGGGATAAAGCGTTTCCAACTGCTCCATTGCTTCGGGCTTCTGGTGCAACGGCAGTTGGTGTTGACGCAGGTGATTGAGTTTTAAATCCAGCCGGTCTTTTCCCTCCGGGCCTATCCAGAATTTCCATTCGTAGGCCTCCAACGGGTTGTGGGTATTGCATAAATAAAATTTTACCGCTGTTTCTATATGCCAGTACTCTTTGTCGCGACGACACAGAAAGTCGAATGCTCCCAGCGTAATGCCAGCGCGATCAATTTGCAGGTTGTGTTGTAGCAATTCCCACTCCGGGTGATTGGCAAAATAGAAATGCCACAGGGCCTCGTAATAAATTCCCAGGCGTGTGCTTTTA
Source organism: Cellvibrionaceae bacterium (assembly GCA_021151615.1). Lineage (GTDB taxonomy): Bacteria > Pseudomonadota > Gammaproteobacteria > Pseudomonadales > Cellvibrionaceae > Cellvibrio. The sequence goes on along the minus strand of JAGKXA010000010.1, from coordinate 24,323 downwards.
AGTTGGGCTAAATGATCGAGCAGTGGTCGGGGTTGTTGATCCAGCGCCTCCAGCCACGGCCAAAGCGACTGGTTGTTAAACGGCAGTATGTGCAGGTTACTGCCGGGAAGTTCCTGCATCATTGGGGCGCTAAAACAACACCAGGCTAAATCGCGCACGGCTTGCTGTTGCAAGTTGTGTAGCTTTGCCAAATTCGCGTTAAGGTGATTGGGATTGGAGCTGGTGTGGTGTGGCTGCATAAAGTTACATCCCGCTGAGGGTTTCGCTGGCTATAATAGCCTGAAATGCCGGGTGAACTTACCTGAGCTTGCCAGCTCAATATAACCGCTGACGCAGTGGATGATTTATGACTCAATTTTCAACGATAGGCCTGATTGGCCATCTCAACAACGAGCGTGCGGTTTACTCCATTAAACGGTTAATTCGTTTTCTACAAAAGCGCGGCAGGAATTTCGTGTTGGAAGCGGAAACTGCTGCCCTGGTCTGCGATGCCAACATAGTCAAAGCGGCCCAGCGCATTATGGATATGGAGGCCATGGGGCAGGTGTGTGACCTGGTGATAGTAGTGGGTGGCGATGGCAGCCTGCTGCGCGGTGCGCGTGCACTGGCGAAATACAACGTGCCCTTGCTGGGGGTTAACCGCGGGCGCCTGGGGTTTCTAACGGACATCACTCCCGAGGATATTGAAAACAAGGTCGATGAAGTCCTATCGGGCGATTATCTGTCAGAAATGCGCTTTTTGCTGGATATGGAGGTTATCCGCAATGGCCAGCTAATCGCGACAGCTGATGCATTCAATGATGTGGTGCTTCACCCCGGTCAATTCATTCATATGCTGCAATTTGAAATCAGCGTGGATGGAGTCTTCGTAACCAGTCAGCGCTCCGACGGGGTGATTGTCTCTACACCCACTGGCTCAACGGCTTATTCCCTCAGTGGCGGCGGCCCGTTGCTGCACCCGACGCTGGATGCCATAGTCGTAGTTCCCATGAACCCCCACACCCTGAGCAGCCGCCCAATAGTGGTAGCGGGCAGCAGTGAAATCACTGTTGTTGTGGGTGAGCATAATCGCGCGGAGCCCATGGTCACTTGCGATGGGCATTCCCATGTAGACGTACAAACCGGGGATGAAATTCGTATTCGCAAAAAACCACAGCTACTGCAACTGCTCCATCCCAGAGATTACAACTTCTATGAGCGCTGCCGTTCCAAACTGGGCTGGGGTGGTCACTTGCTAAAGGAATGATATGAGTGAGACATCGCCCATTAAATCGATCCTCCAGCCGCGCATGGGCGAGGCTTACGGGTACGATTTGATCGGCGATATCCACGGCTGCGCCCACACCCTGGAGCGCTTGCTTCAGCAGATGGGGTACAAGAAACAACGCGGTGTCTATCACCATCCCCGACGGCAAGTGATTTTTTTGGGGGACGTAGTGGATCGCGGTCCGCGCATCCGTGAAGCCCTGCATCTGGTGCGGGATATGGTTGAAGCACGCAGTGCCCTGATGGTGCTGGGCAATCATGAATTCAACGCAATTACCTACACTACGCCAACCGGACCGGGTTCCAGCGAATATTTGCGACCCCATACCACTGCCAACGCTCGCCAAATTGCTGAAACCCTGGAGCAATTTGCCGAACACACTCAGGAGTGGTTGGCCTTTGTGCGCTGGTTTGTGGAGCAACCCCTGTTTCTGGAGATAGAGCACCCGCAAACCCATCAGGTATTTCGCGCGGTACATGCCTGTTGGGATCACGCATTGATTGATAAGCATCGCCGGCAGTATGGCGATGGACATATCGACTGGCCGTTTGTCATCAAGTCAGCGCAGAAGGCTAGCCTGGAGGCAATTACCAAGCAGCGACTCACTGGCGGGGTGGATTTGCCATTGCCTGAGGGTGAGGTAATGGTATCTGCGGATGGCTACCAGCGCCGCGCTTTTCGCACCAAATTCTGGGGGCACACGGCAGAAACCTATGGGCAATTGCTGTTTCAGCCAGACCCCTTGCCTGAACATGTTGCCTGCGCCGCTATCAGTGCTGATCATCGCGCGCAAATGGTTTACTACGATACCTCTCAGCCGCCGCTCTTTATTGGACACTATTGGTTAAAGGGCACTCCACGACCTCTGGCTCCCAATCTCGCTTGTCTGGATTATAGTGCGGTGAAATTCGGTCGATTGGTGGCTTATCGCATGGACGGTGAGGCACAATTGCAACCGGATAAATTTGTGTGGGTCTATGTAGATCCCTAATCTAACTGAATTCGTAAGTGTCAGGTGGTTTGTTTATTTTGAACTGGATAGCGGTTAAATATTTTTCACTCGATCAAGACCTGCAGGAATTAATCGATTATTTGCGCGCGCGTGGCCTGCAGCATCGGATTACCGAAGAGCAAGGGCAGCAGTGTCTCTGGGTGTTGGACGAGCGCGTAGTCCCGGCACTGCAGGAGTTTCTTAACCAGTACACGCAGGGCGATATTCGTCTGGAGTCTGCCCCGGTTGCTGAACCCCCGGAGTATTCGCAACCTTCGCTTGCCCAGCAGGCTGTACAAGTTCCGGTTGTGATTCTATTGATACTACTGAGTGCCCTCGGCGCATTTTTAGTGGAGTCGAATAGCCAACTGGTTTATTGGTTCAGTTTCCAGGAATTTACCACGACACGCATTGTGTCCCTGGCTGATTCATTAGCTGCGGGTGAAGTCTGGCGTTTGCTCACGCCTATTTTTTTGCATTTCGGCATTTTCCACGTGCTGTTTAATAGTTTGTGGATGTGGGATCTGGGGCGCCGTTTGGAATATCTGATGGGTGCCTGGTCATTTTTACTCTTTGTGGTGATAACGGGGATTACCTCCAATTTTGTGCAATATATCTGGAGTGACTCGCCTGCATTTGGCGGTATGTCCGGTGTGGTTTATGCGCTGGTAGGGTTCGTTGCTGTACGCCAGCGAATTGCACCCCATCCATTGGTGGCAGTGCCACCAGCACTGGTTGGTTTTATGTTGTTCTGGTTGGTGCTGTGTATGACTGGCGTGGTGGATTATTTTATTTCCGGCTCGGTCGCCAATGCGGCCCACTTGGGTGGGTTGGTCGCCGGCGCTGTTTACGCGCTGGTGACAACACAATTTTTTCGTCGATAATTTTTTTTGATTTGCGGGTAAAACCAATGGATATACAACAGCTGCTTTCCAGCCTTACGCCGGAAATTTACCAAAATTTAAAACGCGCGGTAGAGTTGGGGAAATGGCCCGATGGCAATCGCCTCTCGAGTGAGCAGCGCCAGTTGTGTATGCAAGCGGTCATTGCTTACGAGCACAAAAACCTGCCGCCGGATCAACACACAGGTTACATTCCGCCGGAGCCACATACGTTTTGTGGTGATGATGATCACGACCATGATCATGCGCACACGGATAAACCCATTAAGTGGGTTGAGTAATTATTTTCATCGTTAGTGAATCAGGATGTTGCCATGACTGCCGTAGAACAAAATTTTTCCGCCACCGAGCAAGCCCCCAAAACCATTTATTTAAAAGATTATGCAGTACCGGATTATTTAATCAAAACCACAGATCTACGGTTTGAAATTTATGACGGTGAAACTATTGTCAGTTCCATGCTGCAGTTATATCGCAATCCAGCGGCTGCACAGCCAGCAACGCAATTAACCTTGCACGGCGCGAATCTGGAATTGGTTTCTATTGCATTAAATGGAAAAGTTTTAGGCGAGGGCGATTATCAATTCGGTGAAGAGTCCATTACGATTCTTAATACTCCGGAAGAATTTACGCTCATTACTATTACCAAAATAAAACCTGAGCAGAATACGTCGCTGGAGGGTTTGTATCGTTCGCGCACCATGTACTGCACCCAATGTGAGGCAGAAGGTTTCCGCAAGATAACCTATTACCTGGATCGCCCGGATGTGATGAGTGAATTCACAACCACGGTAGTAGCCGATAAAAAATACCCGGTACTCTTATCTAACGGCAACTTGATTGATCAGGGTGAGCTGGACGGCAATCGCCACTATGCCACCTGGCATGACCCCTTTAAAAAGCCTGCCTATTTATTTGCTCTGGTGGCGGGAGATCTGCAGTCTATTGAAGATAAATTTATAACTCGCTCGGGGCGCGACGTTACCCTGAAGATCTTTGTAGAACCAAAAGATCTCGACAAGTGCGATCATGCTATGACCTCCTTGAAAAACTCCATGCGTTGGGATGAAGAAGTCTACGGGCGTGAATATGATCTGAATATTTTTATGATTGTTGCTGTTGATGATTTCAACATGGGTGCAATGGAAAACAAGGGGCTGAATATTTTTAATACCTCTTGTGTACTGGCCAAGCCAGAGACCACAACCGACGCCGGATTTCAGCGCGTTGAAGGTGTAGTCGCCCACGAATATTTTCACAACTGGAGCGGCAATCGCGTGACCTGTCGCGATTGGTTCCAGTTAAGTTTGAAGGAAGGCTTTACGGTATATCGTGATTCGGAATTTTCCGCCGATATGGGCTCGCGTACCGTCAAGCGGGTAGAAGATGTAACGCTATTACGCACCGCCCAGTTTGCCGAAGATGCCGGCCCTATGGCGCATCCGATTCGCCCCGAATCCTATATCGAAATTTCCAATTTCTACACCATGACTGTCTATGAGAAAGGCGCAGAAGTTATTCGCATGCTGGCCACCTTGTTAGGCAAGGAAAATTTCCGCAAGGGCACAGATTTGTATTTTGATCGCCACGATGGCCAGGCGGTAACGACCGAAGATTTTGTCCAAGCCATGGAAGATGCTTCTGGCCTCGATCTCACGCAATTTAAACGTTGGTATTCGCAGGCGGGCACACCGCGTTTGCAGATTACCGATGCCTACGATGAAGATGCGCAGGAATATTCGCTGACGATTAAACAATCCTGCCCGCCGACCCCGGAATGTGCGAACAAATTGCCGTTCCATATTCCTGTTGCCGTGGGCTTGATTGGTAGCGGGGGTGATTTGCCGCTCGCCTTAAAAAATGCCGAGCCGGATTTTGAAACCAGCGATAACACCTACAAAGTATTGGAGCTAACCGAAGCGGAACAAACTTTTGTATTTGAGCGCGTGCGCGAAAAACCAGTGCCCAGTTTGGTGCGCGGTTTTTCTGCGCCAGTGAAATGGCATTACGATTATTCGCAGGACGATTTAGTGCTGCTAATGAGTCGTGACAGCGACGGTTTTAATCGCTGGGAGGCTAGCCAACAATTGGGGCTGCACGCGATTCAAGACGCAATGGTCGCGTATCAACAGGGTCAGTCGCTCGCTAGTTGGCAGGTGGATATAAAATTGGTAGAGGCTTATCGCAATGTGCTGCAAAACGAAAGTCTCGATAAAGCCATGGTTGCTTATATGCTAAGCCTGCCTTCCGAGGCTTACTTGAGTGAGTTGGCAGATATTATCGATGTGGAAGCCATTCACCATGGTCGTGCGGCAGTGCGCAACGCATTGGCACGTGCGCTACGCGTTGAGCTGGAAGCTATTTATCGCGCTTATGATCATCAGCAAACTTATGCGGCAACTGCCGATGCTATAGCGGCGCGCAGTTTAAAAAATGTGGCTTTGGGTTATTTGATGCTATTGGGTGATGAAACGCTGATTAAGCAATGTGAGCAGCAATATCGCACTGCGAATAACATGACGGATGTGATGGCCGCGTTAACACAGCTGGTGAATAGTGATACGCCTCTGGCCCAGGAATTAGCAGCGAGTGCATTGGCTGATTTCTATCAGCGCTGGCAGCATGAGTCACTGGTGGTTAATCAATGGCTCAGTGTCCAGGCTATGTGCGTATTGCCTGGTACTTTGCAAAAGGTAAAGGCGCTGCAAGTGCATCCTGCATTTGATGGTAAAAATCCCAACAAAATTCGCGCGCTTATCGCTGGTTTTTGCGCGAGCAATCCTATTAATTTTCACGCGGAAGCGGGTGCTGGCTATGAATTCCTTGCAGACCAGATTATCCGTCTCAATGTTCAAAACCCTTCTATTGCGTCACGTTTGTTAACACCCTTAACGAAATGGAAAAAATATAACACGCAACGCCAGGGTTTAATGAAGGCGCAGCTGGAACGAATTTTGGCGGAGCCAGGTTTATCGAAAGATGTATTTGAAGTGGTGAGCAAAAGTCTCGTCTGATTTTACTGTTGTTCATAAAATTCGATTCCTGGAAGCCCGGCATAACGCCGGGCTTTTTGTTATTGACGAAAAATTGTCGAATCTGCTGGGTGGCTTATTTTTACTGGTGAGTAATCAAAATTTTGACGATTTTTATTTTTTGTTTGGTGGCATGAATGTTGATTGAGACAAAGCGAGAGACTAAAAACAAACAAACGCCAATTACCTGTGCACCTTTTTGCTGCCTGGTTAGTTTAGTGGTTTGCGGAACGCACTGATCTTGTGCGCGATTTTGCTGGTTGAATTTTCATTGAGCCAGGTGGAGGTTTTGTAATGGTGCGTTTTTTGGGGCAAGCCGTTGCCTCGGTAAAGTTGTGGGTGCTGTTGACGGCAATTTTTTGTAGTTTGCTGGTGGTGACAGTTGCAATTTTGTTCCAATCGAATAGTTACTGGTTGTCTGTGCCTCTGCTATTGGTCGTGCTGCTAGTGCTTGGCTTAATTGGCGGTGTTAGTAATGACATCCTGGGAATTAAGCGATATCTGGAGGCTGTTGACAAGGACGAAGCTGCTGACTGGAACTATTTGGTAACGGGTCCATTACACGGATTGCACGATACATTTATTGAGGTGTTTAAAGCGCGGCAGCGCCGTAATGCAGAATATAAAGATGCCGTGAAAGAAATGGGGCATTCTTCATTTGAGTTAGCGGCTAATGCAAAAGAGGTTTCCAAAAGTGCGGCCTATCAATCCAGCGCGACCCAGTCAAGCGCGGCGGCTATCACGGAAATAAGTCACAGCATTGATGACATCAGTAGTCGTATTGTTGCGGCGAGGGACGCGGCAACCAGGTCTTGTGATCTGAGCAAGCAGGGCGGCGATGCCCTGAAAGAGGCTAACAAGGAGGTCAATGCCGTTGCCAGTCTCGCGCGCGAGACGGAAGCGCGAGTGGGTGACCTGGAGAATTTAATGAGAAATGTAACGGCTATGTCACAAGTTATCAGTGATATTGCTGGCCAAACGAATCTGCTGGCTTTAAATGCTGCAATTGAAGCGGCGCGCGCAGGAGAGCACGGGCGTGGTTTTGCGGTGGTAGCGGATGAAGTGCGTGCGTTGTCGGCACGGAGTCAGGGCTCGGCGAGTGAAATTGCTACCAATATTGCCCGCGTGCAGGAGAGCATGCAGCAAGTCCTGGTTAGCATGACCAAGGTCGTGGAAAAAATGGGTAAATCGATTGAGGAGGTTAGCGTTGCGGACGAGTCATTAACAGCAATTTTGACAACAACCGATGATGTATTTTCTTTAATTGACGAAATTGCGGTAGCGGCGGGGCAACAGAGTATTGCCGCGCGGGAAATTTCAAAACACATAGAAACTGTTGCGGACCTGGCGAATCAAAATAGTTTTCGCGCCGGGCAAGCGGCAGAAATTGCAGAGCATTTGCATAGATTGACCCACAGCTCGGAGTAACACCATGGAAACTCCTGTTTCTCTAATGATAATTTTATTGGCTTTTCCAGTGGGGTTTTTGATTTTTTTGATGGTGTCTTTACGCCGCAAAAAACGTCAGGCGACCTTGTTGTTTAGTCGAGGGATCGAATACATAAAGCTGCTCCGCAGTTTATTAACCTATGTGCAGCAGCATCGTGGTCTTACCACTGGCTTTATTAACGGTAATCATGCGGCAAAACCGGATATCGAATCTTTGAATGTACGCATCAAGCGTATGATGGAGGATGTGGAAACCACCGGGGATTGGATGGCTGAAAATGTTAAATGGTCCAGTCTGGTTGACCATTGGACGCGTTTGGGAATGGGCTATCTGCAAGGTGATGCGGACAAAAATTTCAAACAGCACAATATACTCATTGCAAACTTGCTCTATTTAATTGACGACGTGGCCGATGCCCATCATCTGTCCAAGCTGACAGGTGATGCTATGGATACGGATTGGCGTTATCTGTTATCGATTGCGGAATACATCGGGCAGGCGCGGGCCCTGGGTACCGGAGTTGCTGCTAAAGGTGAATGCTCCAGTGTATTGCGTATCCAGTTAAATCATTTGCGCAATAAAATTGCGTCGAGTGTCGATTCTTCCTGGCCTGAAAAATCGCGCGTTGAAATTCATTATTTGTTGCGTTGTATTGAGTCACAGTTAATTGTGGACAAGCCAAGTATTGATGCGAGCGAATATTTCCGGTTGGCAACCCGTTGTATCGAACATGTGCTGGATCAATTTGATCGTCAGATTGACCGTTTGCAGTATTATCGAAATTAATTGCTTCCTTTCAATACCCTCACACAACAAAAAAGACGCCGGCAAATTGCCGGCGTCTTTTTATCAGTTTGGAGAATCTCTTTAGCAATATAATCACGGATAGAGAGGTTTTAAACCTGCGTGTGCATTTGTATATTTTTGCCGGTCGCGACGCAAATTGGCAAGTAGTTGCAAGAGTTTATCCAGATCAGGGGCAATACTTTGATTGCCGAAAATAGCCTCATCCAGTTTGCGCAATTCATCGCTCAGCTCGGATAGTTGCGCATGTTTGTCAATTGCGTGCAAGCTGGTGATATCTGCCGCTTTCCAATGGATTCTTGCCCAATCAATGACTGCCTTGCGCAAACCGGTGAGTGATTTTTCAGAAAGCTGTCGTTTTACCTGGCTCCAAGCAGCAGCTTCTGTTTCTACTTGCGCGTGAGATGTTTGTTGGCGGTGACGCTGACTGACCTCATGAACACGTTTGTATTGCCAAAACTTTGTTGCAAAATACAAGGCAATGGCTAGCGAAATCAGATTGGTGACATAGAGCCACCAAGGTGTTTTGTTAATAATTTGAACCTCGGGTTGTGCACTGGTTGCATCGGTATTTATAGCAACACTGTTTGCTTCTTCGTTAGCTCCCACATCATCAAGTACAGGGTTCACTGCCGAATTCAGATTGTTCGGGTTCATGGCGCCGCTGCCTACTTTTAATGTCACTGGATTCAAATAAGCGGTTTCCATCATTTGACTATGGCTGTTCCACCAGCGCACTTCAGTTTGTGGGAGTGTGAATACACCTTCTTTGGTAGGCACTATGGCAATAGTTTCTATGCGCGAACCAATAACGCCATTGGGCGATTTTTGGTCGTCATTTTGTGCCTGATCCTTGTAGAAGGTAATGCCATCAATACTATTCACCTCAAGCGGATTAATTTGCCCGGCGGTTAAGCCTTCCGCCTTGATGGTAATTGTGCGAGTGATGGGTTCGCCCACTTTGAGTGAATCGGTGCTCGCACTCCAATGTTCTTCCAATTCCACTTTATTGGCCGGCATCCAGGGCGCGCCATTGGCTGAGGCAGGAGCGGGTAGTACATTAATTTTTTGTTCTTCTGTGCGCAGGCGCAATACATTGCTCTGGCCATTACCGTAAAACCTGTCCCAAATATCGCGTGAGCCGTTATTGACGGATACTTGATAAAGCACGCTCGGGATAAGCAACTCACCACTTTGTTGCGGAAAAATTGCGTAGCGGGTTTCTACCACAGCACCGGGGCGATTATTGATTTTGGTTTGGTATTGTTTTTCATCCAGTTGCACAACCAGCGCGTCTTTGACCTGCAAAGGTTGTAAATCAACACCCGACAACCCCACAGTGGTGTAAAGACGCAGGGTCACTATTATTTGCTGTTGCACATACACGCTATCGGCATTGGTTTCGATTTCCACACTCACATCGTTCTGGCCATCTTTGGGCTTGCGACTTTTTCCTTCCACCGTGATTTCAATGGCATCGCTGACCGCACCATCAATTTTGAACGAAGGAATTAATAATTTCCCGATACGTTTAGGGGCCAGCGCGATTTTCCATTCGGTCGAGGCTTCCATGTTGCCATTGATAATGCTCATCTGGGTGCCGCTTTGCGTATTGAGAATGTCAAAATCTTTCTGCAGTAATTCATAATCCGGGGTGGCATTGATTTGTTCGTCATAGCGCAACACCAGAGTAAAGGTTTCCTCCAGGCCCAGGGTGTCGCGGTCAACGCTGGCAGTCAGGTTGCCTGCAAACACGTTTAACCCGGTCAGCATCAGCAGGAAGCCAACTACATGGCTTAACCAGTTTTTAATTGTTGAACTTGTAGGTTTCATAATTACCACCGACCCTCCGCGCCATTTTCAGGGGCGGACCATTCGCCATTTAACATTTCCTGATTGCGTTTGTAATGTTCGTAATTGAATTTGTTGCGCAACAAGCCGCCCGGATCATCGGGTACGCGCCTTAGCCATTGTTCCATCGCCTGGCGCTCTTCATCGGTCAGACCATCATCAGTAGGCGTTGCTGCTTGTGCTTCCTGTTGTTCGGCTTGTTGCTCTTTATCTTCTTCTGCACGCTGTGCGGCCTGCTTTTGCTCATCGTCCTTTTCTGTTGCATCCTTCTGTTGTTTGTCTTTTTGCGGATCTGTGTTTTGTTGCTGTTCAGCAGATTGTTGCTCGTTGTTTTGTTGTTCCTGTTGTTGATCTTTCTGTGCCTTGTTTTTCATGTCCTGCTTTTGTTGTTCTTGCTGCTGGCCTTGCTGTGATTGATCCTGCTCGTTTTGTTGCTGATTGTTTTGATCTTGATTGTTTTGATCCTGATTTTGCTGTTTGTTCTGGTTTTGCTCTGATTGATCCTGTTGGTTTTTCTGATCTTGTTGTTGGTCTTGCTTGTTTTGCTGATCAGAATCCTTGTCTTGATTTTGATCCTGGTTTTGCTGATCCTGGTTTTGTTGCTGTTGTTTTATAGCGTCTTCAACCAACTGGCGATTTTTTTTCGCGTCTTCCATATCGGGTTGTTGCTTTAGGGCCTGGTCGTAAGCTTTGATGGCTTCGGGCAGTTTGCCTGCCTTGGCGAGTGCATTGCCGCGGTTGTAGTGGGCGGTGGCGGTATCAAATTGGGAGAAATTTTGTGCGGCGTTGGCATAGTCTCCGGCGCGATACTGGGCGCTGGCTTTCCATTCCGGGTCTTCGAAATTTTGTGCGGCTTCGGTTGCCTGTTCTTGTTGCAGCTGTTCATACGCCTGCTGGTTTTTGTTTTTCCATAAATCATCCCAACCCAATGCATAACTTCTGGTGGGTGATAAACCGACAAAGGGAATGAGTAACAAGCTCAATAAGACGCCGCGACGGAAGCAGTAGAGTACAACCGGTAGCAACAGAATCACCAGCCAGTGGCCGCGGTCGTACCAGCTATCAAATTCGCGATCCACTTTTTGGGTTTCCTGTTTTTCCGGCGCAGGTAAATTCATTAGATAGTCAATATCACTGCTGTCGTTGCCGAGGGTGCGATAACGACCGCGTGTTTGATTGGCCAGCGTCTGCAATTCGCCAACATTTAATTGGGTGGTGACAATCCCGCGTTTGCCATCGCGCACAAAGCCGCCTTTACTGCTGGGAATGGGCGTGGGTTCTGTGCCGCCGACACCCATAATGGATAAACGGTATTGGCTGTTTTGTTTCATGGTTTCAACAATGCTGTATTGCGCATCGGCAATGACGCCGTCTGTGATTAACAGCAAATCGCCTTGGGGAATACCGGCATCTTTTAGCAGTTTTAAGCCGCGTTCAACGGCTGCTTCGGTATTACTCCCTTCCGCAGGCATCACGTTCGGATGTAGCGCGGGAATTATATTGACGATGGTTTCCACATCATCCGTTAGCGGCGTAACTACATGCACATCGCCAGCGTAAACCAGCAGTGCTGTTTGGCCATCTTTGCGTTCGCGCAATAAATCGATCAGCTTCAGACGCGCGCGCACCAGGCGCGAAGGTTTTAAATCTTCACTCATCATGGAAGGCGAAAGGTCGAGCATGATCACCAGCGCCTGCTGATTTTTTTCCACCGCGACCGGGCGCTTTTCCCAACTTGGGCCAGCCATGGCTATACATGCAACTACCCAGCTCACCAGTAACGCAAGCAGGTACAAAGGATTGATGCGTGTTGTTTGTCCATCGAGCAAATACTTGAGTAATTCAGGGGCAACGATTTGTTGCCATTGGCGCGCGCGATGTTTTTGGTACCAGAGCGTAATAGCAATGATGGCCGCAGGCAGTAATGCGAGGAGCCACCAGGGGCGCAAGAAGTGAAATAAATCCAGACTGTCCATTATTTTGCCTCTACCCCAACTGCATTCAATGATGTACTGCGACCTTGCCAAAGGTGCAATCCTGCCATAGTCATGCTGAGCAAAAATGCAAACGCGAGCGGCCAATAAAACAAGGTTTGTACCGGGCGAAACGTTTCCGCTTCTATCTCAATCGGCTCCAATTGATCCAGCTCGCGGTGAATAGTGTCCAGCTCTTCCAAATTCCGTGCGCGAAAATATTTTCCTCCGGTTTTTTCGGCTATGGCGATCATGGTGGGTTCATCCAGATCGCGCGACGGGTTTATGGTGCGCGATCCAAACAAACCTGGCACTTCCATGGATTCGGCACCAAAAGCGATGGTGTAAATTTTGATTTTTGCTTTTTGTGCCAGCTCGGTGGCTTTATCCGGTGCGAGTACGCCGGCAGTGTTGGCACCATCAGTGAGTAATACCAGTACACGACTGCTATCAGGGCGATCACGCAAACGTTTTACGGCCAATGCAATTGCATCGCCAATGGCGGTTTCGCGGCCGGCAAATCCAATTTGTGCTTCTTGCAATAATTCATTTACGGTTTGGCGATCGTAAGTGAGTGGTGCCTGCAAATAAGCCTGGGCACCAAATAAAATCAAACCCAGGCGATCGGTGTTGCGGCGGGTAACAAAATCACCTATCACTTTCTTGACTGCCATTAAACGCGTAATGCGCTGGCCATTCAGCGCCATGTCGGTTTGTTCCATACTGCCGGAAATATCCACTGCCATTAATAAATCGCGGCCACTGGATGGCATCCTCATGGGCTCACCCACCCATTGCGGGTTGGTTGCAGCGAACACGCAACTTAACCAAATTGCCCACAAGGCAAACATTTTTGCCGGACGTTTGCCAACACTTAATCGATTTAATTTTTCCAACTGGCTCGCGTGTTGATAAAAAGGCACACGCAGGGCGGCCTCAACCCGTTTTTTAGGAGCGATAAATTTCATCGCTAGCGGCAGCGGAGCAAGCAACAATAACAGCGGCCATTGCATTTCAAACATGGTTGGCCTCTGCTGTATCGGTCATGGTTTTGGTGGACGGTAATTTTTGGCGATAATTGCGATGTTGCGCCAGCCAATAACGACAAAGGCTATAGAGTGCTGCTGCATCTACACTCGGATTTCTTTGGTAGCTGGCGGTTAACAGTTGTTCACCGCAGGGCGAGCGAAATAGCGGTTGTGGATTTTTTTTGTCGATGGGGCAGACACGGTCCAGCCAAGCCAGCCAAGCCTGGCCTTTAATACTGGCGTTGAAACTATTGGGGTAGGCGGTTAATGCGGTACGTCGCAAGAGCACACTTACGTCATGTAAAAAAGCAGCAGCATTTTCAGTCTGTTGATAATTCGCATAAATACTGTCCAATTGTTGTTGCGCTTGTATGCGATAGTTATTTTGTTTGGCTTTGTGCCGCCAGACAAAAAACGTGATAACCGCAATAACTACCAAGGCAAGTAACGCCCACCAGCCAGGGGCAAGTGGCCACCAGCTTACCGCGTTGGGTAAATGAATATCGGCGAGTTGATCGAGTGGTGATTGGGTAGGTTGCATAAATTTAAGTGCACCGGATTCGATTTATTTTTTGCGTCCAAAGGCTTTGCGCAATCCTTCCTGGATGTCATCGCCCGTGGCGTAACTCAGTAAAGGAATGCGCAAACGTTTGCACAGTTGGACGAGAGTATTGAGTTGTTGATCGAATTGATTTTTAAACGCCTGCTGGAATGTTTTTTCATTCGCGGCCAATTGCATGCGTTCGCGACCATTACTGATGGTGAGTGGGCTGTTGCTGATTAATTGCCGCTCCAGTGGGTCATAGAGATGAATGAGTGTGACATCGGTATGGCGTGCCAGCTCAAACAATTGTTGTTCGCAAGCCGGGTTCATATCCTGAAAGTCGCTGATAATAAATAGCGCGCAACCCGGCTTGGCAATGCGGCGTGCATCAGCCAGCATTTTGTGCAATTCGTTGGGGTGTTGGTTGCCTGTTGCTTCCGGTGCTATGGGTGAACTCAAGCGGTGGTTGTAGTCCTGCAATTGATGCAATAGTTCCAGAACAGCGTGTTTGCTCCGCCGTGGGCGAACATCGCGTTGATCATAATCGCCAAACACCAATGCTCCCAAACGATCACCATTAGCCAGGGCCGCCCAACTCAACAGGGCGGCAATGTGCGCGGCGAGTACGGATTTAAAACAGCGCTGGCTGCCAAAAAATAATGATGAGCGCTGGTCAACCAGCATAAACACCGGGCGCTCGCGTTCTTCACGAAAAATTTTGGTGTGGGCAACTTGCGTGCGCGCAGTGACTCGCCAATCGATAGAGCGAATATCATCGCCCGGTTGATAGAGACGCACCTCTTCAAAATCCATTCCTCGTCCGCGAAAACGTGTGCGTTCACCGCCGGACAACAAACTGCGTGCCGGTTGATGTGCAAAGAGTTTTAAATCCTGCGCGGCAAAACGGCAGCGAAGGAGTGCACTTAATTCAGTATAAGCGCCGCGCGGATTCAAATCTTGGTGCAATTCACTCATGGCTATTTACTCGTGACTTTAGCGTCAATCAAATTAGCTAAGAGGAACAGCCGCTAATAATTTATCAATGGCGTGATTGGGTGTAGTACCTGTTGCTTCCGCTTCGAAACTCAAAATCAAACGGTGGCGCAACACATCATGGGCAACGGCTTGTACATCATCGGGGCTGACAAAATCGCGACCATTCAACCAGGCATGGGCGCGGGCACAGCGATCCAGTGCAATGGTTGCGCGCGGACTTGCGCCGTATTCAATCAGTTCATCCAGCGCTTCTGAATATTGGCCGGGGCGACGGGTCGCGTTGATCAAATGAACAATGTAGTCCTCTACGGATTCCGCCATGTGAATGGCGAGGATTTCCTTGCGCGCCGCATCAATGGTTGCCTGGCTGATGATATCGGGTTGCGCAGCGCTGATTGCAGCGGCTTCATTGCGCGCGAGTTGCAGGATTTTGCGCTCGGCATCGATGCTGGGGTAATCCACAATCACATGCAGCAAGAAGCGGTCAAGCTGGGCTTCCGGTAGCGGATAGGTACCTTCCTGTTCAATCGGGTTCTGGGTTGCCATCACCATAAACAAACCGGGCAGGGGATAGGTCTTGCTGCCTACGCTCACCTGGCGTTCGGCCATGGCTTCCAACAGTGCTGATTGCACTTTGGCCGGCGCGCGGTTGATTTCATCGGCCAATACCAGATTGTGGAAGATCGGGCCGGGCTGGAACTCAAAGCGGTTCTGCTCGGGGCGGTAAATGTCGGTACCTGTTACATCCGATGGCAACAGGTCAGGGGTGAACTGGATGCGGTGGAAGTTGCCTTCAATGGCTTGCGACAGGGTTTTAATTGCCTTGGTTTTAGCCAGGCCGGGTGCACCTTCCACCAGTAAATGGCCGTCGGCAAGCAGGGCGATGAGCAGGCGCTGGATCAAATGCTCCTGGCCGATAATTTGGTCGTTGAGCCAGGTATTAAGCGATTGAATTTGTTGGTAGGCCTGCATGGTTCGCTAACGTCCTCTTTTTATTGAGTGGTTATATTGATTGCTTTGTTGCGCCTGCGCCGGCTGGTATTGCGCACGCGCTGGATAGACTGCCCAATCTGGTGGCAGTTCCTTGTAATTTCAACTGTTTACAGGAAATTTTCGGCTAGGCTTAAAGAACGTGGATTTTTCTGCACCCGGAGTTCAGGCCATGAATAGCCCCTTGGTTAGCCAGCATAAACTCGCTGAATTTTTGGACGAATTTTACCGCTATGCTGCGCAAAAATTGCCCGCTGTGGAGCTGGAATTGGTGCAAGGTTTGGCCCGACGCTATTTTAATCATTACCCACTGGATGAATTGATCGGGCGTCGCTTGAGCGATGTGTTTGGCAGTGTTTATCAGTGGTGGCAATTCATTCAGCACTACGACGGCCAGGAGCCCAAGCTGCGCCTGTTTAACCCATCGCTTGCAGAAGATTCCTGGGTATGCCCGCATACGGTATTGGTGGTGTTGCAAAAGGACATGCCGTTTTTAGTGGATTCCATCCGTATTGAATTAAACCGCCGCAATATTGCGATTTACGCCATCAAGAGTACTGTGCTGACGCTGGCGCGCGACGAACAGCATCAGCTACTCGAACTGGGTAATGGCGATAAGGGGGATCAGTTAAACTCGACACAACCCGGATGCAAGGAAGCATTGATAGTGATGGAGATCGGTGCTCACTCCAACCCTCAGGAGTTGGCGGCGATCAGTGCCAGCCTGCGCAGCATTTTGCGCGAGGTGGAATGTGTAGTGGCCGACTACCAACCCATGCGTGCAGCAGCCCTTGCGATAGAGCAAAATCTCGCTCACGCCGTTCACGCTCCGACAGCGGCGGCGATTCAGGAAAGTAAAGCATTTTTGCATTGGCTGACTGAAGACAACTTTACCTTTCTTGGTTACTCCGAGTACGAATTTCGCATTATCGACGGCAAAAAAACGCTGTGCGAATTACCAGCGCAACGCTTGGGAATTTTTGCCTTGCGCAATAACCCCGCGCCCCGGTTAGCCGTGGAATTATTTAATGAAGGTATGGCGCGCTTCCATCTGGTGCCACAAGTAATTGCCTTTTCAAAATCGTCCAGTCGTGCGCGCGTACACCGCTATGCCTATTCCGATTACATCATCATCAAACGTTTTAATGCCGATGGCGATGTGATTGGTGAAGCGCGGTTCCTCGGGCTGTATACCTCCGGTGTCTACTTGATGAGCACCGGGGAAATCCCATTGATTTCCACCAAAGTTGCCAATTTATTCAGCCGTACCGGCTTGGATGAGGCCAGTCACGATGGTAAAAATTTCCGCCAATTGCTGGAAACTTTTCCGCGTAATGAATTGTTTTTAAGCAACAGCACTGAATTATTTGAAACGCTAATGGGAGTCGCGCGTATAAACGAGCGATCTATGGTGCGCTTGTTTATGCGGCGCGATCCCTTTGGCAAGTTCATCAATTTTATTGCCTATGTGCCGCGCGATTATTTTTCTACCAAGGTGCGTTTGCAAATCCAGCAATTGATTGGTGATGCTATAGGTTCGCACGAGTGCGAATTCACCACCTATTTTTCCGAGTCGATCCTGGCGCGCGTGTATTTGGTATTTCGTATTGATGGCGCCATGCCAAGCCAGATAGATGTAAATACCTTGCAAGCTGGCATAGTGAATATTACCCGCTCCTGGGAAGATTATTTACACACGGCGCTGTTAGAGGCGCACGGGGAAGAAATCAGCAATCAGTTATTGCGTGATTATCGCGATGCTTTTTCATCGGCTTATCAGGAGCAATATGACGCGCGCACGGCAGTGCAGGATATCCATTCCATCGCGGAATTATCCGAGCGACAGTCGATTGCCCTGAGTGTTTATCACTCGCTCACCAATGAACCTGCCACCATTGTGCAATTTAAAATTTTTCACCGCCAACATACGCTGGCGCTGTCCGATGTGATTCCGGTGCTGGAAAACCTGGGCTTTCGCGTGGTGAGTGAAAGCGCCTACGATATTCGCGCGCAATCTGGCGCAGTTGTGTGGCTACATGATTTTAAATTAGCGCACCAGTTTTCCAGCAGTATTGATTTGCACGCAATTAAAAACCAGTTTATGAGTGCCTTTGCGGCCATCTGGAACGGTAATGCCGATAGCGATTCATTTAACGCGTTGATCACTACCGCCGGGTTACATTGGCGACAAGTAGTGATGCTGCGCGCATACGCTGGTTATATGCACCAAACCCTGTTCCCGTTCAGCGCGAGTTACATGGCCGTTGCATTGACCAATCAAGCGGCATTAACACATAAATTGGTGGAGTTATTTTCACTGAAGTTTGATCCTGCGTTGATTGATGAAGCTACGCAAACCCGCATTGCGGCAGTGCAAGCTGATATTTTGCAGCGCCTGGATGCGGTAGCGAATTTAAATGATGACCGGATTATTCGTCGCTTCCTTGCATTAATCGATAATACCTTGCGCACCAATTTTTATCAGGTGGATGAACAGGGGCAACCAAAACCATACCTTTCAATAAAATTTTCGCCGCGCCAGTTGAGCGAAATCCCTGCACCGCGCCCCTTGTTTGAAATATTTGTCTACTCTCCGCGCATGGAGGGCGTGCATTTACGTACCAGTAAAGTCGCACGCGGAGGGCTGCGTTGGTCAGATCGTTTACAGGATTACCGCACCGAAGTGCTGGGGTTGGTAAAAGCACAACAAGTTAAAAATGCGGTAATTGTTCCCAGTGGGGCCAAAGGTGGCTTTGTGTGTAAAAAAATGCCGGCAAATGTTACACGCGAACAGCAGCAGGCGGAGGGCATTGCTTGCTATCAATTATTTATTCGCGGCTTATTGGACTTAACCGATAACCTGGTTGATGGGCGTATTTGTCCACCGGAAAAAGTAGTGCGCTATGATGATGACGATCCTTATCTGGTGGTGGCAGCCGATAAGGGAACGGCCAGTTTTTCAGATATTGCCAATGCGATTTCCGCTGAATACAACCATTGGTTGGGCGATGCGTTTGCCTCTGGCGGCAGCCAGGGTTATGACCACAAAGGCATGGGTATTACCGCGCGTGGTGCCTGGATTTCTGTGCAACGCCACTTTCGTGAAAAAAATATCGATGTGCAAACCCAGTCTATTTCGGTATTGGGTATTGGTGATATGGCGGGCGATGTATTTGGTAACGGTATGTTGTTATCCA
The DNA here is from genome assembly GCA_021151615.1 of Cellvibrionaceae bacterium. Classification (GTDB taxonomy): domain Bacteria; phylum Pseudomonadota; class Gammaproteobacteria; order Pseudomonadales; family Cellvibrionaceae; genus Cellvibrio. The sequence goes on along the minus strand of JAGKXA010000010.1, from coordinate 5,298 downwards.
ATGCAATTCAGTTGGTTGCGGCCTTTAATCATCAGCATATTTTTATTGATCCCAATCCTGACGCCGCAAAAAGTTTTATTGAGCGGCAGAGGTTGTTTAAATTGCCTAAATCCACTTGGGATGACTATGAAAAATCCCTGATTAGCGAAGGTGGCGGGGTGTTCAATCGCAACGCCAAATCGATTGTCATATCGCCCCAAATGCGCACTCGCTTTGCCTTGGATGCTGGCAGCCTGACGCCCACGGAATTAATTAATGAATTATTAAAGTCGCCGGTAGATTTAATTTGGAATGGCGGGATTGGTACCTATGTTAAAGCCAGTAGTGAGACCCACGCGGATGTGGGTGATAAAGCCAATGACGGCTTGCGCGTGAGCGGTAATGAATTGCGTTGTAAGGTGTTTGGCGAAGGGGGCAATTTGGGGATGACCCAGCGTGGCCGCATTGAGTATTGCTTAAATGGCGGCGCTTGTAATACGGATTTTATCGATAACGCGGGCGGAGTGGATTGCTCGGATCACGAAGTTAATGCCAAGATTTTGCTCAATGAAATTGTGGCCAACGGCGACCTTACGCAAAAGCAACGCAATCAATTGTTATTGGATATGACCGATAATGTTGCGCAATTGGTATTGCATAATAATTTGCGGCAAACCCAGGCCATTAGTGTTGCACAATCAGAAGCCTTAAAACGCAGCGCCGAATATCGTCGCTTTATGAATGGCTTGCAAGCCTCAGGGCGATTGGATCGCAAGCTTGAATTTTTGCCGAACGATGATGTATTGCTGGAGCGGCAAACGCACAATAAAGGTCTGACCAGGCCGGAGCTGGCAATTTTAATTTCCTATGCCAAAGCTGTGTTGAAAGAAGATTTAACCAATACGGATCTGGTGGAAGATGAATACATGGCAAGTTTTATTGAAACAGCTTTTCCACATAAAATTGCACAATTGTTCCCGTTGGCGTTACGCAATCATCGTTTGCGCCGCGAAATTGTCGCCACCCAAATTGCCAATGATATGGTCAACACTATGGGCATCAGTTTTGCGCAGCGCTTAATGGAGTCCACCGGGGCAAGTGCTGCCGATGTTGCAAAGGCTTACGTAATCGCGAGGGATATTTACTCCATGCCGGCACTCCTGGGAGCCCTGGATGATACAACTCAAATTTCTGGCGACCTGCAATTGCAATTGATCAATGACATGATGCGCAAAATCAGGAGGGCAACGCGCTGGTTTTTGCGTAATCGCCGCAGTTATTTGAACCCTGCCAGTGAAGTGGAGCTTTTTGCACCCGGAATGCGTCATATCAACGAGCATTTGTCATTGCTGTTAACGGGTGATGCGTTGGTTGAGTGGGAAGCAGCGTCGCAAAAATTGCGTAGTCTTGGGTTGCCTGATGAGTTGGTAAAACGAGTGGCACATCCTGCGGATTTATATTCCGGGCTTAGCGTAGTGGAGGCGGCACGTATTGCCAACCAGGATATTAATCAGCTGGCACAAATGTATTTTGCGTTGGGTAACTACTTGAGTTTGCCCTGGTTTGCCAATCAAATTTCCAATTTGCCGGTGGATAATTTTTGGCAAGCCATGGCGCGCGAAACTTACCTGGGAGATCTGGAATCGCAATTGCGCAGCTTGAGTGTTTCACTGATTCGTTTTAAAGATGATCAGTTAACACTGGACGAATTAATTCAACGCTGGAGTGGGCAGCACAAATTACTTATTGTGCGCTGGAAATCCATGGTCAATGAATTGCAAGCGGCCAGCGGAACGGATTTTGCGATGATCGCGGTGGCCTTACGTGATTTGTTGGATCTTGCACAAGCCAGCCAGCACTGTGACGGCCTGGAATCTTGCCCGATTGATTAAGCGCTTGCTGGTACACAAGTTTAGGCTAGGATGAAAGATAGTTCGTTGGCGGGTATTAATTGTAAAGGAGATTCAAGGCTCCTTTTTTGAGCTGTCAACAGCACTGGTTTGCTATAAATTGCTGATTGTCCTCGTCATTAAAAAGGGAATACTTATGTCAACTTTATTGCAACCGGCGATTAGCTTGGCCAACCGCATGTCGTTTTCAGCCAAGTTACTCTGTGTGGTGTTAATTTTCCTGTTGCCGTTCGCCTGGCTGCTAATGAAGCAGTTGTACCAGCATAAAGAGTCCATCGATGCAGCTCAGCAAGTGGAAAAAGGGGTTGAGCTTGCGCTCAAGATAAAGCCACTTGCGCTGGAGATTGCGAAACACCGGGGAACCATGGCTCAGTACTTGGGGGGCGCGCAGGATAAGGCGGATGCATTGCGCACACTTGAGGCGAGTGTTGACCAGCAATTGCAAATGTTGGGTGCAAGCATTGAAGGTTTGGATAAGGTCGTATCCGGCTTTGCTGCTATCAACAGCGAATGGCAATTGTTAAAGCTGGCAAGTATTGGTACTGACCCAGGCAAGAGTTTTGTCGCGCATACGAATTTGGTAGAAAGTGTGCATCATGTATTGGCAGAAGTGGTTGATCATTATGGTGTTGAGTTGATCGACGAGCGTGACCAGTACTATCTGATGCAATTAGTGTTATTTCAGATTCCGGAACTCCAGGAATTGTTGGGTCAGTTGCGCGGCAAGGGCGCTGGGGCGTTGACTGATAAACTGATAACTGCCGAAGAGCGAGCGACCCTGACGGGGCTGCGTTATGGGGCGCTAAATATCGAAGGAGCGGTTAAACAGCAAGTTGAAATGTTATATGTGGAGTCAGCGTTAAAGTCCCATTTCTCTCCGTCTTTTTCAGGGTTTGAACAGGCAATGAGCCGCTTGGATACCTTACTGAATGTTCAGGTTTTGACTCCCGAAATTCCGACCACCGATAACACGACATTATTCGCTACAGCAACTTCAGTGATTGACGCTATTGGAAAATTTGATGCGCAAGCGAGCGAATACCTGTTGCGCCGGGTAGAGATATCACGTGAACAGGAACGGACAAGTATGTTACTTATTGTCTTTTGTTCGGTTATTTCCATGGCCTTGGGGTGTTATATCGCCATGGGTATCTTGAGGGCGTTGAATCTAAGTGTTGATCGTGTCAATAAGGCAGCCCAGCAACTTAAGCAAGGCGATTTTTCACAAGATATTCACGTGCAAAGCAACGATGTTATTGGTGAGGTGGCAACGAATTTGTCGAGTATGGTTCAACAGGTGTCGCAATTAATTAACGCCATTCAAGATTCAGCCAATGAAGTGAATAAGTTGTCGGTTGACCTTCAATCAGTGACAGATAAAACAAAAGTGGAGTTGGATCAGCAAAACAACCAAACCCAGCAATCAGCATCTGCCGCAACCGAAATGGCTGCAACAGTGCGCGAAGTTGCACGTACATGTGTTGACACCAGTTCGGCAACGGATGTGGCGAGAGATATTGCATTGGAAGGCCAAAAGCGTGTGAATCATGCGATTGAAATGATTAACCGTTTGGGTAGTGATGTTACCCAAGCGAAAGATATCATTTCACAATTACAACAGGATGTAACTGATATAAGTGCGGTGTTGGAAGTAATCAGGAGTATCGCTGAGCAAACCAATTTGTTGGCATTAAATGCGGCGATTGAAGCGGCTCGTGCGGGCGAGCAGGGGCGAGGGTTCGCGGTCGTTGCGGATGAGGTGCGTTCTCTGGCAAAACGTACCCAGGACTCGACTGCAGAAATTAAAACGGTGATCGAAAAATTGCAGATGCGTGCTGCAACTGCTGTGGATATTATCTTGCAGAGTTTTCACGGGTCTCAGGAATCTGTACAAAGTGCAGCCAGTGCGGGTGAATCATTGCAACAGATTGTGCAGAATGTGGAAATGTTACGTGATTTAAATACCCAAATAGCGACTGCGGCAGAAGAGCAAGCTACTGTCGCTGAGCAAATGTCACGTTCCACGCGTGAGCTGGGTGATTCCGCAGAAAATATTTTAGGTCAGGTCGAGCAGACGTTGGGCTTCAGCGCAACCATGCGGCGCAGCGCCAGTCAGTTGTTGGAAAACACCTTGCAATTTAAAACATGATTTTGGGGCCGTCTCTATTTCGTTTATCAGGTGATTTGTTGAAAAGTATTATCGTAAATCTAGCCATTTCTGCGGAGGAGTTTCAGCGTTTGTACGAGGGGAGTGCCAAAACCGTATTTGCCCATAGTATCGATGGTCGCAGTATTCGTTTTCCTGCAAATATCCTGCGGCCCTATGTTATGCACTCCGGTATTCGAGGAACCTTTCAAATTGATTTTGATGACGAAAATCGTTTTCAGGCTATTAGCCGTTTAGGGTAAGCGCTGCTCATTGGGTGCGAATGCAGGTATGGGGTGATTTGACACAGCTAATCCAGTAAACTTGCGGCCTGAAAAGTTTGACCTTCACGACCTGACCGCAAGGGCCTTCCATGTATCACCATATTCGCGATTTGCTATTCCGTCTGGATGCTGAAACTTCCCATGAATTGAGTTTGGATATGTTGGGCGCTGCTGAGCGCTTGCGTTTATTGAGCTTGTTTACCAAGCCGGTACCGGGTAATCCGGTAAGCCTCTGGGGATTGAACTTTGACAATCCTGTGGGTCTTGCGGCCGGGCTGGATAAAAACGGCGATTATTTCAATGCCCTCGGCGCTCTGGGTTTTGGTTTTGTGGAGATAGGTACCATCACTCCCCGTCCACAACCGGGCAACCCGCAGCCGCGCTTGTTTCGTATCCCTGAAGCCCAGGGGATAATCAACCGCATGGGCTTTAACAATAAAGGCGTCGATCATTTGGTCGCCCAGGTGAAAAAGCGTCGCTTTAAAGGTGTATTGGGCATCAACATCGGTAAAAACGCGACCACCCCGGTAGAAAATGCGGTGGATGATTACCTGATTTGTTTGCGTAAAGTCTATGAGCATGCAGACTACATCACCGTGAATATCTCCTCGCCCAACACGCCCGGATTGCGCAATTTGCAGTTTGGCGATTCTTTGTCCCAATTGCTTGGCCCGCTGAAAAAAGAGCAGGCGCTTTTGCAGCAGGCGACGGGAAAGTTTGCTCCCTTGCTGGTTAAAATTGCGCCGGATATGGATGAGGGCGAAATTGCCCAGGTTGCCGGTATATTGGTTCAAGAGGGTATGGATGGCGTTATTGCCACCAACACCACCATTAGCCGTGTCGGCGTGGAAGAGTATGAAAATGGCAATGAAGCGGGGGGTTTGAGTGGGTTGCCGGTGCGTGACAAGAGCACCTGGGTTATTCGCACCTTAAATACATGCTTGGGTGGCAAATTGCCTATTATCGGTGTGGGCGGGAT
>JAGKXA010000160.1 GCA_021151615.1 Cellvibrionaceae bacterium | reverse complement strand
CGCGTGCGCGCGCTGGAGGAATCCGGTCTGATCGACGGCTATGTCGCCCTGCTCAATGCACGCAAACTTGGGCTGACATTGATGGCCTTTATCCAGATCAGCATGGACAAACACACCCCAGACCGCTTCGATACTTTTGAGAAGCTGGTGAACGATTACCCGGAAGTGCTGGAATGCCATTTGATCACGGGCCAATCCGCCGACTATTTACTGAAAGTGATCGTCAAAGACATGGATGCCTACCAGCAATTTTTGCTGCAAAAACTCACCCGCATTGAAGGCGTGAGCGGTGTGCATTCCTCGTTTGTATTGAAGTCGCCAGTGGATAAAACGGCATTACCGGTAGGATAAAAATAAACCCATGAACTAAAAAATTCATGGGTTTATTAAACAACGAATTTAATAAGCTTTTTGTACCGAAGTAATTAGCCTTTGGATTGCACCGGACGGAAATAATCCGCCCAGGACACAAAGGCTTGGGCGTTGCGGGTTTGGATCCAGACTTTGCCTTTACCGCGGAAACGACACACAAAACCTTCGCCGGAGAAGAACAGGGATTTGTAACCGCCGACGCGGGTTATCTCGTAATCCATACCATCGGTAAAGGCGACTATGTTGCCGGTGTCCACGACGTAATCATCTTCCACATCGATTTCAATAATCGCGCCGTAAGAGTTAAACCATAAATCGCCTTTGCCGCTCGCGCGAATTAAAAAGAAACTCTCGCCGGAGAAAAAACCTTTGAGCATGCCCTGCCATTTGGTTTCCAGCTCTACGCCCATGGTGGCGGCAACGAATGCCGAGTTTTGCAAAAAGAGGGTTTGGCCATCCATGTATTGATGGATCAAATCGCCAGGAGTGCCAGGGGCAATACCAATTTCACCTGCACCTTTCGCTGCTTTAAATTCGTTGACAAAAATATTTTCGCCCGTCAGGAAACGGCCCAAGCCACCTTTTAATTTGGTTTTCATTTCCAAATGCGTGTCCATGGTTGCCATGGCCGAGGCTTCCACTTTCAAGGTTTCATTCGCGGGAATTTGCACGGTTAAAAATGCGTAGTCAGGGCGACCTTCGATTTTATATTCCCAGCCGCGAAAAATTTCCGGTTGCTCATGTTTAATTGCTGGTACTGGTTTTGGTGCAATTTCTGTTTTCGCAGCAATCGCTATTTTTGACTCAGGCGCTTTTTCTGGCTCTGTATCACTGTTATTCATGGGCACCAGTGCAAGTTCTGTAACAGGTTTTATATCGCATAGAAATCCTGCTTTTTCGATCGCCACTTTAAATTTTTGTGCGGTAGTTTCATCCACATTATTTTTTACGGTGACCGGAAAACTGGCCAGCATTTGCTGTGCTTTTTCTGCGCTGATTTTAAATAGCTGCGCAAAATTGGCCGTTGCTGTTGCAAGGTCTACGCCGGTGACTAATTGTCCGTTAAGTTGTACTTTGAATTGATTTTCCATAATGCGGCTCCTTAGGCTTTGCGCACGCGCAGGTTGGGCGTTAACGAACCACCAAAATTATTGGCGTTGTGCGACTGGCACCAGACAGTACCCTTGCCTTTGAATTTACACACCAAACCCTCACCACCAAGAATAGATTGCAACCAACTTTTACCCGCTTTCGTAATGGAAAAATCCAGGGTTTCATTGAAGGCAACTATGTGACCTGAGTCCACAATGTATTCGCCATCCACTTCAATCGGATAAATAGCACCGAAACTTGACAGCACTACTTTGCCACGCCCTTTCAGGTTTAGCCAAAAAACACTTTCGCCAGAGAAGAGCGATTTGAAACCTTGCCAGCCCATATCCATGTCGATGCTCTCTTCGCATGCCAGGAAAGAACCACTCTGCACAATCAGGTTTTCATTATCCAATTCCACACAAAGCATATCGCCGGCGAGGTTACTGCCCAACCAGATTTCACCGGCTTTACCCTGGGCATCAAAATGATTGAGAAAAAAAGATTCACCGGAAAGCATGCGCTTGGCCGCTTTTAAAATGCCGCCGGAATTTTTTTTATGGGTGCTGGTAGTGATATTCATATGGCCGCTCATGGCAATCATGGAGCCGGCCTCCGCCGTGCAAGTCTCGCCTGCTGCCAGAGTAATTTTTGCCGCGGTATTGCCGGGTTGATTTACAAATTCGATGTTCATGCCGGGCTCCTTACCAGAACTTGGGATTCAACCAGCCAGTCAGGCCGGTGATGCTGCGCGATTGAATAATAATTTTGCCTTTGCCCTCTACGCGCGTGACCAAACCTTCACCGCCAAAGAAGCTGGAGAAAATCCCGCCGGCCAATTGCAACTTGAGTTTGATGCCTGGCTCATAGGCCACCAGATGGCTGGTATCGACAATATATTCGCCGTCGATGTCGCGCTCCAGCAAGGCACCGTAAGCGCCGTAAAATAATTCGCCGCTGCCGCTGGCTTTCAAGCGAAATAAACCCTCGCGCGCAATAAACGAAACAAAACCAGCCCACTCCAGGGTCAGCTTCACATCTTCCGTGCAGGCCACAAATGCACCGGGCTGCAAATAGATTTCATCGTTATCCATAGTGCGCTGGCGAATTTCACCGGGTGTTCCCTGCACCAGCGTCATACGGCGCGGTTGTTGGGTGTTATTGGTAAAGTGATTGATAAACAGGGATTCACCACCGAGATATTTGCGCAGCAACCCCTTAAAAAACCCGCCGTTTAATTTTGCGGTTAAATCCAGCTCGGCATCCATGCTCGACATGGAATCCGATTCGCTGATAATGGTTTCGCCCGGCTGCAGCTCCACCTCGATATAGGAAAAGGCTTGGGAACCTTTAAGCTCAGTTTTCATTTTGTGATTCTCCCTGGGTATTCGTTACGAAAGTTTTGGTTGCCGTTTGCAGCTCTACAAAAGCTGCTTGTAAATTCAGGTATTCAATGGATTGGGGATTTTCCTGTGCGAAACTTGTTAATTTTTTAATTCGCTCTTCACTGGCAGGATGCGTCGATAAAAATTTAAGTGCTTGTTTCGCCAACTCCTGGTTTTCCTTATCCAATACTCTATCCATTTGTTTTTTTTCTTCTTCGATCATCTTCTCGAAAAAGCTCGCCAGACCCGAAGGATTAACTTTTGCTCTTTGCAACAGCGCAAAACCTTTTACATCTGCATCAGTTTCAAAACCGCGTGAGTAACTTTGATTAAGCAATAAAGGTGCAGCGCTGCTGAGTACAGCGAGCAGACCTGAAGCATCACCAAACACGGCGCTGGCAATCAAATAAATTCCGCTGGCACCAATCATATTACGCAGACCGTGCTGCTGTTCCACGTGTTGAATTTCATGGGCCAACACGCCGAGTAATTCTTCTGCTGAATCTGCGCGTAAAATTAATTCCGAGTGAATCACCACTTGCCCACCCGGCAACGCAAATGCGTTGAGGCTGCCTTCATTCACAATACTAAATCGATATTGGTAACGGCTGTGATCAAGCGCATTAAGCAGCGGGTCTACCAGTGGTTTAAGCAAACGTTCAGCTTCTTTGTCATCGAGCATTTTTTTGCCAAATTGATACTGTGCCATGGCGGATTCGCTCAGCGTTTGCTCCCACTCTACCGGAATTTTTTTGGCGATCAGGCCGGTAAAAAAATCCATGCGCAACACAATTAGCAGCGGTACCGCCACAATCAGCATTGCCACTGTAGCCAACAGTCCCCAACCCAACCAGTGTTTATTGCGCGCACCGGTTAATAATGCGGACACACTGGGCAGCCGATGCAAATGGGGATCTCTCAGCACGCTGCGATCACTGGTGTAAAAACTCCAGCCATTTAGCAGCGGGTGTTCAAAATAAACCAGGCGATTACTGGCTCCACCGAGGCTGACTTGCAAACCCTCCAAGGGCAAACGCAAGCGCTGCTCCTGAATACTAAATTCAATTCCCGCCGAATTGATGGTCATCTTGCCCGAGGCCTTACCCTTGGGTAGTTGGGTATGAAAACCCATACAGTCGTAATGGGTGTGAGTGAAATCTTGCACCTGTGTTATCCCTTGTTTACTAAGTCCGCACTAAAATAATGGGCGCAACTTTAATCGATCTAAAATGTATTGTTCTTAACCCTTCTTTTTCTTACTTATTCGCCTTCCAGTGTGTCTGGTTTTTTTAAGGCAGATTTTTCCGCCGAGGTCAGCCGCCGCTCAACCTTTTTTATATCTTCAGCAGGAGGCAAACTTTCAGGACGAATACCCCGGTTCAATAATGTTTGACGCACTGCATCATTGTTGGTCACATGTTCAGTGGAGATTTGCTGCTCGGTTTGCATCTGCTGCGCGCGAGCATTGTGAATGGTGATTTCGGTGGCGAAGTCCTTGGCTTTCAAAATAATGGTTGGAGCAAAGTCCGCCAGCGGACGGCTATCTGGCACTTGCCATTGGGCCTTCATTGCCTGGGTAGATTTTCCGAATAAGGCATGATCACCTTTACTGCGGATCAGTCCAAAATTTTGGTTATTTCCTGTCTGTTCATAAATAACGCTGGAGAGTTCTTTTTCAGTATCAGACAGTTTCTTGCGCGCCTCTATTCGCTCAGCCTCCAGCAACCGCTGTTCAATCAACTCGGCCTTACGGGTTTGCATAGCAAAGTAGGTCTGTGCAAAGGCGATTTCCTGCTTTCTGGAATCGCCATTTTGGGCGATAAGGTAACAGGCATAACGAGTGAGCATGACATCGTCGATTTCACGTTGACTGCCAGAGCCCAATTCGACCATTTTCCTGACGTCGGCAAAATGGTCGCTAACAACATGACCAGAAACCTCGCAGGCGGTTTTAGCCTTGGAAATCACACTTAGAAAATTGTCCCATTTGCCGTAGCCCAACAGGTGCTGCAAGTCACGAGCCAGCCAGTATTCCACTCCGTTTTCCATGTATTGGGCATGGCCTTCAAACGTGGTTGTAAGTGCCTGAATATGTTGCGGTTCCATGTGTTTACTCTCCTCTGTTCATAGGTTTTCTTGTTCATACGCACTTAAACCCGAAATTTCGCGCCTCTACACCAGCTTATTCGAGCTGGTTTGCGTATAAAAATGCGGATGTTACCCGGAAATTGCCAAATTTTGTTTTCTTTATTCGCTATCTCACCCAAGCGATTAAAAACTATTCTCTTGCCCAAAACTTGTTCATTATGCACATATCGCTTATGATAAGTGCATATTGGACATTTAGGGAGGTATCATGTCAGCCCTTGCGCAAACCAGTCCCAACCCGGCCGCCGTACTCGCCAAGGCGGTACTCAATGCCGCCGATCAACTCGGCTTAAAGCAAGCCGAGTTAGGCGCGGTGCTGGGTATTCACCGCACGGCCATTAGCCGGCTCAAACAAAACCCCGCTCTTGACCCCAAATCCAAACAGGGCGAATTGGCGCTATTGCTGATCCGTATCGCCCGCGCGCTCTTTGCCCTGACCGGCGGTGATAAAGACTGGATCAAACACTTTATGCACAGCCCCAACCAAGTCACAGGCGGCATCCCGGCCAAGCAAATAGAAAGTATTCAGGGCCTGATGCAGGTACTGAATTTTGTGGATGCCCTGCGCGGAAAGATTTAATGAGCAAGAGTAACGCTGAATGATTTGGGAAGCCTGCGAGGGAGCGGCACAACGACAAACAATTTCCGGCACCGCCTGGCGGTTGGTAGAAAGCCAGGAACAAATTGCCACCCTGGGTTATGTGGATACCCTGGAAGAACAGGCACTACTGGAAGAATTATTGGACTCGGTAAAACCGCCTTACCCCGCCGATAGCGACGGCTACCACTACCTGCTCAAAACTCCCTTTCGCTATCCTCCCTTACGCTGGGGTTCGCGCTTTGGGCGCATCCATGAACCGGGCATTTTTTATGCCGGCTGTAATACCCGGACCACTCTTGCCGAATCGGCTTTTTACCGTTTTGTATTTTGGTATTCGATTAGCAACAGCCCTATCAAAAACACCATTACCTCTGCCCACACCTTGTTTTGCGTGAACTACGCGAGCAAACAGGGCCTGCGTTTGCAGGTCGCACCTTTCGATCAATTCCAGCAACAGCTCACCCACCCGCAAGACTATTCCGCTACCCAACAGCTGGGTAGTGAAATGCGCGCGGCAAAGGTGGAAGTATTTGAATACCAATCCGCCCGCGACCCGCAGCGGGGTCATTGCGTCGGCTTGTTTGTTCCCGCCGCACTCGCCCAAAAAAAGCCGGCCGACATGACCCAATGGCTGTGCGAACTGGGTGCAACTGAAGTTGCCTTCAAACAGGTGGGACAAAATGAAATTATCCGTTTTCCTGTTGATCTCTTTCTGGTGGATGGCCGTTTGCCCATGCCGCCAAATTAATTATCAAGGCACATTTACCCGCAAATTATTGCCCGTTTTAATCACATCCAATTTGCGATTTTTTCCCGATACCTGTACCGAATAATAAACCGGTGCACCCAAGGCATCGCCGGTTATACTCAATTCGTAATTGCCATTAGCGAGTGGGATTGAGTAGGCGCCTGTGTTGTAAGCCGCGTAGGATTTGCTATTGGTAGTGATGGTAACACCGCTCAGTCCTTCACCTACATCGTAAAACTCGTTGCTATTCTTATCCTCATAAATCACGCCGGTTAAAAAATAGCTGGAGCCGGATTTGGCAAAATTTTGGGTAAGCATGGACGATAAATAATTGCGTCCATCTTGAAAGAAGAAGCCCTGCTGTTGCCCCACTCCCAACTCGCGATAATTATCATTGAGAATATTCACACGGTGACCTGGCGATTTAAATAATCCTTCGTGTTGTGAAACGGCATAACTGGTTAAATTAATACTGCTGCCGGTAGTACCACCCCAGGCAATATTTTCCCCACTCGTCCAACTGCCAGTAAATTGATAGCCTGCAGCGAGCATTCGCTCGTGCGGTGTGGAATTATTTACACCGGTGTGAGAGAAAATATCTTCCTCCAGCATCCACAGCGAGTGAAGGCGCGAGGATTCAATGAGCAATAAATTGTGCGCGAGTGGTTGCTTGGGCGTATCGGAAATTTGGGTTCCACTAATGCCATCATTTAAACCAATGCCTAAACGCGCTGCCTCGGCGCCGGGATTGGCGCGCGCACGATTAACCAATTCAACCACTAATACTTCTTGCGCGGTCGGCTGTTTGGCAAAGTCTACAGAACCTGGGGTTGCACTGACCTCACTGCTTGCAATACTTTCGCGATCTGCCTGTATCGCAGTCACTACAAAATAATAGGTTTCGCCATTGCGCAAATTATTAATCACACGTGGTGAGGTTACATTATCCACCCGCGTGCCATCATCAAAGCTGGTGATATTGTTGATTAAAATATTGGCTTCCGAGGCGTAGTAAATTCGATAGCCAGTTGCGCCACTCACCGGGTTCCAGGTAATAGTGACTGAAGCATTTCCTGAAACTGCGGCCAGATTTTGCGGCGCTGCCAATGTCGTACTGGAAGAATTGGCAAATGAACCAAACGAGGAACTTATTGCTGTGAGGCTGGATGCGGGCACACTGGTCGTCGGTGATGGGTTTGATTTTCCGGAACCACCTCCACCACAACCAATCAATGTCGATAAAATAAAAGCAACTAAAAGCTGTGGTGGAAATACATTTCTGTTCATAGCATTGAACCAATCTTGCCAGTGATTAAAAAATACTAACAAGATTGGTGCACTTTATCCGAGACCCTAACCACACCTCGGGTGTGACAGGTTGTTTGCATTACCAGGCTTTATAGGGCAGGAACTTACCATTTAAATTGATAATAACCCGGTCGCCTTTAGGATTTTCTTCCTTGCCGATTTCCATCGAAAAATCAATTGCGCTCATAATGCCATCGCCAAATTTTTCATGGATAATTTCCTTGATCGTCGGGCCGTAAACGCCAATCATTTCGTACAAACGATAAATTAGTGGATCTTGCGGAATAGTGTGTTCCCAACTTTTACTCGGACACTGCATCAGTGCAAATTTGGCGGTTTCTGGCAAATCCAGCACTTTGCAAAGTGCCTCAGCTTTATCCGCTGGTGCGCTGTTCATACCTAAACAAACCGAGGTAGTCCATACCGGTGACATACCTATACTGGCGGCAATGCCCTCCCAGGTTAAATTCATTTTTTGTTTGGCTAGAACGATTTCTTCAACAACATCTTGTTTTTTCATTGCTACTTTTTTCATCAAAAATTACCTCTTGGTGATTGCCAGTTTGCTGTGCACCGGCATTTGGGAATGTTCATGATTGAGGCAGTTTTCTCCCGCACAGAAATAATTGGCCGGACTTTTCTACGCACTCGCATCGCTGCGACTAATGCGATTGCCATGCCAATTGCCTATTATGGAATTAAGTTGCTGATTCAATAAGGTTTTTATTTTTTTATCACCACAACAATCACAACGATCTTTCGTGATCCACGAAATTTCGTGAAAACTTGGCACGATTTTTCGTTGTAGTTACCCAATCGTTATTGATTGAGGACAGCACCTTGAATGAACCACACGCTCATCACTGCCAGGCAAACCACGAAAATCTGACGATTCCCGCCATTACTCATATCTTTCAGGCATTTGCACAACAAAATCAGTTGCTGCTAAACGCCGCCGGCGAAGGTATTTACGGTGTTGATGCGGAAGGACGCGCGACCTTTGTGAATCCGGCCGCCGAGCGCATTCTTGGCTGGAAAGCTGACGAGTTACTCGGCAAAAATATTCACCTCGCGATTCATCATAGCCATACCGATGGCTCCGATTATTGCGTGCAGGACTGCCCGATTTTTGCGGCCTTTCGCGATGGCACAGTGCGCCGCATAGACGATGAAGTCTTCTGGTGTTGCGATGGCCATGCCGTACCTGTGGAGTACACCAGTACACCGGTGTATGAATACGGGCAGCTGGTGGGTGCAGTAGTTATTTTTCGCGATGTTTCCGAGCGAAAAAGTGCGGAAGCCAAATTGCATTCCACCATGGAAGAATTACGCGCGGCACTGGAAGAGGTAAAACAACTTAAACACAAACTCGAATTGGAAAACGCCTATTTACAACAGGAGATCAGCGAAGGGTTTAATTCGCACCATATCATCGGACGCAGCCCGGCAGTGCAACAAATTAATTATCAAATACAGTTAGTTGCACCTACAGTTGCAACTGTATTGATTACCGGTGAATCGGGAACCGGCAAGGAATTGATTGCACGTGCTATCCATCGAGCCAGTGAGCGCAACCAACGTCCTTTGATTCGGGTTAATTGTGCAGCCATTCCACCAGAATTATTCGAGAGTGAATTTTTCGGCCACGTGCGCGGCGCATTTTCCGGAGCGGTGAGCACTCGTCTTGGTCGTTTTGAAGTGGCTGACGGTGGTACGTTATTTTTAGATGAAGTTGGCGAATTGCCCCTGGTATTGCAAGGAAAGTTATTGCGCGTATTACAGGATGGAGAATTTGAGCGTGTGGGTGAATCCGTTACCCGCAAAGTGGATGTGCGCGTTATTACTGCCACCAATCGCGATTTGAAGCAATTGGTGGCACAGGGTTTGTTCCGCGAGGATTTGTACTTTCGCTTGAATGTATTCCCGATTCACTCTGCATCTTTGCGCGAGCGATTGGAAGATATTCCATTGTTGGTTGCCCATTTTTTGCAAGCCACCTGCCAGCGCTTCCATAAGCCTGAATTGAAAATTTCACTCGCGCAGATCCAGCGCTTGCAGGAATACGATTGGCCGGGGAATATCCGTGAACTGGAAAATCGTATCGAACGGCAAGTGATTTTAAGTCAGGGCGATAAACTTAATCTGGTTGAATTTCCAACAACGGTTAACCCAATGGCAGATGTTCCTATTATTGACGAAAAATACTTCACCGAAACGCACGTTAAACAATTGCAGATTCGCACAACCCTGGAAGCATTGCGTAAATGCGATGGCAAAATCTATGGTGCGGATGGCGCTGCCTGTTTACTTGGTATCAAGCCCACTACCCTCGCCTCACGTATAAAGAAATGGGGACTTAATAGGACCACGTTAGTAACCCCTGGCTGATTGCTATTTGTTTCCTGGTGGTTTACCCGAGGGAATTTCAGTGCGGAATAGTCTGCGTAAGATTGATACCAGGTTGCGTTAATCTCAAATCATTCGGCATAAAAAAAGGGGCTTGATTGCCCCTTTTTTGTTAATTGCACATTGATTATTTATGCGCTTTGGATGAACGACGGTCATTCTTGCGGCGCTCATGGGGAACATCTTGCGGAATTCCCTGATGACGCTCGCGGCGATCCGATTTCTGACGCTCTTCCAACGCATCTTCAATTTGGGTCAACAACACTTTGGTTACTTTTTTCTCACTCATCGCTAAGTCCATCTCTCACAAGTTAATCACGACTAAAACACATTACGGCTTGAGTATAGTCGAGCAAAAAGCCGATATTTGTGAAATCGATGCCATTTTTAATTTCAATTTCTAATAAAAAAATGGCATCTAGACTTTAATCAAAGTGGCAACCAAAAACAATTCATCCGGGTTGTTTTGAGGCGCACTTGCTG
>JAGKXA010000159.1 GCA_021151615.1 Cellvibrionaceae bacterium | reverse complement strand
GGCTTGGTGGGCGTTCACGCTGGAGAGCTGCTGGGTGAGCTGACCCTGGCACTGGAGTTTGGCGCCAGCGTGGAAGATATTGCCCTGACCATCCACGCCCATCCAACGCTACATGAATCAGTTGGCTTGGCAGCGGAGCTGGGTGCAGGCACCATAACTGACTTACCCAATCCCAAGGCCATTAAAAAATAATTGTTTAACGGTCTAACGAAAAATAGAAAGACCGATCAGCAACAACTGATCGGCCTTTTTTATTGTTGTGCCATCAAATCTTAATTAAGTGCGACCGGTTTTTCTGTTTTTACCGGCATACATCTATCCAGGAATGCATCCATAGCACGGAAGGTATCCATTCTATTTTTCTCGTTCAGCAAGTAATGATCTTCACTCGGTAGCTCTACAAAGGTCACATCCTTATTTGCCTTTAGCAACGCGTCGCGCATTTGATAGCTGTGTTTTATTTCTACCTGGCGGTCATCAGTGCCGTGCACTAGTAATACCGGTGCCTTAATTTTTTCCGCGAAATTCACCGGAGATATAGCACGTAGAGTTGCATTGTCATTGCCAATTTGTTCGTCAATTACATTGTAACCAAGCCAAAATGCGCGATTATCTTTTACCAGATCAAACACGTTAGCCACACCATTTACACTAATGGAACAACGATAAAAGTCCGGTGTTTTTACCACACCCATCAGTGCCGCATAGCCGCCATAGCTGGCACCCACAATGCCGATGGACTTAGGATCGGCTATGCCATCAGCAATTAATTTACGCGCACCGTCCTCCACATCGTCTTGCATTTCCTTGCCCCAGTTTTTCAAACCCGCATTACGCAACTCTATGCCAAGACCATCGGAACCGCGAAAATTCATTTGCAGCACTGCGTAACCTTTATTGACAAAGAATTGCGTCCAATAATCAAAGGATTCATTGTCGCGAGCCATCGGCCCACCGTGGGGAAACATTAAGGTGGGCAGATTTTTTTGTGCTCCATTTTTAGGCAAAGTTAAGTAAGCTTCTATTTTCAGGCCATCACGCGCCATGTATTCAAGTCTCTGGGTATTACTCATTAGCTCGGGCGTCAATTTTTTGTAGCGATAAGCTACCGCATCCAACTTAACTGGATTGGTTTGTCCCAGATAATAAGTACCAGAATCCGTACTACTGGTGGAAAACACTAAATATTTTTTAAGGTCATCACTGATCGAATAAATGTAATTGCGTTGACCAGGAATAGCCCTGTCAATTTTTGCCTGCAAACCTTGTAAGTCTTTGTCAAAAAAATGCGTTCCGCCATCTTCTTTCGAAGTTACACCAATAACCGCTCCGGTAACGGGCGAATAAATCAGCGAGCCCTTAATATCGTATTGCGGATCATCTATAACTAGCTCACGCTTTAATTCTGGATCTTTGATATTTACCCTGAAAATTGCCTGACGCTTGTTGTGATAAGCTCGAATGTAAAGTTGATTGGGATCAACACCAAAACCAAGAACATTCACCTGTTGTTCTGAAAAAATTTTATAGTCCCAAAGTTCACGCCATTTATCGCTATCAACATCCTTAATCAGTATGGTCACCTTACCTTCTTTATAATGGGAACCGATACGTACTCGATGCTGTTGATCGGTCATCCAATTATTTACATTCGTTTTACTTTGATGATAAGTGGTCGCCTTCTGCGTTTTCAAATTGATCTTATAAACTACCGAATCTTGTAAAAAACCAGCATCGATGCCCGGAAACGCCATAAGAATATGGTCAGGGTCTTCATATAAAGAGTCAACAACCCAGCTCCGCACTGATGGCGTAATTTTATAGCGCTCGAGAAATTTACTAGAAACAGGCTGTGTCACTACTTCAGTTTCGGTATTGATTAACATCAAGTCGTAATCGCGTGTTTTAAATCTTGCGCTCCTTGTTCCAATCCATGCATCTCTTTCCGCCGGGGAAAAAACAAAGGCCATTAATGTAATATCGTCTTTCCATTCAATCGATTGGAAGAAAAATTTCGAATTATCACTAAACAACACTATCTTGTTTTTTTTGCTAGCGATATCCGTAACCTGCACAGCGACACCTTGAACATCACCCACATTAACACGCACTGTTGATGCTAATTTATTCCCAGAAGGAGATAACACAAGATTACTCACGTCCGGTAGCTGCGAAAAATCTTTCGTACTCAGCTCGGAGATCGCATAAGACGGTAAACTAATTAAGAGAGAAACACTTAGTACGAGTAGTAATTTTGTAAAAATATTCATAGCCATTCCTTTATACCCTGGCAGTTACTGTATTGTTTTTTATCTGTAAAGCACATCTTGGTATATTCTGCTATATACCACAATGTGTATCACAACAATAATACACCAAAACATTTTGAACAAGCGAAACATCATCTACCTTGAAATAAAACCAAAAAAAATGCCCGGACGACCGGGCATTTTTAGAAGTAAAAATTAATATATGATTTTATATAACCATCACCCCATCCGCTTCAATCAGCGAATTGCGTGGCAATTGATTGATACCCAGTGCCGCTCGCGCGGGATAAGGCTGCTGAAAGTACTGCCCCATCACTTCGTTTACGGTGGGGAAATTTGCCAGATCGGTCAGATAAATATTCAGCTTCACCACATCCTTCAAACTGCCGCCAGCCGCTTCGCACACCGCTTGCAAGTTTTTGAATACTTGATGCGCTTGCACAGCAAAATCGCCTTCGACCAGTTGCATGGTTTTTGGGTCCAGCGGGATTTGGCCCGACAGGTAAACCGTATTGTTTACTTTCACCGCTTGCGAGTAGGTACCTATGGCGGCGGGGGCATTGTCGCTGTGAATAATGGCTTTATTGGTCATGGCAAAACCTTTTATTAATCGTCGAATAAGGAAAGCGTTGAAGTATAAAACAAAATCCTCCTCAATCCCCCTTTTTCATAGGGGGGAGCTCCTTCCCTTTAACAAGGGAGGGTCGGGGAGGGATTTGAAAAAGGCATTAATTTTTAGAGCGATTCACACGAATCACAAAACTCAAATTGCGGATACGGCGCATGATATTGGCGAGGTGAATACGGTTGTGCACACCGATACACAGGTGGATCACACTGTTGTGCGCATCGCGTTCATGGACATTGATATGTTCGATGCTAGCGCCCTGCTCGGTAATGCGGGTGGCGAGGGTGGCGATAATGCCTCGGTCGCTTTCCACTTCCACACGCACATCCACCAGGAATTCCCCGCTCACCGTCGCTGCCCAATTCACCTGACTAATCTTGTCGGGGTAGTTGCGGATTTCCGCAATATTGCGACAGGTGTCCTGGTGAATTACCAAGCCCTTGCCGGAACTCACATGGCCAATAATTGGGTCACCGGGAATGGGGCGGCAGCAGCGCGCAAAACTGATCATCATACCTTCGGCAGAGTCGATGGTGATTGCTGAGCTCAAGGTACCGGGGCGAGCTTTGGTTTCGGCATCCGGCTGCAGCAACTTCACTACCGAATAGACAACCTTGTTGCCCAGACCAATTTCCTCGAACAACTTCTCCATTGAATCCACCTGCACGCCGTGCAGGATTTTGTGTTGCTGCTCTTCGCTCAAATGGTCGAGATCCATATGAATCTCTGCCAACGCGCGATTGAGCATGCGTTTGCCAAGTGTGACCGACTGGTGATGACGCTGATGCTTGAGGTAGTGACGGATCGCTGAGCGCGCTTTGGCGGAAACAACAAAGTTTAGCCAGTTGGGATTGGGCTGGGCACCTTGCGCGGTAATAATCGCCACCTTTTGCCCACTCAATAACGGCTGCGACAAAGGCGCCATACGCTCGTTAATACGGCAGGCCACACAGGTGTTGCCAATATCAGTATGCACGGCATAGGCGAAATCCACCGGCGTAGCGCCAGTCGGCAGCTCTACAATTTTGCCTTTCGGGGTAAATACATAAACCTCATCCGGGAAGAGATCGATTTTAACGTTCTCGATAAACTCGAGCGAATTACCCGCGTTTTTCTGCATTTCCAGCAGGCCCTGCACCCACTGGCGCGCGCGGCTGTGGCTGGCGTTGATAGTGGCATCGCTATTGGACTTGTAGAGGAAATGGGCCGCAATACCGCTATTGGCCATTTCATCCATTTCCTTGGTGCGGATCTGCACTTCAATCGGCACCCCGTGCATTCCCACCAATACTGTGTGCAGCGATTGGTAGCCATTGGTTTTAGGGATGGCGATGTAATCCTTAAACTCACCGGCAACCGGTTTGTAGAGGTTGTGCACCACACCCAGCACGCGGTAGCAGGTGTCTACGCTGTCCACGATGATGCGGAAGGCATAGACATCCATAATTTCTTTGAAGAACTTTTTCTTCTGACGCATCTTCTCGTAGATGCTGAACA
This sequence comes from Cellvibrionaceae bacterium, assembly GCA_021151615.1. Classification (GTDB taxonomy): domain Bacteria; phylum Pseudomonadota; class Gammaproteobacteria; order Pseudomonadales; family Cellvibrionaceae; genus Cellvibrio. Next base: position 6,198 of record JAGKXA010000159.1, on the reverse strand, counting down.
AATGCTTTTCCCGCCCAATCACAATCGAGGTGATATTTTCCTTGAGCAGGCGCTTCTCAAATGAAGCCTGGATTTGCTCTACCAGCTCTTTGCGATTGCCGCGCGCCGTTTTCAGTGCGGCCTGCAGACGCGTGGCACGCAGTGGATACATGCAGTAAAAGCTGCGATCTTCCAGCTCCAGGCGCACATCGTTCATTCCCAACCGGTGTGCAATGGGGGCATAGATCTCGAGGGTCTCTTTTGCAATGCGGCGCTTTTTATCGGGCGGCATAGCACCCAGGGTACGCATGTTGTGCAGGCGGTCGGCGAGCTTCACCAGAATTACACGCAAATCATTGGCCATAGCCAACGCCATTTTTTGGAAGTTTTCCGCCTGCTTTTCCGCGTGGGATTCAAATTCAATTTGAGTCAGCTTGGAAACTCCATCCACCAAATCAGCAACCGAATCGCCAAACTGGCCGGCGATGGCTTTTTTACTGATGCCGGTATCTTCAATCACATCGTGCAACATGGCCGCCATCAGGCTTTGATGGTCCATATGCATGCTGGCGAGGATATCGGCTACGGCGAGGGGATGGGTGATATAGGCTTCGCCACTGCGGCGTTTTTGGCCGTCATGGGCTTGTTCGGCATAGAAGTAAGCGCGCTTCACCAAATTGATTTGGGAAGGTTCGAGGTAAGACGATAGTCGATGGCTAAGGGCCTCGATGGTTTGCACGCCTTGCTCCAGATCTCACATTGCCAACGGCGCTGGCATCAGGTTTCCAACAGCACAACCGCCACGATCCTCGTAGAAGATGGTGGCGGTTGTTGGAAATTAAATCTCGTTGTCGTAGGTACGCTCTGGCTTCGGCTGGGGCAGGGTGTCTTTTTCCAGCAGGATGCTCGCGTCGATAAAGCCTTCTTCAATTTCGCGCAGGGCGATAACCGTTGGTTTGTCGTTCTCGGGCGCAACAAAGGGTTCCTTGCCGCCGATTGCCAATTGGCGGGCGCGTTTGCTACCAACCATTACCAACTCAAAACGGTTATCAACATGATCCAGACAATCTTCAACAGTAATACGTGCCATAACTCAATGCTCTTCAAAAAATAAGCGCGTGATAAACGCTTGGAATCCGGGGCGTTTAAGGTCTAAAACGCCAAAGGGGGGTTGCTATTATGCGTTAGCAGCAACAAATCTGCCAACCGCGTTGGCTAAAATCAAGCCAATAAACTTTTTAATAGCTCACCATGACGCTCTGCCTGGCGCGCCAAGCGGATATGCTGGCTGGTAATCAGGGCCTGAAACTGGGCCAACGCGACGGTGAAATCGTCGTTAATGATCAGATAATCCGCTTCCACATAGTGGGACATCTCACTGATTGCCTCGCTCATGCGCGCTTCAATTACTGCTTCATTATCCTGGCCACGACCCGTCAACCGCTGGCGCAGGCAAGCAAGTGAAGGGGGGAGAATAAACAGGCTGACAGTACCCGGCATCAACTTGCGCACCTGTTGAGCGCCTTGCCAGTCGATCTCCAGGATCACGTCTATACCCTGTTTCAGCGTATCCACCACCCACTCCTGTGAAGTGCCGTAGAGGTTGCTGAATACCCGTGCGTGCTCCAGGAATGCACCTTGCTCCAGCATTTTTTCAAAGGTTGCATGATCAACAAAATGGTAATTCACCCCGTCAACTTCACCTGGGCGCATAGGGCGGGTGGTGTGGGATACAGAGACACAAACTTCCGGATTGGATTTCACCAGCGCGCTGACCAGACTGGTTTTGCCTGCGCCCGAGGGTGCTGAAACTGTGTAAAGGGTGCCGAGATTAGCCATGAAGTCGCCTTTGAAGATTCGAAACAGGGGAACAGAAATCAAAGAATAACGGAAATTATGGCACAGCTTGCAGCATGGCTCAGCCGAAAGTTTAATGCTGCCGGTGAAACCCAGAGGCAAGTAGCAAAAGATATGGCATAGTAAACCACTTAAACACCACTACAGCGAATCGACCATGCTACGCCAACTACTGTCCCTCACCCAAACCGCTGAACGCCTGCGTGTGCGGCCCGACTATGTGCGCGAACTGGTAGCCAAAAAGCGCCTGACATTTATTCACGGTGAACAGTGCGATGCTGCCGAGGTAGAGCAGCTCGCCAAATTAATGGACAAGCTGCGCAAGAATGGCATTGCAACCCTGGTGGAAATTACAGCCCAGGAAGAGAAATTAGATCATTAATAGCCCCCGCTCAAAACAGGGGCTCGATTAACGTTATTGAGCCGGCTTTTGTTGCTCACGCACTTCGTAATAGGTCTGCTCGGAAATTTTCTGGTAAGCCGCCGAATCATTCATAAAGGCTTTATAGGACTCATACACTTTTTTGAATTGCGGATCTTTTGCAGCTTGATCGGCGTAAACCTGTTGCGATATTTCATAAAAGTGCTTGAGAACTTCATCCGGCAACTTGCGAATTTGCACACCTTGGTTATTCACCAACTCTTTCAGCGCACGACTGTTATGTGCGGTATAGCTATCGAACATATCCTGACTCATGGCGCGTGCCGCATAGGTCACAATCGCTTGCAAATCTTTCGGCAAACTTTCAAACGCTGTTTTATTAATTATTAATTCCATGGATGGACCCGGTTCATGCCAACCCGGGTAGTAATAATATTTGGCGATCTGCTGAAAACCAAAGGCCAGATCATTTTCCGGCCCCACCCATTCCGCTGCATCGATAACACCGGTTTGCAATGCAGTGTACAGTTCACCGCCGGGAATATTGACTGAAGTACCGCCGGCCAAATTAAACACTTCGCCAGCCAAACCCGGGATGCGCATTTTTAAACCGCGCAAATCGTCCACCGAATTAATTTCGCGATTAAACCACCCGGCCATTTGCACACCGGTGTTGCCGGCGGGGAAGGGAATTAAATTGAACGGCGCATACAGCTCGCGCCACAACTCCAAACCACCACCGTAATTAATCCAGCCATACAATTCCTGCGCATTCATCCCAAAAGGCACTGAGGTGAAAAATTGCGCCGCCGGAACTTTGCCACGCCAGAAATAACTGCCCGAGTGCCCCATCTCTACACTGCCGGCAGACACCGCGTCAAACACGCCCATGGCCGGTACCAATTCGTTGGCACCGTACACATGAATTTGCAAACGCCCGCCTGACATCTCGTTAATCACGCGCGCTAAATTTTCTGCACCCACACCTAACCCCGGCGTATTTTTTGGCCAGGAAGTTACCATTTTCCAATGATAAGTTTGCGTGGAAACTGCTGACGAACTTTGCTCACTCGCCGTCACTGAAGCGGCAGCCTGTTTTGGTTTGGATTTTTCCAATACCAGCGCCGCAAACGTTGCCGCAACCGCAACAATCAATACAACAATAACAAGCGGATACCAATTAATGGGTTTATTGTTCATAGTTCCTTCGCTGTAATATTTACCAATGAGTAGTTAGTGAAATAATTAATTTTGTTGCAACTGGAACAACTGCGAATGCAGTTTTTTAATTGCAAATTTTTATGCACAATCACAACCCCTGCAACTTCGCATACTGCATTACCAGGCGCTTGGTGCCGATTTTTTCGAATTTCACTTGCACTACGGCGTTGGGGCCTTTGCCTTCGAATTGCAGGATGGTGCCTTCGCCGAAGATGGCGTGGGTGACGCGCTGGCCAAGTTTAAAGCCGGTGTCATCGCCACTGTCGCTCAGGTTTTCGCGCGCTGGGGATTTGGTAGCTGCGCGCTGGAAACTCACCGGGCGCGTAACTGCAGTTTTCAGGCGCACTTCTTCAATGCACGTGGGTGGAATTTCCCGGACAAAACGCGATACGGCATTGAAGGTTTCATTGCCGTACAAGCGACGAGTTTCGGCGTAGCTGATAAATAACTTTTGCATGGCGCGGGTGATGCCGACGTAGCAGAGGCGACGTTCTTCTTCCAAACGATCCAGATCATCAGCTGACATTTTATGTGGAAACAATCCTTCTTCCACCCCGGCGAGAAATACCAGTGGAAATTCCAGGCCTTTGGCCGAGTGCAGTGTCATCAGCTGGATTGCTTCTTCAAATTCATCCGCCTGGGTTTCACCGGCATCGAGCGCGGCAGTATCTAGAAATTGTTGTAGCGGAGTAACGGCTTCATCATTTTCTTCGGCATCGAAAGCACGGCAGGCGGTAATTAATTCCTGCAAGTTTTCGCCGCGCGCCTGACCCTTCTCACCTTTTTCATTTTGATGGAATAGCAACAAACCGGTGTCTTCAATCACCCTGCGCGCAATTTCATCCAGTGCGGGTGATTCGCCATGATCATCAAACGCGAAGGAATCCTGCGCGAGTTTGATAATTAAATCTAAAAAGGTTTGTACCGCATTGCCGGCGCGCGCGGCAAACACTTTGTGCGCGAGCATTTGTTCGGCCGCGGCCCAGAGCGAGCAACCCTGGTCGCGCGCAAATAAACGAATATCGTCCACCGTTTTGCCGCCGATGCCGCGCGTGGGTGTGTTGATTACGCGTTCAAATGCAGCATCGTCATGGCGATTGCTGATCAGACGCATATAGGCAATGGCATTTTTAATTTCCAGCCGATCATAGAAACGCAAACCACCGTAAATGCGATAGGGAATGGCTTCGCGCAGCAGCGCTTCTTCAAGCACCCGCGACTGGGCGTTGGAGCGATATAAAATCGCCACTGAATCACGTTTATTGCCTTGCTTTAACCAACTTTGGATACGCTCCACAATAAAGCGCGCCTCATCCTGTTCGTTGTAGGCCGCGTAAAGTGAAATGGGTTCGCCTTTGTCGCCCTCGGTCCACAGTTCTTTTCCCAAACGACCGGCATTGTGTTTAATCACCGCGTTGGCGGCTTGCAAAATATTGCCGGTAGAACGGTAGTTTTGTTCGAGGCGATAAATTTCCGTGCCGGAAAAATCCTGCGAGAAGCGCTGGATATTTTCAATTTTTGCACCGCGCCAACCATAAATGGATTGGTCGTCATCGCCCACTGCGGTTACACAACTGGTTTTACCAGCAAGCACGCGCAACCAGGCGTATTGCACACTGTTGGTATCCTGGAATTCATCAACCAGAATAAACGGAAAACGCTGGCGATAGTGTTCAAGGATGTGCGGTTTGTGCAGCCACAATTCGTGCGCGCGCAATAAAATTTCAGCAAAGTCCACCATACCGCCGCGCTGGCAATCGTCTTCGTAGGCGCGATAAATTTGCAGCATGGTGCGCACAAAAGGATCGCCGGTTTCCTGGATATGTTGCGGGCGGCGCCCCTCATCTTTTTGTTCGTTGATATACCACTGCGCCTGTTTGTGCGGCCATTTGTTTTCATCCAGGTTTAGCGCCTGGTACACGCGTTTGATCAACCGCAATTGGTCGTCGCTGTCGAGAATCTGGAAATTTTGCGGCAGGTTCGCATCTTGCCAATGGGCTTTTAACAGGCGATGGGCGAGGCCGTGGAAAGTGCCTACCCACATGGCGCGGCTGTTGACCTGGTGATGACTACCGCCAGTGGGCAGAGAGTTATGAAAAAGTTCATCCAAACGACTGCGCATTTCACGCGCGGCTTTGTTGGTGAAAGTCACCGCCATGATCGAATAGGGCGAGACGCGCTCCACCTGAATTAGCCAGGCAATACGATGCACCAGCACGCGCGTTTTGCCACTGCCGGCACCGGCAAGGATCAGTTGGTTGGTTGCCGGCGCAGACACAGCCGCGCGCTGGGCGTCATTGAGGTTATCGAGCAGCAGGGAAACATCCATAACATTGGGCCGAGGGGCGGGTGCCCGCAAAATTCATCAAACAGGATCAAACCGGAATGGGCGCGATTTTACTGGCTAGATATACATATAGCCACTTTTGTTTTTGCTCTGTATCACTAGCCTCCCCCAAGATTGGCGCTATGCTGCCACTGTGCGTGGAGGAGATTTTATGAATGAACTACAGAAGGTTTGGCTGGAGCGCTGTATTGAACTGGCCAAGGCCCAAGCTGCGAGCGGACAAGGCGGCCCCTTTGCCGCGCTGGTGGTGAAAAACGGGGAGATTATTGCCGAAGGGTGCAACCAGGTGACTAGTACCAACGACCCCAGCGCCCATGCCGAGGTGGTTGCCATCCGCAATGCCTGCCAAAAACTGGGTAGTTTTCAGTTGGATGACTGCGAGATCTACACCAGTTGCGAGCCCTGCCCCATG
>JAGKXA010000401.1 GCA_021151615.1 Cellvibrionaceae bacterium | reverse complement strand
TGTTACATATTTCACTTCTAGAGTGGCGTTTGGCCAATGGCCAATACCATCAACTCTTGGGAAAGCGAAATAATGTTAATGAAAAAGTTTTTTATGGCGGCAGTGCTGCTAGTTTCCGCATCGGCTGTTAATGCTGCTTTTTACGATGACCTGGCTTATTACCACGCACCAATTCATTATCAAGATACGGACAGTTCTAATTACCCCGCCGAATATATTACTGCGATAGATTATGACTCGGATTGGGTGTCGACCAATAACTGGGATAATCTGGGCGTAGGGAATCTCTCGGCAAAAGTGTATTTTTCTGTTACTGAAAGTTGCAGTCATTATTTTATTACCTACGGTTTCTTCCATCCGCGTGATTGGACTGATACGCCTTTTGACCAGGAACATGAAAATGATATGGAAGGCGCTTTGTTTATCGTGCGCAAAAATGCTTCTACTTATGGTTCGCTTGAAGGTGTTATCACTGTTTTCCATAAAGATTTTTTCTCCTTCACGCCGATGGGAAGTGCGTTAATAAATGGCAGTGAATCTATCGACGGCAGTATTACCTTTACCAATTTTGATGGCTCGAATCGCGCACGCCTTGCGCAGGAAGCAAAAGGCCATGGCTTAAAAGCCTGGCCCTATATCGGTAACTTCACCGGTGAGGCTAATCAGGATGGAATTATTTACTATCCCTCGCGCACTATTAGTGAGGTGCCTTCTTCCGGAAATGATCGCTCGGTGTATTACACATTGATCAACATGAACAAGGCTAATGGTTTGTGGTCGCGTGCATTACTGGAGGCGCCAGTTGCCAGCGCTTCGGCGCAAACCTTTAATAGCTGGGGAAATTTTAAAGGCGATACCGGTGGCGGTTGCGGTGCAGGCTTGCCCTCTTGCAGCAGCAATTCTGCGAATGCTTCCTGGGGCTGGGATGATCAAAACGATGGCAATAATTATCGTGGCGCTATGGCGCTGGATCCAATTTCATTAACGGATTATTACTTTGATGGTCTTGGTACCTTCAGTGGTAAATATATTAACAACCAGTTCCTGAAAGATTTGCAAACTGCGGGTTACAGTTCCAGTAATTTACCCGCTGGGTTCGCCAGCGAAATGAATTTAAGTCAGCTTTATACCAAGTTGGCTTCAAGCTGCCCTTAAAATCGGAACGACAAGTATCGAAGTGTTTATGGAGCTATATTCCACCCACAGTGGTATTTGCTGTTGGGTGGTTTTTTAGCATCATTACATCAGTTGGTGTATTTGTCGTATCTATATGTCCTTGGTGCATTTGAGTTGAATGGTACCTCTTTGTATATCGTATCAGGGTCATTCCTACTCATAATTCTTTCCCATATCGAATAAAGATTTGATCCTCTAGTGTTCTTGAGCAAAGATTAGAATCTAATAACATGCGCTTCTTATCAGCAAGAAGTTATAAAAAATCAACTTGCCTGGCTATAATCCGCACATGTGATGTGAGCTGATTGGCAAGGCCATAAAATTATGCCGCATCCTTGATCTGACGCATGGGTTTGGCTGTTGCTCTAGCCGCGAACCTGCTTAAATAGGTATATTATTCGTCCTTCTGCCATCGTTTTTTAATACCACTAAATGGAGATTTATAATGAGGTATTGTCTGGTATTACTTACATCTATATTCCTTTGCTCAAATGCAATGGCTGCACTCATGTGGGATGAGGATGTTTCTGGCGATTTAAGTAATTATCTGGATTCACCCACAGCAATGGATGCATATGCCGGGAGTAATATTTTAAAAGGCAAAGTGGGGCCCTTGGCTCAAGATGGTAAGGATGTTTTTATCTTAAGACTCAATGGGGGATTGCAGTTAAC
>JAGKXA010000400.1 GCA_021151615.1 Cellvibrionaceae bacterium | reverse complement strand
TGCTTGGCAGGGAAATAAGGGCAAAAACTATCCAGCCAAAAGTTTCATGATCATGCATTAAGCTACTTTGCATGTTTGTGTGGTAGCCAATCAGAACTAAGAGATAAATTCGTAGCCAGTTAGCTAATAGTCCTAATGCAGCGGCGATAATTAACGTCACTATGGCTGTGCGCAATGAGTAGACATTAATGAGCGATATTATGTACCCCATAAGAAGTGAGATAATAAAATAACGCAAACCCGAGCAGCCATCTGCAATAAAAATGGTTCCTGCGGGTAAAAAAATGCTGTTTCCATCAATTAATGCAGTGAGCTGACTTGCCCCTACTGCGAATCCAACAACTTTGCTGCTCAGGTTTACCAACGGTTCGTTGAGCTCTCCCCAAATGGGAATAGTAAAAATGATCAATCCAATAAACGGAAGTGTTGCTCGTATTGCGGCGGTAGATAAGCTGGTGCTAATGAGTAGGCAGAGTGAAATGATAATGAGCAAATAGGCTGGTAGAGAGATACTCAAACTTTCAAAAACAAACCATGCAATTGAGCAGGTAAGCAAAGCTAAAATTTGTAACCAATACCAAAGGCTTTGCGGGCGTGTTGTTGATGTTTCAAACTGGCATTTGACGAGAAGAACCAGCATAACCCCAATGGTTGGCAGTGCGTGAGCCAGATCTTGATCCCATAAAATCCATTTTTTCCAGAGTGTGACAAGGCTGGGATAATATGCGGCCGCCACAGCGAAAACCACCGTGATTAGTAAGGCGGCTTTACGTAGCCTGAAAATATTTCCATGTAAGTCCATAACGCTAAGCAGTCTGACCCTGATTGTGAGGCAGATCATAATAGCGTGACTTTATATAAAAGTCCTAAATCAATTGCTTGCTGTGCATCCCTTAAGGCAGCACAGGTGCGTATTGACTGTATAGACCGTTGATATCAAATACGGCTATCTCAAATGTTGCGCCGTCTAGATTTCCTGTATATGAAAGCTCTGTTGTGGTGTTTCCGCTAACCATTAAGTAGGTAAAGCGAGTATCGGTGGGTTTCTTGAAGCGAATTTCATAACCGGCAATTTCGTCCAATTCAAGAAACTTGCCATTTTCGCGTTGGTTGGCGTGGGTCCAGCTAATAGTTACTGTTTTGGAACCGTTGGCTTTGCTGGATGCAGAGCTGGAGGTTCTAGCACTAGAGCTGCTTTTGCTGGAGCTTGTACTTTGTAAGCTGGAGTTGAATTGCGAAGATGAATTGCGAGAGCTGGAACTAAACAACGAAGAGGAAGTACGTGAGCTGGTAGAGGATATAGAGCTGTGTTTGCTGCTATTTGCAGCTGATGAGTTGGGAGTGGGAAGTGTGCTGACACTGATAGCAGGTGATTCTTCAGAGACATTTCCAGCCAAATCAATGGTGGTTATTGAATAGGTATACGCAGTGCTTGGAGTTAAATTTTTATCCTCAAGCAAATAGCTTGGGTATTTTAATGTGGCAATTTTTTTTCCATCGCGACTGATAAAGTAGCTGGCTACGCCGAAATTGTCTGTTGCATCTTCCCATATAAGGGTGATGCTGGTGTTGGATATTTTGTAGGTCTCAAGAGTAGTGCTGGTGGGAGGGGTCGTATCTGCTCCTGAGCCTGTGTTGCTTACTGATGAAAAGGCCACGCTTCCTTTGGATGCGCGCGAGTAAACTGACTGCGCTTGGCTGGAGTTTCCCAATGATGAGCTGCTACTTAAAGTTTTGATTGATGAACTTACTGCTGCTTGCGATGATGTGACCACTAATATTTGCGATGACTGTAAGCTTGATGAAACTTGCGGTTCAGGTTTGTTTACCGGTCCACTCGGTGTGTCTTC
>JAGKXA010000399.1 GCA_021151615.1 Cellvibrionaceae bacterium | reverse complement strand
TTGTAAGGCAGAAACTTGCCATTCAAATTGATAATCACCCTATCGCCCTTGGGGTTTTCCTCTTTGCCAATCTCCATGGAAAAATCAATCGCACTCATAATGCCATCGCCAAATTTCTCGTGGATGATTTCTTTAATCGTCGGCCCATATACACCGATCATTTCGTAAAGGCGGTAAATCAATGGGTCTTGCGGAATGCTCTGTTCCCAACTTTTGCTCGGGCATTGCATTAACGCCAGTTTCGCCGCTTCGGGCAAATCAAATAATTTGCACAGGGCCTCTGCTTTATCGGCCGGGGCGCTGTTCATACCCAAACATACCGAAGTAGTCCACACCGGCGACATACCAATGCTGGCAGCAATGCCTTCCCAGGTTAAATTCATTTTTTGTTTGGCGATAACAATAGCTTCTACAACGTCTTGCTTTTTCATAGTCAGTCCTCTCAGGCAGTAGCAACGTGAAGCGAAGGTGCAGGAGTTGCACAATCGTCTTCACTGGTTTTTTGAAAATGGGTGTTGGTTGTTGATACGTCAGCATTAGTGCTAACTGGATTAACGGTTATTGGAAATTCTGATTTATCCGTCGCAGTACGCAAATTTTTTGAACGTGTCACCAGGAAATCCACCAAATGATTGCGGATCTGGTAATAGCCGGGGTGGTGGATAATATCCGCGCGTTTACGCGGGCGCGGTAAATCCACAATGACGGATTCTGCAATTACTGCACCGGGCCCATTGCTCATTAATAGAATACGATCAGCCAGCAAAATCGCTTCGTCGATATCGTGGGTAATCATAAATACCGTTTGCCGGGTTTCGGTGCAGATATTGATGAGTTCATCCTGGATCACACCGCGTGTTAATGCATCCAGCGCACCGAAGGGTTCATCGAGCAATAATAATTTTGGTTGGGTAGCAAACGCGCGCGCAATCGAAACCCGTTGGCGCATACCACCGGAAAGTTGCGCCGGTTTGCGCTGCTCTACACCGTTCAATCCAACCATTTTCAAATAACGCAAACTGTGTTCGCTAATTTTTTCCTTGTTCCATTCCGGCCAGCGTGCACGCACACCGAAGATGACATTGTCCAGTGCACTCAACCATGGCAACAGCGAATAGTTTTGAAGTACCACACCGCGATCCAGACTCGGGCCGCTAACTTCGCGACCATCCATAATCACCACACCTTCACTGGGAATATCCAAACCGGCGAGCGTATTCATGATGGTGGATTTGCCACAACCCGAGTGGCCGATGATGCACACAAATTCACCTTTCTCGATAGTAAAATTGGCGTTTTCAAAAACGGTAAGCGTTTCGCTTTTTGAAATAAATCGCTTGGCAAGTTGCTGCACTTGTAAAAAAGACTGGCCCATTTTTTTATTCCTCGTACTGCACTAGCCGGGCGGCCGTGGTCAATAATAAATCCAGCAACATCCCCACGACACCAATCATCAGTATGGAAAAAATAACGCTGGTTAAATCCAGGTTGTTCCATTCATTCCACACGTAATAGCCAATGCCGGTTCCACCCACCAGCATTTCAGCTGCAACAATCACCAGCCAGGCAATGCCCATGGAGATGCGCATGCCGGTCAGGATGGTGGGCGCAGCTGCGGGCAATATCACTTGAAAGGCCTTGCGCAGGGGCTTGACCTCCAGGGTGCGGGCCACGTTCAGCCACTCGCGCTTGACGCTGGCCACGCCGAATGCGGTGTTGATAAGCATGGGCCACACCGAGCAGATGAAGATCACGAAGATGCCTGAGACCGACGAGTCCTTGATGGTGTAGAGCGCCAACGGCATCCACGCCAGCGGCGAGATCGGTTTCAGCACCTGGATGAACGGGTC
>JAGKXA010000009.1 GCA_021151615.1 Cellvibrionaceae bacterium | reverse complement strand
TCATTAATGCCCGGCGGCTGGGTATTTGCCAGCAAGAATTTTATGCCGCAATTCAGCCGCCTGAATCCCATCAAAGGTTTGGGGAAAATTGTTTCAGCACAAAACTGGACCGAGCTATTAAAATCCCTGCTCAAAGTTACCGTATTGTTGTTGGCAGCCTGGTGGTTGGTGATAGAAGCCAGCTCACATTTAATTGAATTACAGCGCAGCGATTTACCCGGCGCTATCAGCAATGCATTCAGTTTATTGTTTAACACCACCCTCGCCCTGCTGGTGGTATTTATTGTGTTCTCTTTTATCGATATTCCACTGCAGCGTTTTTTCTTCCTCAAAAAAATGCGTATGAGCAAGCAGGAAGTCAAAGAAGAACACAAAAACCAGGAAGGTCGCCCGGAAGTCAAAGCGCGCATTAAACAATTGCAGCGGCAAATGTTGCAGCGCCAGATTAATAAAGTGATTAAGGATGCCGATGTGGTTATCGTAAACCCGGAACACTTTGCGGTCGCCCTGAAATATGATTTGAAAAAAGCCAAGGCACCTTATGTGCTCGCCAAAGGCGTGGATGAACTTGCACTTTATATTAAAAAACTCGCCGCCAGCCATCATTTGGAAATCGTTGAAATGCCGCCACTGGCGCGTGCGATTTATCACACCACACGCATTAACCAGCAAATTCCTGCTCCGCTTTACACAGCGGTCGCCCATGTACTGACTTATATTTTGCACCTGCGCGCCTATCGCCAGGGCCGTAGAAATAAGCCGATTTTGCCAAGCAACCTTCCGATTCCGGCCAGCATGGCCAACAGGACTTAACCATGAATCCACTTCAACAACTCAGCACTAATTTCCGCAGTGGTCGCATAGGAATTCCACTGCTGATTTTGTCGATACTGGCCATGATTATCCTGCCGCTGCCACCGCTGCTGCTGGATATTTTATTTACCTTCAATATTGCCGTGGCGATTCTGGTGCTGCTCACCAGCGTGTCAGCCAAAAGCCCGTTGGATTTTTCGCTCTTCCCCACAGTGATTTTAATTACCACCCTGATGCGTTTATGTTTAAACGTGGCATCTACACGCGTGGTGTTATTGGAAGGTCACACGGGAACTGACGCTGCCGGTAAAGTGATTGAAGCCTTCGGTGAAGTGGTGATCGGCGGTAACTTTATTGTAGGTATGGTGGTGTTCATGATTTTGATGATCGTGAACTTTATCGTAATCACCAAAGGTGGCGAACGTATTTCCGAAGTGACGGCGCGCTTTACCCTGGATGCATTACCCGGAAAACAAATGGCCATCGATGCCGATTTAAATGCGGGTTTGATTTCGCAGGAAGATGCCAAGCAACGTCGTCAAGTTGTTGCGAAAGAAGCCGATTTTTACGGGGCAATGGACGGCGCTTCCAAATTTGTGCGCGGCGATGCCATTGCGGGAATTTTAATTCTGTTGATCAACCTGTTTGGTGGTTTTGCCATCGGCATGTTTATGTATGACCTGAGCGCAGGGCAGGCATTCCAGCAATATGCATTGCTCGCGATTGGTGACGGCCTCGCTGCACAAATCCCTGCACTGCTGCTCTCTACCGCAGCGGCCATTATTGTTACGCGCATTAACGAATCATCGGAAATTACCGAGCAAGTCGGAAACCAATTATTAGCATCACCAACAACGCTTTACACAGTCGCAGGTATTTTATTTTTGCTGGGTGCAATTCCCGGTATGCCGCACCTGGCATTTTTTACCTTCGCAGGGCTCGTTGGTTTTATCGCCTGGCGAATATCACAAAGCCCGGAGCCGGCCGATCCGCTCGAACAAGCGGAAGCGATCACTAACGCCATGGCGCAGGAACAAAATCAAAACCTCGCTTGGGATGACATTCCTGCGGTGGAAACCTTATCCATTTCACTCGGTTATAAATTAGTGGGATTGGTCAATCAAGCCGCTGGAGCACCGCTGGTACAACGCGTGCGCGGTGTGCGCCAAACCTTATCGGAAAGCCTCGGCTTTCTATTACCAGAAGTACAAATTCGCGATAGCCTGCGGTTAAAAGCATCGCAATACAATATTTACATTAACGGCGAAAAAATTGATGGGGCAGAAATTCACGCCGATCGCATGATGGCCATTCCCTCACCGGAACTTTACGGAGAAATCGATGGCATTTTGGGAACCGACCCCGCCTACCGCATGCCCGTGGTATGGATTCTTCCTGCCGAAAAATCACGCGCGCTAAATTTGGGTTATCAAGTCATTGATTGTGCGAGTGTGATAGCGACACATTTAAATAAAGTGATTCGTGCAAACTTATCAGAAGTATTTAAACACGATGATGTGGATCACCTGCTGCAACGCTTAACCCAACAAGCGCCAAAATTGGCCGATGCGTTAAAACATCAATTAAGCCTCACCCAACAACACCGCGTGTATCGCCAGCTGTTACTGGAAGAAGTATCACTGCGCGATATTGTCAGCATTGCGACCGCATTGGTGGAAGGCAGTGAAAGCACCAAAGATCCGGTATTGCTATCTGCCGATGTGCGCTACGCACTGCGCCGCAATATCGTCACCAGCATTGCCGGTGAGCGGAGCGAATTGTCGGTATTTGTATTGGATAATAATCTGGAAAACACTTTGCTCAGTGCATTAAGCATTGCCAAACAAGCAGGGCCGGTAAGCCTGGATAATATTCCGGTTGAGCCTAACCTTCTCAACCAATTACAAAATGCCATGCCGGTAGTCAAAGAAAAATTACGCAAGGAAGGTCACCCACCTATCCTTGCGGTAATGCCACAATTGCGTCCACTGCTCGCGCGTTATGCACGCGTGTTTAGTCCCGGCTTGCATGTGCTATCGCAAAATGAAATACCGGAAAAAGTCGGCGTTAACATTATGGGGAGTTTGGGCTAACGCCCATACTCCACTACTACGCAGACATGCTGGCGAGATAAGGGTCCGCAGACACAGCGCTTATTTTTTGTAGCGAATCCTGACCCGGCTCATTGTGGTGGTTACGCAATGCTTCCACCATAGATGCAAACGCAATTGGCGGGTGATCCAAACAAAACCCACCTTCAAAATAGCCGGTGTCCTCACTGGTTCCCGACCATTTGCAGGTTGCGTCCAGATCGAACTGCAGGATCTCATTTTCTCGAACCTGCATCAGCATATGCAGGCGCTCATGGGTCACAAAGGGTGACTCGCTAATCACTTTAAGGCCGGATTCGGAAACATCTACCGCATAACCAATTAACGAACCATTGCGGGAATTACTGACTTTTGCCTGAAACAGAGAGCGAAATTGCTGACGATTTTGATGACGCATAGCGATCAACCTCCATGAAGGACGCCGGGGCGGCGAGATAATTACAGATTGGGCAAGTTAGCGTTTATAGATTGCACCTGTGTGAAAGCTGGTTAAAGCACAACGAATTTGCAAAAAATATACCCTCAACAATAGTTGTCGTGTCAATGCAGAAATAGTTATTAGCAATGACCGGCTAAACAAAAATAAAGATATTCAGCCAAGCAGCTGATTAATAAAGGGAAAAATTTAGCTTATGAATCAAGCCGGGGAATAATCGCCATTTTCAGTCTCACCTCGCTGCACACGCATCTTTTCTACCATTAAGGTGAATTCCGCTGAAGGCTGCTCCAAAATGAAGCCTGCTTCAAAATATCCGGTTTTAGGGTTGCTTCCGGTCCACTTGCAGGTGACATCCAGATCAAATTGCAGCACCTCATCCTCTTTGACGCGCATACGCAAACGTATTGGCATACGCGCGCCCTGCGCGACAGGGGTATCGCTCAACAGCTTAAGCCCGCCCTCCGAAACATCGCCTACATAACCAATAAGCGCATTGGTTTTGGGGTTGCTGACTTTCACCCGAAAAATAGAACGAAACTGCAAGCGGCTTTGGTGGCGCATGGCGATGAACCCTGATTAAAAATTGTGCCTGATTAAAATTGTACCAAAGCGGTATAGCGACCAAAGCCAAGAAGAACTTAAGGAAGTGATAAAAAATTATTCCGGCCACACCGGCAATTCACTCGCTTCATCGTATTCCGGGAAAATAATGATGTTAAAAACTTCACCCTCAAACACCCAGGCCATTAATTGCAGGTCGTCGGCGTAGTAACTTTTGCCGTCTTGCTTGAAGTCTTCATCCAGTTGGAACGATGGAAAAATATCTTCCAATTCTTCTTCGGTGATACCAACGATGGGTTTTGAATCCAGCAAGGCAGATTCAGCGATCACGGTGATCGAGCTTAAGCGATAGCTATCCTCCTGTTGAAATGAAAACTCCAACCCGTTTTCAAATTCCCAAATTTCTTCTTCCGCCAGATTTTCTTTATGCGCTGGCACACCCAACAGACTCTGCACGTCCGCTCTGGACATACCCAACTTGATATTGTTGATTCCGACTTTCGGGATAATATTCATGGTTGATAATTCCTCAAATTGAAACGGCATCTGGCAGGTTATTGGCTACATCCCGATAACTGCGCGCACTCGTCAGTGCGGTGATAATAACAGGTAACGGCTCAGCAAAAATCTCTGGAAAGTTCGCTTCACCCGGTGTGACTATTGGAAAAGCCAACTTTTCGATGGGCGGGCAAAACTTAGCGCTGACACCGGTTTTGTTACCGCGCGCATCCACACGGTACCAGCCATAGTCTTCAAGGTATATAGCATTCAGTCCATGCAAACAAAATGGTGGGTTATCTGTAATAGTCAGTCGTTGATAGCACAGCGCCGCTGGAATTCCATTCGCGCGCAAAAGCGCTGCAAGCAAATGGCTTTTTGCATAACAGTAGCCTGTTCCATGGGCAAGCACATCCGATGCTTTGCAAGTCACCGGGTTTAACTGGTAATCCCAACTGTGTTTGATTTCATCGCGCACGAACTCAAAGCATCGCTGCGCAATATCCTTAGAATTTGCAGCTCCACCTGCAAGCACTTGCGCTTTTTCTAATACGGCGGGCGTATCCCAATCTATGTATTCAGAAGATGCTAAAAACTTATCCATTTTTATTTATTCCCCGTTGAACATAACAACATAATCTATTAAAGATTAATATTTTTATATCGATCAATCGCAGCAAGGTATTCCTGTGCCGATAAGGGCACTTGGCGACAAGCTGATTTAAGTTTGTAGGGCTTTAGTTCCGTACAAATTAACTCGACAAGCTCCCACGGCTGGCTATCCTGTGCGCGCTTCTTTAAAGCAGCCTCATAAATAGCATTACCAAACTCTAAAATTTTCACCATACCTTCTTCATTTTTGATGGCGCTTATATACAGCAACTTATTATAAGTCGCGATAAACTCACCATAGGCAGGTATTGCGTGATTAATATAATCGCAATAAACAATCAACCTGGTGTAATAATCCTGGCTTTCATTTTCGGCATTTTTCATTGCCAGAAATATCCAAGAATCTTCAAAGGATATGTTATTCATTAGCTCTTACCCACCGATAGCGATTTCGCGTATAAAATGATTCCAAATTGCAATACCAATGCAGTTAGTGCTGCAAGCAACAGCGCCGTTGAAAATCCAAAGCTACTGGTTGCAACAGTAACAATATAAAAAAACACTAGCATGCTGATTAACCCCTGCTTCATCGATTTAAGCGATCTAATTGCGTGGGCTGCCGAATGATTGCGGTGTGAAAACAACGCAATGGTGGAGCCCGCAATGGGGAATGCAGCAAATATCCCGCTATACGTGGGACCAAGCCTGGCCGCAAAATGTGTCACGCTGACAACTAATAACAAGGCAAACACCATTCGGCAAAGAATTTCACTTGTCGAAGCAGCAGCTACAAGCTGCTGCTGCCCCAGACGAGGCGAAAAAACAATTTGCAACAAAAGCACACCAAGAGCCACGCATACCGAACCAACCAGCGGTAAGCTCAACTGGCCAACGAAGAACGCCACTGCAAAATAAACAGTAATGGAAAATAACAGCGCCAAGGGCCATTGATAGCGACCGCACAACCATGCATAACTAAAACAAAAGGTTGATAAGGCAATAATGCCACTCACCGTAGCCGCCGCCGTGGCGCGGGCAAAATCCAGGCCGTGCTCCCAATAAATAAACCACAGGATAGGTGCAGCAACAATTGGCAAGCCCGATAACAAACCGGCAACACCGGCGCCCCAAACTCTGCCCGAGACTGCAACCAGCGCAATAAAGAGTGGAACCAGGAATAGTTTCAATAACATCACGTTTGTTTACCAAATATCCATTTTTTTCATGGTAACCCGTCGTCAGGTTTGCCCCGGATTCTCCGTAATTTACTGCCCCATGATTTATAGTCACATGATTTACAGTCACATGCTAAGCTATAAAATCGATCAAACAGACCTGATGAGTCAGCAAATCACCCTATTATAAAGCCAATAAACCGCGCACATGATTATGGAAAACTTTGATAAAGCCATTGTCGATTTGATCAACAGCCAGGCGTTTTCACGGGGTTTGTTTGAGATCAATGAACAGTTTTACTATTTAAAACAGGAAATGCACATTAGGGATTTACTCATAAGGAATTTAAATAAAACCCTGAATGACGCGGTCGCTATCGCAGAATACCCAAGAGGCTATGTGCGGGCAAATGATAAATCAGCACTCAACCTGAGTCGGCGCGATATCGGCCTATTTTCCCTTACAGAGGGAGGCTTTGATATAAAAGCGCCCATCTATTCGGTAGAGATAAAATTTCATTACCCACTGGATCTATTTGCCAGTGAACTGGATAGCCTTGGCCAGACCATTCACCACACCGAAGATTTAGAGAAACTTTGCTCAGACTGGAATCGGGAAATTTGTGATAACCAAACCAACTGTCTGGTGATAATTATCTGCGAGCGGGATTGGTTGGACTTCGCCAGTGTTTCCGCCGCCGCCAACAGAGATTGCCCCATCGATTTATCGCAAGAGCATTCCAGCCTGCGCAAGCAATTGGCGACCTATATTACCGGCGCCGATTGCGATTTTAACCGGGCCCTGCGCACCTCCCTCAAAAGTCCCACCAGTGTTAGCCCGGAAGCCAGTACCCGCTATACCTTTTTAGTATTGTTTAGAAAACTTATTGATTCCTAGTTTTTCAAATCCAAACCCAGAGTCACGAGTTCCACCATCGCCAATAACTCTGCATTGAGTTTTTCGACTTGATGCATTTCCGGCGCGCCTGCGCGGAGTTGTTCTTCCAGATGCAGGGCGATGGATTCGAGCTGCAGCATACCCAAACTGCCAGCAAGGGATTTCAGTGAGTGAACCTGATTAAGCGCAGAGGGCAAATCATTCGCCAGCAATTCTTCAAGTTGCGCCGGAAATCCTGCGCGCTCGCGAGCAAAGCGCTCTAACAAGCGCTTATACAAAGCTTCATTATTCATTAAATGATGCAATGCGCGCTCGGTATCTATACCGCCGTTAAATAAAAATTCAAACCGGCTCACCGGAGGAACAACCGTATCTGCCAAACGACAGCTGTGCCCCCACTGTTCCAGCAATTTATATAACTCAGGCGGATCAACCGGTTTTGAGAGGTAGTCGTCCATACCAGCCGCGAGGTAAGACTCTTTGTCGCCCGGCAAAGCATTGGCAGTGACGGCAATAATGGGTAAACGCTTTCCCTTTTCCGATTGACGAATACGCATAGTAGCTTCAACACCGTCCATTCCTGGCAATTGAATATCCATCAGCACCAAATCAAAATTTTCGTTTTGCACTGCAGTTATTGCCGCCGCACCTGTATCAACGCAGCGCGCGCGCGCGCCCATAGCATCCAGTAATGACAGGATAATTTCCTGATTGAGCGGATTATCTTCCACTACCAATATGGTGCAATTGAGCGGAACATAATTTTTTACCACAGGTTCCAACTGTGACGGCACAGCAAATACCTGCGATGGATCATTCGCCGCTTTACATTTTTCCAGCTGCACTCGCAAACGAAAATTACTACCCTGCCCCAAAACACTTTTTACATCGATCTTTCCACCCATTAATTCTGCAAGATTTTTGCAAATAGAAAGCCCCAATCCTGTGCCTTCAAAACGGCGGGCACTGGAAGCATCTACCTGCTGAAATGGCTGAAATAATTGTTCAATTTTCTCAGGCGCTATACCAATACCGCTATCTTTTACTTCAAACAGTAATTCCACTTTTGCTTCCCAATCACGCACTTGGGTTACGCTGATACTTATAAACCCGGCGTCGGTAAATTTCACCGCATTTGCGCAAAAATTAATGAGTATTTGCCCCAGGCGCAATGAATCCCCTATCAATACTTTGGGAATACGTGGATCTATTACCACGTTGACTTCCAGTTTTTTTGCAGCGGCTTTTTCCCAAATAAGATCCAACGTTTTATCGACCAACTGGTCAACAAAGAATTCACTGTGATCCAACTCCAGCTTGCCTGCCTCCATGCGCGAAAAACTTAAAATATCGTTAATAATTTCCAGCAGGTGCTCGCCGGAAGCGCGAATTTTTTCCAGATAAACTTTTTGTCGTGTATCGGGGTTGCTGGTAAGTGCCACATGAGCCAAACCAATAATAGCGTTGAGGGGGGTGCGAATTTCGTGACTCATATTGGCAAGAAAATCTGCTTTACTTTGCGATGCCGCTAACGCCTGATCTTTGGCAATAATTAATTCGCGGGTACGATCATTCACCAGATCTTCCAAATTTTGATTCACCACTTCCAGTTGCTGGTTGGCCACTACCCGATCGGTGTAATCCACCCAAACACTGGCAAAAGCCTGGGGACGCTGATTGCGTGAGTACTCAACCGGAAAACGCACAATACGAAAATAGCGCGCCTCGCCGTCCTGATTTTTTAACGCAACGGTTTCATCGCGTCGACAGGACTCCGGGGAGCAATTCAATTCGTCTTCCACCAATGATTGCAACCAAGCGGGCACCGGTAGCTCACTAAAATCACGACCGAGTAAATCAGCTTTATCTATTCCTACCAGTTTGCAAAATGAGGGATTAGCACCAATCACATGATGGTCGATGGATAACATATGTACCGGCGGCGGCAGGTTATCCAACAGCGAGCGAAAGCGTCCTTCGCGAACCGCGAGACGCCGCCGATTTGCCAGGGCACTAAAGGTGAGCAATAAAATGAGCGACATAGCGCCCGCGGTAAGACTCACAATAATATTGCGCGATGCATAATAGGGAGCCATAGCTTCGTTCAGGTCCTGCTCCACTATTACTCCCAATTCCATTTCCGGAATCCAACGGCCTGCTCCGGCTACCGCTACACCGCGATAGTCCAGATAATCCACAAGTACCAAGCTCGCTTCGTGATTAATTAGGAAATCGGCCATCTCGGTGAGCGGAGCCTTGCCGTTATCGTCGGTTGGAACGCTTACCGGTGTGCCCAGGCGCGCTTCGCGCTGCTGCTCCAATGTTAATAACTCTTGGGCGTTACTACCAAAACGCGCAGGCGTAATAAATTTTCCGTATTGGTCGATTGCGTAAATATCGCCGGAGCGGCCAGTCCAGCCTTTGAGGAAAATTGGAAAAAAGCTGGTTTGGGTATTAAAGCGCAAACAAAAAAAGCCCTGCGAATCCCCCGGTGCAACTAAAGACACGCACATATTCTGCATGAGTGTGCCGGCTGGTTGTTGGCCGCGTGGCCCTTCAATTGGGCGCACCGCCGTAACGGGGCGCGAAATAGCGGGTTGGTTTGCCAGGGCTTTGTTTAACACCTCCATGGTTTCAGGCAACTGAACGGATTGCCGAATAAAATTGGAGGAGCTTGCCGCAACAATAATGCGTTGCTCATTAATTACGGAAAAGCCATCAAACCCCATTACCAATAAAATCGGATATAACCAGTCACGTAATGCCTGATGCGTTGCAGGACTACTACCTTCTTCACGTAGCACTTGTAGTAATAATTGTTTGCCCTGCGTTGAATTGGCGAGCATTTGAATGGCGGCAATATTTTGTTGTTGCCAGATATTAACCAATTCAGAAAAAGAACCGAGGGACGCCCGCAGATGTTCGCGAATTATGCGCCCGGGCATAGGCCGCGCCAGCAGGAACCCTTGTGCCTGCTTACACCCCAGGCTTTTAAGCAAGTGTAGCTCGGCTTCGGTTTCCACGCCTTCGGCAACCGTAGTAATGCCCAAGCGCTGCCCCATATCGATGGCGGATTTCAAAATATTTCGCAAGTATTGCCGCGCTGGTGCGCCACCAACAAAAGAGCGGTCAATTTTTAGTTCGGAAAATGGAAAACGCGATAATTGTTGCATGGAGGAAAAGCCCGTGCCGTAATCATCGATAGAAATCCCAAAGCCTTTCAAACGCAGGCGGCTGATGGTAGCCAGTGCAGAGGGCAAATCTATCACCAACGCACTTTCGGTAATCTCAAAGGTAATAAAATGCGCGGGAATACCCTGGCGAATTACGCGCTGAATAATTTCATTCGCCAGATTAAACTCAGCAAGGGACTTAGCGGAGAGATTAATGGCTACAGGGACATAGTGGCCCTGCTCCCACCACTCATTCATATCCATCAGGATTTGATCCAGTACTGAGAGAGTTAAATCGCCAATTAAACCATGCTCTTCTGCAAGCGGAATAAACACACCGGGTGGAATCCAGTCGCCCTGCGGATTTTTCCACCGGGCCAGAGCTTCAACACCGGCAAAGCTGAGTGTTTCCAAATTAATTTTGGGTTGGTAGTGCACCTGGATTTTGGCTCGTTCAAGTGCAAGCTTTAATTGCTCGGCCGTGGTTTCAATGGCAGCCGCAGAGTGCTCATCTAACATACAAGCACCTGCGTGATAACTGGACAATGCATTTGCGAGATCACTCGGATTTACCGGCTTGCGAAACGAGCCCAATAAATGAATACCCAGTGCCTCGGCCATAGTGGCCACCGCACTAATCAGGACTTCATCGGAACTGCTGGCCAGCACCACAGCCGGGCGCTTGGGCAATTGCGCCAACTGTTGTAAAACTTCAATGCCGTCCATCACCGGCATTTCCAAATCCAGCAACATAACCGCCGGCAAGTGGTGCAACTGGTGCAATTGCTCCAGCGCCAATTTACCATTGGCGGCTTCATACACTTGATTAATGCCAAACGCACGCAAGCACAAATGCGCGCTGTACCTGTGCATGCTGCTGTCATCTACCACCATGACGCCCTGCTGCAAAAGGTCAGTGTGCAGATTCTCAACCTGGCTCAATTGGGTAGACGTATTTAGCGAAATCATAACTTGCTCTTTTTCTCCGTTTGCCGGGAGGATAGCAAATTCCTGTTTGACTGAATTAAATTTTTGTAAAAACACTTACGCTTTACGCCAGTCAATCATTGGCCGCATTGACGACTAACTGGCTACACGCTTTAGTAATGCTTGTGCTACTTCTGGCTTACGATAGATTGACGGACGAACCACTTTTACCCCTACATTCAGGCCTTGCAAACTTTCGCAGTGCCCCAGGATTAACCAACCACCAGGACGTAAACTTTTCAAAATATTTTCCAATACTTTTTGTTTGGTAGCCTGATCAAAATAAATCAGTACATTGCGTAAAAATACAACATCAAACTGCTCATCACTCGCGCGTTCGTGCAACAAATTGTGTTGCTGAAAACAAATACGTGAGCGCAGCGATGGAACAACTGCCAACATACCATCGTAATCGCCAATACCGCGACGACAAAAACGCTGCAAATAATCGCGCGGAATATGATTGATGCGCTCAGCGCGATAAACGCCAGCGCGCGCCGTTTCCAACACCGTGCGTGAAATATCCGTTGCGAGAATATCCCAATCGCATTTACCCAAGGTGTCACTCAACACCATGGCGATACTATGGGCTTCTTCGCCGGTAGATGATGCTGCACACCAGACACGCATTTTTTGCGGTCCGAGCTCGGGAATAATCTGATTGCGCAAAAAATCAAAGTGCGCTGGTTCGCGAAAGAAATAGGTTTCGTTGGTGGTGAGTAAATCCAGCATTATGTGGCGTTCTTGCTCGCCCGCCGCACTGGACACAAAGGTAAAATAGGATTCGTAGGTAGTGTGGCCTGTCAACTCCAGGCGACGCCACAAGCGGCCAGTGACCAGGGCAGTTTTATCCGCGCCAATCACAATCCCCGCGGTGCGATGCACGTAATCGCGAATCTTGTGGAAGGCAAAGCTGCTGATCTCAGTATTCACGGATGATTTCCCCTATCTCCAAGCAATTTAACAATGTTGATGAATGAATCCCAATGCCGGTGTGTACAACCTCAAAAACGCTTCTCTTATGGGTTCACAGTCTGGGGGATTGGCAAAAAAGCCGTGAGAGTAGAATTACTCACCGCGCCTAGGGGAAAACACCTAACCAGCAGCCCAGTGCTCTCCCCTGGGCTGGCGGGGATCAGGTGCGGAAGTAGTCCATGGCAGCCTTGAGTTGCAGCGCCTGGCTGCTCAACTCTTCGGCAGTGGCGGTTAGCTCCTCGGAGGCCGAGGCGTTTGCCTGGGTGGCGCGGGACAATTCACTCACAGCGAGATTGATCTGATCCAGCCCGGTGCGCTGCTCGTCGGACGCAGCAGCAATCTCGCGCACCAGGTCTGCCGTCCTGGCAATGGAAGGCAACATATCACCGAGTTGCTTGCCCGCCGATTCGGCAGTTTTTACACTGGCGGCTGCCAATGTGCCTATCTCCTGCGCTGCCACCTGGGAACGCTCAGCCAGCTTGCGCACTTCCGCCGCTACAACCGCAAAACCACGCCCGTGCTCACCGGCGCGTCCGGCTTCGATAGCCGCATTCAGTGCCAGCAAGTTGGTCTGGTAGGCAATCTCATCCACCATGCCAATCTTGGCGGCAATGAAGTTCATGGCAGTGACAGTTTCACGTACGGCAGCGCCACTTTCTTTGGCATAGCGAGAAGATTCCGTGGCAATACCATCAGTGATATTGGCGTTATCGGCGTTCTGCGCCACAGTCGCGGAAATTTCTTCCATAGAGGCACTGGTCTGCTCGACGCTGGCAGCCTGGTTGCCGGCGTTCTGCGCCAGCGTGTTGGATGAGGAAGAGACCTGCTCCGAGGCCGCCGCCAACGCATCCGCGGAACTCACCACCTGCCCGATAACCCCTCTCAAACGCACGACCATATCGCTCATGGCAGCAAGCAAACTGCTGGTATCGCCATTGCGCAACTGGATACTCAGGGTCAGATCGCCTTCGGCAATCTTGCGCACCATCTCGCTCGCATATGCTGGCTCACCGCCCAATTGGCGGGTAATCATGCGCGTTACCCACAAACCAAAACCTATGGCGAGCAACATCGAAACCGCAATAACTGTGAGCATGACACTAAACATCTCGTTCACGTTTTCGCGCCCTTGTGCATCAGCTTCTGCACCCTGCCTGTTATTGCTCTCGATCAGCGCTGCATAAGCCTCTTCGATTTCATAGCTGGCAAAGCGCAGGTCGTTATCACTTAGATCACTGGCCTCCCGCGATTTGCCGGCGAGGAGCAAGCCTACCAGTTGGTCTACCAGCACCAGGTAGCGGGATTTGGCATCCTTGAGCTTATTCACTTGCTCTTGTTCATCCGCACTCAGGTTGGTTTGGGTGTAGCGACCAAAGGTCTCCATGGAATTGGCCCAATGCCCGGCCATCCGCTCCTGGGTCGTTTTAATATCCTCCGGTGTTTGCGAAGGTAAACGCGTGACCGCGCGGGTGTACACCAGGAAACGACTGTAGGAGTTGGAGAGATTATCGATAGCAACCAGATTGTTGCTGTACATATCACCCATCAACTGCCCGACACGGACGATATTCTGCAGACCATAAATTCCCACTGCAGCAGTCATCAGCGCCAGACTGATAAAGGTTGTCAGCAACTTGGCTGCCAGATTGAGCTTGTTAAACCATTTCATTGCACCGTCCTCATAAACACATCCCGCAGCCCCCAGGAAGTAAACGGGCTGAAAACTGCAAGTCGGGAACCTAAGGGCGACACCAGGACGGCAAAAACTAAATCACCGAGGGTTAATAACAGTAAGGACGGGCGCAGGGGCAAGCATGAAACAGGCAGGCACAACGAAACAAACAAAACGAACGGCAGGAGCCGTAGCTCCCGCATGATAAAAATGAGGCGCAAACATAGGGCTTAGCGGGCAGGCAACATAAAATCGCGCATCAACTCCATCGCGGAATTCACACGCAGCTTTTCCATGATCCGCGCGCGATGGTTTTCAACGGTGCGCACACTCAGGTTGAGTTTCTGGGCAATGTCTTTACTGGGCATTCCCTCTAGCACCGCCTGCAGCACCTCCTGCTCTTTAGGGGTTAACAAGGCGATACGCGCTTCGCGCGCCGACAAATCCAACCGCCGTTGATGCAACTGGCGACTGAGCGAAAGCGCAGTCTGCAGCTTTTCCAGAAATTGATGGCCATTGATGGGTTTTTCCACAAAATCGTAAGCGCCCTGTTTCATTGCCTCCACCGCCGCACTCACCTCGGCATAGCCAGTCACAATAATCAGTGGCGGCGGTACCGGGTAGCGCTGCTGTAAGACCTTATGCAATTGCAAACCGCTCACACCCGGCATACGCATATCGGAAATCACACATTCACAAGGCTTGGGGCTGTAGGCAGAAAGAAAAGCCTCGGCATCGCTAAAACAGACGGCCTCTACCCCTATGGGTTCGATAATGCCACTCATCAATTCCAGCGTAATGCTGTCATCGTCAATCAAATAGGCAGTTGCCTGGGCTGTTTTATTCATGAGGCTCTCAACTTTCAGAATCTGATCACCCTTGGGAGGCCAAACTCCAAGGGCATGGGCGGGTTTGTTATAAACAATTCAATAACAAGACTTAAAAAGTGTAGCAGCGTCTCACCGATTTACCCGCCAAGTGCTTGAATTCGGGTATTTTCTCCGTTAAAAAGCCGCCACTTTTAATCACCTCGACCCAAACTATGACCAGACCCCTTACCCAAGCCTACCTACAACGCTTCAGCGGCATTGGTCGCCTTTATGGCCAGGACGCACTGCCAGCGCTGACCAACGCCCATTTCGCGGTAATCGGCCTGGGTGGCGTAGGCACCTGGGTGGCGGAAGCCCTGGCGCGCTCGGGGGTGGGCGAGCTCACCCTGATTGAAATGGATGAAGTCTGCGTTACCAATACCAATCGCCAATCCCATGCCTTGTACTCCAATCTGGGCAAATCCAAAAACCAGGTGATTAGCGAGCGTCTGCGCGATATCAACCCGGAAATCATTGTACATTCAGTGGAAGATTTTATTGACGATCAAAACATTCACCAACTGCTGGGCAAGCAGCACCACGTGATTATCGATGCAATAGATGCGGCACATTTAAAAGCACGTTTAGTGGCCTACTGTTCGGCGGTGAAAATTCGCTTGATTGTGATTGGCTCATCGGGCGGCAAGCGCGATTTACAACGGATTACCGTGGACGATCTGGCGCGCTCGAAGAACGACCCCATGCTGCATAAAATTCGCCAGCAGTTGTACCGCCACTACAATTTTGCGCGCGACACCAAACGCAAATTTCGCGTAGATGCCGTCTACTCTGATGAGCAGATGGTCTACCCCAAACCCGATGGCAGCGTCTGCCAAACCAAGCAGCATTTGCAGGACGGCGTGAAGCTGGATTGCACTGGCGGCTTTGGCTCCAGTGTGATGGTAACCAGCACCTTTGGCATGCTCGCGGCAGCGCGCGCTATTGAGCGCTATCTGGCGAAGCAAGCGGAAGTGGACTGAGCCTGTTCGACGGAAGCGACTATCCAATTCACATTAAAATCCGCTAATATCCCGCCGCCTTATGGACAGCGGTAAACAACATGAACGTTCATAAGGAATATCTAATAAACCACACGGAAATTAACTATGAAAAAATCACTTCCCTTGAGCTTGGGTGGAATTTTAATTGCGCTGTTGATCCAGGGCTGCGCACCATCCTCCTACAAAGTTAAATCACCAGCAGCATCAGAAATTGAATATTCAGGCTCAGCAGCCAGCCCAGCACTTACGCTTAGCGTAAAAGATGCACGGGCAGCTAACGAAAAAGTGTTTAGCTACGGTATTCTCAAAGCCAACCTGATTATGGATGGCACACCGGTTGATCCAATCAAATACCTCAAAGATCACACCGTTAAAGAACTTCAGGCACGTGGGGTAGATGCATCAGCTGCTGAAAGCGGCAGTGTCGATGTCGCAGTTAATAAACTTTACATCCGCAACTACCGCGCAAATGGATTTTCACCATTTGTAACTATGAGCTGGTTGAGTGCCGATGTTAAAACCACCAAGGGCACCCAGCGTATTGCGGCATTTATCAAGCGAGGAAAAGTCCCTGTGTGGAGCTTTGATGAAGTTATCGAGCCAACATTTAATGAACCCCTGAGCCTGCTGGTAAAGGAATTTTCTGCCAAAGTTAATCAGGCCACAGGTAACCAGGCTATTAGCAATGATGAAGTCAACAAACTGGTCAGCGCCATCAATGCACAGCCTGCACCAGCAGATGCTTATCTGAAAGTTTACCAATTAGGTTTTGGCAACAATAAAACGGCAGTTAAACCACTGGTAGAATTGAGCAAGAATGCCGACGAATATATTCGTCTCGCAGCCATTTCTTCTCTGGGCAACCTGAAAGCAACCAGCGAGTTCAATTACCTGAAAAACCTCTTTGCTGCAGGCAACAACTGGCAGGATCGCGGAATGGCGCTGAAAGCTATTTGCGATTTAGGCACCCCTGAAGCCCTGACATTCGCCAAACAAACCAAGATTGATTTGGAAAAATCAGGCAAGAAAGACAAAGATACTGAGTGGACAATGGAAATTTTAAACTTGTATCTTTAATTACATTTAACTACCCGTTAACTGCGACCGCAGGCAACGGGTAGTTAAACTAACAGAGTAACTCCTCAATACGCACAATAATTCCATTCAATCCATTATTGCGTGACGGGGTTAAATGTTTTTCCAGTCCCAGCAATTTTAAATTTTTCGCCAGGTCCAGGTTGCGTAATTCATCCGGCGATTTGCCATTCACCTGCACTAATAAGAGCGCAGCAAGGCCTTTAATTACACTACTGTCTGCGTCAAACGCAAAATAGAGTTTTCCCGCTGACAGTGCACAAACCAACCATACCGGCAATTCGCAACCACGAATGAGATTTTCCCGCGTGCGAATTTCTTCTTTGGTACTAATTAATTTCCCCCACTGGATAATCAGTTTGTACTGCTGTTGCCAGTTACTCGCTAAAAGCAATTGATCGAGAGATACAGAGGAAAAGTCGTCATTCAGCATAGTGATTTCAATCAAGAGAACTTTGGTAATGAGCGCATTAAACTCGTCTACCGCTTGATACGCAATGCCCAATCCCAGCAAATATTCGACGGCCTTCTATTCATATCTTAATTTAACTTTACCGGAGCACGTCTGGCAGCAGCATGCACGGTGAGTAAAATACCAAGCTGATCTGCAACGCCTAGAAACGCAGACATCTACCACTGCACCAGCCTCTCGTGTTTTTACTATAACTACACATAATCGTTAATTAACCGACGAGGAATTTATGAAATCAGTTTTTCGTTGCGCTGCCCTTGCCGCGCTTGGGTTACTGTTGCTCTCCTGCGGCCACACATCCACTCAAACCACCAATCCGATACAAACCGCACCTTCGGTAAAAGTCATCGCTTATTACATGGGCGATGGCTCGGATTTGGGCCGTTATAACTTTAACCAGCTCACCCATATTATTTACAGCTTCCTGCATTTGCAGGGCAATCGATTGGATTTTGATTCTGCCAAAGACCGGCAGGCCATGCGCCGGTTGGTGGGCTTGAAACAACAATACCCCCACTTGAAAGTACTGCTGTCACTGGGCGGTTGGGGCGGCTGCGAAACCTGTTCCGATATTTTTAATTCTGCTGCCAATCGCCAGGCATTTGCTCAATCTACCCTGAAAATTATTCAGGATTACAATGCTGATGGAATCGATCTGGATTGGGAATACCCTACTATTGAAGGCTTCCCCGGGCATAAATTTGCGGCGCACGACCGCGATAATTTTAGCGAGCTGGTGCGTGAACTGCGCAAGGTATTGGGCACGCGCTACGAATTAAGTTTCGCAGCGGGAGGCTTTGATCAATTTCTGGCGACGGCGGTGGACTGGCAAACCATTATGCCACTGCTGGATAACGTCAATCTCATGACCTACGACATAGTGAATGGCGGCACACCGCACACCGGCCATCACACAGCGCTTTACTCAACACCGCAGCAAAAGGATTCTACCGATAATGCTGTGAGATATTTATTGCGCCTGGGCGTGGCACCGGAAAAAATTGTCATAGGTGCGGCTTTCTATGCGCGCGCCTGGAAAGAGGTCGCCCCAACCAATAAGGGTCTGTATCAGTCAGGTGTACACATTGAAGGCGCCGGCTTTAAGGAATTCCCAGCCCATTACCCTTCCAGTAAGGGGTTTGTCTACCACTGGGATGATATTGCCAAAGCGCCCTACTATTACAGTGCGACACAAAAAACATTCGCCACGTTTGATGACGCCCGCTCCCTGGGCGAAAAGGTGAAATACCTGCATGCACACAAACTGGGCGGCATTATGTTCTGGCAACTGCCTCATGACACTGACAGCAATGGCCTACTCGATAGCATCCACCAACACCTAACCACTAGCAAAAATCCATAAAAACACCTTATGACAACGTAGGCCAAATTGACTATTTGCGATCAGATAGTCAATTTGACCAAACACTTTGGGTGTTACCTTTTACCACCAAACTGTACAATTACAGCATCAATATGCACCCAAACTTCCTATAAAAGTTATAAAAAAGTAATTATTTTATTCGGCACGCACGGGCCGCTTTGAGCGGAAAAAAAACTGTGCTTTACTAACCTGAACACACTCACTGCGGTTGATCAATTGCAATGGCCATCCAGCAAGATATAACGAAAGCCAGGTTGCTCGGAGTCCTGATTCTGATCACCCTTGTGGTATTGCTACTGCAATATTTCGGCCCCCAGAAAACCCTGGTACTGGGCGTGGACGCCGGTGTGCGTATAGAGACCATAGATGACCGTGGTAATGGCGGGGCGTCTATTGCAAAACTGACGCGCGAGGGTGAACGCCTTATTCTGGACTGTGACATCATCGCATCCAATTACGCTTGGCCCTACTGTGAAATCAGTTTTATCCTGACCAGCGATGAAACCGGGAAGGGGATCGATTTAAGTAGTTTTAGTGATGTGGAACTGCACATCCACTACTCGCAACCGCAAGATTTTGGGATTCGCTTCCAACTGGTTAATTTCAACCCCGCGTATGCCACACCAACGGATACCAATTCGCAAAAATACAACGCGATTGAACTCTACGATACTCATATCCGTTATCCACAACTGATTGAATTGAGCCATATGCAGGTACCCACCTGGTGGTTAAGCCAGGGCAAAATTGCCCCTGATTATTGGGGTCCGGAATTTGACGATGTGCGCGGGGTACAAATTGCCACAGGCGAACGAGTCACACCCGGCAAGTACCAGATGATCATCGAGCACGTAGAGTTTCGCGGGAAATATATTAGCGATCACCAACTGTTACTCATTCTGGTGAGCGCCTGGACTGCGCTGGGCTTGATTTATTTTTTCACCACACTGCACAAAGCCAAGCTGGAATTACAGAGCCATCAACAGAGGCAGCAGCAACTGGAATCACTTAATCGCCTGCTAAATCAGGAACAGCAAAAGCTGGAAGAGCGACTGGCGCGCGACCCGCTCACCGGTGTGCTCAATCGCGAAGGTCTGGCACCTGTATTCCAGCAACAAGCGGAGGGCCACGCGAGTTCACTATCGCTAATATTTATCGACATAGATCATTTCAAAAAAATCAATGACCACTATGGCCACAATGTGGGCGATCAGGTGCTATTGATTTTCGCCCAGGCGCTGAGCGGCAACACGCGCGAACACGATTTACTGGCGCGCTGGGGTGGCGAAGAGTTTGTCCTGGCCTGTCCAGATACAACACTGGAAAATGCCCTGGGCCTCGCCGAGAAATTGCGCCGTTGTATTGAAGAGAGCGAATGGCCAAAAGGGATGAAAGTGACCGCCAGTTTTGGTGTAGCCCAGCAAATGGACAATGAATCACCAACCGATTTTATCGGCCGCGCCGATAAAGCACTTTATGTTGCCAAAGCCCAGGGACGCAATTGTGTGCGCAGCTCGCAACATGCGCCTGCGCAGTTAAGTGTTGTCGGCTGACTATTCATTCGGTAATTGACGCATCCGACAATTGAAAAAGCCTGCAAGTGTTTTTCCATAATTGCGCCGCTAGCATCTCCGGATCATCGCCGCGCAATTCCGCTAACACCTGGGCAACACGCGCGGTATTATGCGGATCATTGCGCTGCCCCTGCTGCCCGCATAAGGGCATATCCGGCCCATCGGTTTCCAACACAATTGCCTCGCGCGGTAAGCGCATAAACGTCGCACGCGTTTTTTGTGCGCGCTCATAAGTAATAGTGCCGCCCACCCCTAAATAAAAACCCAAATCAATCAGTTGCATCGCCGTTTCATAACTGCCACTAAAAGCGTGCACAACTCCACCGTAATGCGGTTTATTTTTTTTGCACAGCGATATCAATTCATTGTGGGTTTTTAAACTGTGAATGATTAAAGGTTTGCGCCATTGATTGGCCAGTTGGATATGCCATGCAAATATTTCCTGCTGCTTGGGCAAGGGCAATTCAATCGTTTTATCCAGACCGCACTCACCAATGGCGACAAATCGGTGCCGCTCAGTGGCCGGCATGAGCGCCAGTAAACGTTCGATGTGTAAGGCGTAATTCTCCAGTGCTGGCTGGCTCACGTCCACCTGATAAATCCAGCAGGGGTGAATCCCCAGCGAAAAATAAAAGCCTGGGGTTGCCAACGCCATAGCGACCAGCCGCTCCCACTGCGCGGGATAAACACCGGGCATCACCAGTGCTGTCACCTGTTGAGCCAACGCCGCTCGCCAGACGGCTGTACGGTCTGCATCAAACTCCGGGAAGTCAAAGTGGCAATGGCTGTCAAAAAATCGCATTTGCGGCTACCCTGTGCTGGTCTTTTGTTTTGTGCAAATTGTTATGCATCCATTTTTTCGCAGTTTGTTTTGCCGCTCAAGCGCGTTATTACTGGCGACTTTCGGTCTGCTGTTTGCAGGTGCTTGCAGCCAGGCTGTTCTTGCAGATTCATCCGTCACCCTCTTCTCAACCAGCGCAGCCAACACAGGTGCGCAACAGGATTGCGTCATACTGCTGCACGGCCTGGCCCGCACCAGTAAATCCATGCGACCCCTGGCGGAAACGTTGCAGGCAGCTCACTATCATGTAGTAAATGTGGGTTATCCCTCGCGCGAATTTCCCATCGCGCAATTAGCCGAGCTGGCCATTCCGCCGGCGCTGGCCAAATGTCGCGAACATAAGCCAGGCAATATTCATTTTATCACCCATTCTCTGGGCGGCATTCTGTTACGCCAGTATGTAAGCAACCACAAGATTCCGGAACTGAAACGTGTGGTGATGTTTGCCCCGCCCAATCAGGGCAGCCAAGTGGTAGATAAATTAAAAAATGTGCCGGGATTTTTGGCACTGAATGGACCCGCCGGACAAGAACTGGGCACTGATAAACAAAGCCTGCCGAACAAACTCGGGCCAGTTACTTTTGATCTGGGTGTGATTGCCGGTACGCGCAGTATTAACTGGATTCTCTCGCTCTATTTACCCAACCCGGATGACGGCAAGGTTTCGCTGGAAAATACCAAAATAGAAGGTATGCGCGATTTTCTCAGTGTGCCAGTGTCGCACCCGTTTATCATGAAGGATAAAAATACCATTCGCCAAAGCCTGTACTATTTGCAACTGGGGCATTTTATTCATGACGAAACACAGCTCACACAGAAAAACAAATAGCCAATCACCCTGGACCCAATAACAGAAAGTTCAACAACACACTCAATAACAGCAACAAAAACTCGACAGCGGAAATTTTTACCATGCGCGATGGAATGATAATGCAATTAATTTTACGTTTTTTATTGCTGCTGCTTTGCTGCGGCCTATTAGCGGGCTGCAGTACGGTAAAAAATGCCAAACCCTGGCATCGCATTATTTTGGATGAAGAATTTTCTGCGCGAGATGCAACACCCAACTTTCAATGGGTTGATTATCTCGCCCGGGAAAACCGTTTATTTGCGCAGCTGCAACAAGCGCTGAGCGATAATCCGCGCACTGATGCCTATCGCTACCAATTTGATTCGCCACTCAACTCGCTCACTCACGCTCACAACTGGAATCGCAGTTTTGTATTAAGGCCCCAACAGGTGCGCGGTGGTGTGGTGATGTTGCACGGGCTGAGTGATTCGCCCTATTCCATTCGCAGCCTGGCGTTGCATTTACAGCAGCAGGGCTTCTATGTAATTGGCGTGCGCCTGCCAGGGCACGGCACCTTACCGACCGGTTTGCTAAATGTGCGCTGGGAGGATTGGGCAGCGGTGACGGAACTTGCCATGCACGAATTGCAGCGGCAGATGGGCAATAATGATGAATTGTATATGCTCGGTTATTCCACCGGTGCTGCACTCGCCTTGAACTATGCCCTGCAAGCCCAGGAAAATAAGCAATTACCACAACCCAAAAAACTGGTGCTGCTTTCGCCCATGATTGGTGTCAGCAAATTTGCTGCACTCAGCAAAGGGTTGGATCTGGCAGGGCACCTGCCATTGCTTAGCAACGAGCGCTGGTTAAATAAAAAGCCAGAATATAACCCCTTCAAATACAATTCATTTACCGTCAACGCCGGCTGGCAGGCGCACCGTCTAACCAAGCACATACAAGGCAAAATCCAGGCAGCGGCGGCGAAAAATAATTTAGTCAATTTTCCCCCCAGCCTCGGCTTTCAATCGCTCGTCGATACCACGGTAAGCACCGCCGCGATAGAGGAATATTTTTATCGCGCCCTGCCAGAAAAGACGCAACAAAGCCCGAGCGAGCTCGTGATCTTCGACATCAATCGCAACCATTATTTTGCGCCCATTACGCGCAGCGATAACCGGGAATTACTTGACGCATTGTTTCAACCGGCTATACGAAATTACCACCTGGTTAAAATCGGCAATCGCAACCCGGATACCCATCGGGTTAGCGAATGGCGCCGCCCCGCTGGCACACTTTCCGAGCAAGAAACGCAACTGCCACTGGAATTTCCGCGCGGAGTATTCTCACTCTCACACGTTGCCATCCCTTTTCCTATGAATGACCCCACCTTTGGGTTGGAACCTGATGAACAGGAATTTTTTGGAATACGCCTGGGCAACCTCAATCTGCGCGGCGAAAAAAATACCCTGGTGATACCCGCCGATGCCAACCAGCGCCTGAACGCCAACCCCTTCTATAGCTACATGGAAAAACGTATTGATGAGTGGCTGGGAATTTCATCCTCACCAGCTATGCTGTGATCTATAAAAACGACCAGATAGCAGGTTGGTATAACAACAAAAATACAACTCCACGGGAGAAATGCCGGTGCCCAGGTTCACCGACTCAAAGTTCACCGACACTAAAAACAGGTTCCAGCGCGGACTGGTTTACCTGTTTGCGATTCTGGCAAGCATTGGCATAGCGCCCTTTGTGGTAATTCGCTATTTGAATGGCCAAGTGGTAAATGCAGCCGTAGACCTGGCAATTGTGCTAATTGCACTGGGTGGTGCCTGCTATACCTATTGGCGCGGCCAGGCTACTCAACTGGTTTCCAACGTGACTGCCACTCTCTACTCTGCTGGTGCTGTTGCGGTAGCACATTTAAATGAACCCATCTTTGTATTCTGGTTATTCCCCGCTCTGCTCGCCAACTTTTTCCTGCTGAAGCCAAATATCGCTCTGCTCGCAAATGCTCTCGCGATTCTGGCAATAGTACCTATTGCGGCGCGACTGGAATCAACTACCCACATGTTCGCCATGATCTCTTCATTACTGATTTGCGGCAGCATGGCTTACAGCTTTGCGCTGCTTACGTCGCGTCAGCAAGCAATTCTTCAAGGCGTTGCCACTCAGGATGCCTTGACGCAGTTGGGCAATCGCCGAGCCATGAATGATGAGATGCGCTTGAGTATCAACGACCATGCACGCAACCAGATTCCCGCTACCCTGATTCTGCTGGACCTGGATTTTTTTAAAATAGTGAACGATAAATTCGGTCACAGTGTGGGCGATGGGGTATTGATTGATCTGGCAGGGCTGCTCAGTCGCCGCGTACGCAAAACGGATCGCGTATTTCGTTTTGGCGGAGAGGAATTCGTAGTACTTGCGCGCAATACCACTCTGGAAGATGCCGCCGTTATCGCCGAGCAATTGCGTGCGCAAATCGAACTGGAGTTGCGCGATCCCGAGGACACGCTGACGGCCTCATTTGGCGTGGCCCAGCTCGCCATCGACGAAAAGCTGGAAGACTGGTTTAACCGCGCCGACAAAGCGGTATACCAAGCCAAACAACTGGGCCGCAACTGTGTAGTGGTAGCCGATTGCGCGCGCGATACTGAATCCGAGTGAACCACCCACCAGCTTTGCGATTCTTTAATTCCCGCCAGATTCCCCCTGCGCTATGCTCGTTACAATCAAAATCGTCCAGAGATTCCCATGCAGTCGTTGATTTCCAAAATTATTGACCAGGTTGACCAAGTGTTATTGGGCAAAGACCAGCAAGTGCGGCTGGCACTGGCCTGTTTATTTGCCGAAGGCCATTTACTAATAGAAGACCTGCCCGGCATGGGCAAAACCACCTTGGCACACTGCCTGGCCAAAGTGCTAGGGCTCAAATTTGAGCGAGTACAATTCACCAGCGACCTGCTACCTGCCGATATTCTCGGTGTTGCAATTTTTGAGCGTGAACAAGGTATCTTTAAATTCCACCCGGGTCCGGTTTTTACCCAGGTCTTGTTGGCTGATGAAATCAACCGCAGCTCCCCCAAAACCCAGAGCGCCTTATTGGAAGCAATGGAGGAGGGGCAAGTGACGATTGAGGGTAAAAGCCGTCCACTACCCACACCGTTTTTTGTAATTGCCACCCAAAACCCGCTGTCGCAAAGCGGCACGTTTCCACTGCCGGAATCGCAATTGGATCGCTTCTTAATGCGCATTTCCCTCGGCTACCCAAGCCCCGTGTCTGAACGCATGTTGTTTGAGGGAGTGGATCCGCGCGCGCGCATTCGCCAACTTGAACCGCTGGTCACCCCCGAACAATTGACCACAATCCAACAGTCAGTCCATGCGATTAAAGCAAGCGATCCGCTCCTGGATTATGTACAGCGGCTGGTGGCGTTCACACGTACCGATGCGCAATTCTCTTACGGGCTTTCTCCACGCGGCGCACTCGCGCTATTGCGCGGGGCAAAGGCCTGGGCTCTTATCCACAATCGCGAGTATCTGGTGCCTGAAGATGTTCAAGCTGTATTGCCCGCCGTAGTCGGTCACCGGGTGCGTGGCCGCGGTCATAGCCAGGACACTGAACCCCTGGTAAAACATCTGCGCGATAGTGTGAACGTACTTCTCTAAACCTATGAGCAACCCAATCAGCGCATGGCGCATCGCCTGGGAAACCCGCTTCTATCGTTGGGTAGACAAACGTAACCCGCGCTCGCGTTCAGTCGCGCTCAATCGCAAGAACCTCTACACCTTTCCCAACCTGACCGGGCTGATGTTCCTGTCGGTGACGCTGGTCATCTGGATGCTGGGCACCAACTACCAGAACAACCTGATTCTGGCTCTCGCTTATTTGATGGTAAGTATTTTTATCGTGGCCATTCTTCATTCCTTTGCCAACCTCGCCGGTATCAACGTTAAATTCATCGCGGCCAAACCAGCCTTTGCTGGTGAGCCAGCCGCCTTTGAGCTGGAGCTAATCACCACGCACAAGCACGGCTGCGACCACCTGGAATTACGCTGGCCCGGCGGTGATACACGTATTATCACTCTCAATGCCAACGAACCTGTGCATGTCACCTTGTATGCCGATAGCAAGGAGCGCGGGTATTTATGGCCGGGGCGCCTGCTAATCCAAAGTACCTTTCCCCTGGGAATTATTCGCTGCTGGAGCTGGCTGAATCTGGATGCACAGGCGCTTATCTATCCCGCCCCTGTCGCCTGTGAGGAGCCCAGGCATCAATCTGTTGATGGCAGGGAAGAAGGTGGCAATCCCCAGCCGGGTGGCGATGATTTTTCCGGGTTGCGCAACTACCAGGCGGGAGATCCCATAAAACACATTGCCTGGAAGCAATACGCGCAGGAGAAAGGCCTGTTTACCAAAGAGTATGAAGCTTCCTTCTCCGCCGAGAAGTGGCTGGATTGGCAGGGTTTGAATCAACCCCAGGAGTTGCGCCTGGCTGGACTCTGCTTCTGGGCACTGGAATATGAGCGCCGGCAGATACCCTATGGGCTGGCAATGCCCGGTACAAAATTGGCGCCCGCCTTGGGGGATCATCACCTGAACGCAGTACTTAAAGTGCTGGCAGAGTTTAATTTGCCTCAAGCAGGGAGCCGAACAAGATGATCGCACGCTTGTGGCAGCGCCGCCCCCAGCCGGCCGCAAACAGAGCTGAGTATCTGGTACGCGACAAGCTCGCCTGGCTACTGGTCATGCAGGCGGTATTAATCTTGCCGCTACTATTTAACCTTCCGTTGTGGCTGTGGTTGGTGTGGGCCATTTCCGCCTGCTGGCGCATCCAGATGTTTCGTGGCCGTTGGGGAGTGCCCGGTAAACTGGTCAAAGGCGTGCTAACCAGCACATGCGCGCTGGGAATGTACGCTAGCTACGCGGGGCAATCGGGCACAGAAACCATGATCGGTCTATTGGTTTGCGCCTTTTCACTCAAGCTGCTGGAGGTCAACTCCATCCGCGATGCCCGACTATTGATATTGATCGGTTTTATTATTTGCGGCACCCAATTACTCTTTAGCCAAACTCCTCAAATGGCGACTTACTGCTTGATCAGCGTGGTTTTGCTACTGTCCAGTTGGCGTTCACTTTACCTTACGCGCATGCAGACGCCCGGGGTTCACCTGAAACGCGGCGGCGCAATTCTGCTTCATGCCCTGCCCATCATGCTGGTGTTGTTTGTGGTTATCCCTCGTCTCGGCCCCCTCTGGGCAACGCCCAATCAACAAGCTGCCAAAACGGGGTTTAGCGATAGCATGGCCCCGGGTGATCTGGGCAAGCTCGCGCTCAACCCAGCACCGGCCTTCCGCGTGAGCTTTAATGGCCAAGCTCCCAGTGCCAATCAACTTTATTGGCGCGGACTGGTATTGGACCGGTTTGATGGCCGCAGTTGGAAAATGCGCGACCCCTGGGGGGGGCGAGCGGCTGATCTGGATACGGCAATCAAACAAGACTGGATAACATACAACGTTATTGTTGAGCCTCATGGTCAACCCTGGCTATTTAGCCTTATGACCCCGCAACAAGCACAAACACCTGCTGGCCCACTACGTATCACCACAGATTCGCTGCTGATGAACCGCATTCCGATCGCGCACCGATTGAGTTACGAAGTGACGTCTGCCTTACAAATTGATTGGGCTGAAGCGCCACAATTATCCAAACTCCAGCGCGACAACAACACCCGCCTGCCAATCGAGAGCAATCCGCAAAGCCGTGCACTGGTGCAAAGCTGGTTAGGTCAGCAATTGAGTGACCAACAAATTGTCGAGCGCGCACTGGCGCTATTTAATCGAGAATTCAGTTACACATTGCAGCCTCCCACACTCGGCCAGCATTCGGTTGATGAATTTTTGTTCCAGACAAAACGAGGCTTTTGCGAACACTTTGCCAGCAGCTTCAGCTTTTTGATGCGCGCTGCCGGAATTCCCGCACGAGTAGTGGTGGGTTATCAGGGTGGAAAATGGAATCCAGTAGAAAACTATTTGCTGGTACGCCAATCAGATGCCCATGCCTGGACAGAAGTGTGGATTGACGGAAAGGGCTGGCGAATGGTCGATCCTACTGCCGCAGTTGCTCCTGACCGTATACAGCAAGGTATTAATGAGGCGCTGAATGACTCAGACCGGGAACTAGTCCGCAGCGCATGGCAAAGCTCATCGCTATTACTGCAGCTACAAATCCGTTGGGATGCCGCAACCTATGTATGGCAGCGTTGGGTACTTAATTACGACACAGAAACACAGGATGGCTTGCTATCGCGTTTGATTGGAGGCACGGAACCCTGGCGACTAACACTCTGGCTCATCGCGCTGGGATTGGCAGGTGCTGCGCTTTTTGCCTGGGTACTGATCCGTAACCAACTCATCCATGTCATACGACCGGAAATACGCGCCATCCAAAAGCTGGAGCAAAAACTGGCGCAGTCAGGTCACATACGTCCCCCAGGCGAAACCTTGGGCGATTTTATCCAGAGGTTACTACGCAGTAACCCGGAATACAGGCAAGCATTGGAAGCCATTCATCACCAGTTTGTACAAATTGCCTATTACCCCCAACCTGCAAATCACACATCTCAAACTGACCCGCTGACGCAGAAATCGTTGAAACAGGATCAATTAAAAAAACTGGAGAATGCAATAAAACAATTTCCCAAGGAATAAAAAAACCGCTCATAAAGAGCGGTTTTTTAGAGAGCAAAGTGCAAATGAATTAATGCGCGTTGCGCAGTTTTCTTCTGCTGAAGAACAGACCTGCCAAGCCAATAACCAACATCAGAACGGGATTTGATTCCACAACATTAGCCCGTGCAGTTACCACCACATCATCCAAAAAATTACCGACAGTTGAGTTGTCGTAGCTGGTAAAGGTAATAGTGCTGGTGGTGCCTGTTGCAACAAAGCTGCCGAAATATTGCTTCCAGCTGCCAACAACATGATCGTTTAATAACGCCGCCAGGGTGCCCGCACTAAAAGAAAACTGCTCACTGTTACTGGAGCGCGCGCTGTAAAAAAATGACACGTCATAGGTTTGACCAATGACTGTGGCAAAACTTTGATAAATAGAGAACACAGTGCCATCAAATGGATGGGCATTCAGCTCTGCATGCTGGGTGCCTTCGGGCGCGACTACACCGCCAAAGCTATCCCAGATCTCGATATTGTCCCCTTCCCAGCCATTTACGCTAGAGGATGGAAAATAAGCCCAGTTGCCAGCGGCGACATTATTGTCTTCAAAACCGCCGTTAACAATCAGGTTAGCCTGGGCACCAAACGCCAGGAATAACCCTGCCAACACACCTAAAACCCGAACTGCAATTACTTTGGACATCATAAGTACCCTGTTGCTAATGTTATTGGGGATTAAATCAATCACTCTGGCGTCAAAATCAGCAATTTGCACGCCAATTTAAAATTCCATCGATAAAACAAGAATATAGTGATAACCGCATCACAAAATAAAATTGTAGATGTCAATAAAACCGACAGAATCTTGCCTCTACCAAGGATTAAGCATTTGGGGGCGTCTAACCACTGACAACATCCTGAGAGCAAAACCATAGGAGCCTAGCATTGAGGCAAATACACCAGGACGACCTATGCCATCTGAAGAACAGCTAATCCGGGCCGCGCAGAGCGGTAATAGCCCGGCCTTTGAGCAATTGTTGGGAAATTGCTATGACCAGCTATTTCGCTTCGCCTATCGCTGGTGCGGCAATCGCGCCGATGCCGAGGACGTAACCCAGCTTGCTTGTATCAAACTGGCACAGAGCATTGGGCAATTTCGCTTTGAGGCTGCTTTCAGCAGTTGGCTGTATCGGCTAGTTATTAACTGCGCCAGGGACTGGCAACGCAGTCAACACCGACATCAGCATGATGACCTGGAGTTGCTGGCTGAAGAGACTCGCATGGATCAGAGTGCAGAAACCGGCATTTACCTGCGCCAGGTTTTGCACTGGCTGGACTCGCTTGCCGAGGGTTATAAAGAAACGGCACTGTTGGTTCACGCTGAAGGCCTTAGCCATGCCGAGGCGGCGGCCATCTTGCAAATAAAAGAATCAACTGTGTCCTGGCGGCTGCATGAAATTCGCAAACAGCTCCAGCAATTCCAACACGGTGATGGAAGCGGGGAGCTTGCCCTATGAAAAAACAGGATATGAACGAACATCAATTACCCGAAGAATTGCAACAACAGTTGCAACGGCCCCTGCCTGCCGCAGATGCCAATACCAAAGCGCGGCATATCGCTGCAGCTATGGCGGCGTTTAATGCGCGGCAGGCGCAAACTACTGCAGGCAGCTCAGAAAATCAGATCAACGAGAACCTGGTAACAGACGCTGCGCAAAATAATTTGCAAAAAAAATCCAATCTTCTCCAAGGATTTTTCCAGCGCTTGCGTCCTACCCGTGACACCAACCATCACGGGACCAACGCCATGAACAGCTCCATGAACAACACCACCAACAATTCCAATTTTGATAACCGCCCTGTTTGGCAAAAACCTGCACTGATTTCTGCAATAGCTGCATCGAGCCTCGCTGTGGTGGCAGGCTTAACTTTTACCCAGCACTTTGTGATTCACTCCAGCGAGCAACAACTGGCCGAAGCCATATCGACGGAAGCAGCAAGAACATCTGTACCGCTGAACGTCGTTAACGAGCCCAAACTCGCCAAGGAAAAAATCCATGGGGAACCAGCGACGGATATAGCGATCATGCAAGAGTCCGTAGAGGAAGTTGTGGTCAGTACCCCGCAACCTGCAGTGGCCATGCCCGCGCCCATGAGTGACAAATTTGCTGCTCAGGAAGCGGAACTATCCAAATCAATTCATACCGAACTTGCCGCTGCGCCCGCCTTAAAGCGCGAAGCCAGCGCGCAACCACCACAAGAATTTCGCGATCGCTTTGACGACTTCAAAGAAAATACAGTGGCCGCAGTGAGTGCAAATCCGGTCTCAACCTTTTCAATTGATGTGGACACGGCCTCTTACAGTTTTGCGCGGCGCATGTTGAACGCAGGGCAATTGCCAGCAAAAGATGCGGTGCGCACCGAGGAGATGATCAATTATTTTGATTACGCCTATCCGGCCCCAAGCGATAAAAAAACACCTTTTGCCACCCACGTCAGTGTGATGGATTCACCCTGGAAAAAAGGCAATCAACTTATTCATATTGGCATTCAAGGCTATCAATTACCGGCCAGTGAGATTCCGCAATCCAATCTGGTGTTTTTACTGGATGTATCCGGCTCTATGGATGAGCCCAGTAAATTGCCACTGGTAAAACAATCCATGAGTTTGTTGCTGGACACACTGAAACCCGATGACACCATTGCTATTGCAGTTTACGCAGGTGCTGCGGGTACGGTTCTTGAGCCAACCAAAGTAAAAGAGAAAACCAAAATCCTGGCAGCCTTAAATAATTTGCAAGCGGGTGGCAGCACAGCCGGTGCGGAAGGTATTGCTCTCGCCTATCAATTGGCAGAGGCCAATTTCAATGCGAAGGGTGTTAACCGCATTATCCTCGCCACCGATGGCGATTTTAATGTCGGCCAAACCAGCGACGATGCACTGCAGGATTTAATTGAACGCAAACGCGACAAGGGAATTTATTTATCGGTCCTGGGTTTTGGCCAGGGAAATTACCAGGACGCCATGATGCAAACCCTGGCGCAAAATGGAAACGGCACTGCAGCTTACATTGACACACTCAGCGAAGCGCAAAAAGTGCTAGTCAATGAAGCCACATCAACCTTATTTACCATCGCGAAGGATGTAAAAATCCAGGTGGAATTTAACCCGGCCACCGTTGCTGAATATCGCTTGATTGGCTATGAAACCCGCGCGTTAAATCGTGAGGATTTTAACAACGACAAGGTAGACGCCGGTGAAATTGGCGCAGGCCATAAAGTGACCGCGATTTATGAAATTACGCCGGTTAATGCGGAAAATAAATTGCTTGAACCAAGCCGCTATCAAACACAAACCGCGCACGACAGTAAATCCACTGAACTGGCGTTTTTGCGCTTGCGTTATAAATTGCCCAACGAAAACCAATCGAAACTGATTGAAACTCCAATTACCAATCAACCGAAAGAGGCAATTCCGGCATATCAACAAGAAGTGAATTTCTCCATAGCCGTTGCGGGCTTTGCACAACTGCTCCGCGGCAGCAATTATATTGGCGATTACAACTACGACAAGGTAATTGAGTTAGCGCAAGCCAATAAAGGTAAGGATGAATATGGCTACCGCACCGAGTTTATCCAGCTGGTGCGCAAAGCCCAAATTGCCCAGCCATAAAATAGAAAAAGTGCGCGGCCAAACAGCAGCGCACTTTTTTGTAGCAGGTAAAACTTGTAGCAAGTCGAACTACTGCGAGGAAA
This sequence comes from Cellvibrionaceae bacterium, assembly GCA_021151615.1. GTDB lineage: Bacteria > Pseudomonadota > Gammaproteobacteria > Pseudomonadales > Cellvibrionaceae > Cellvibrio. The sequence continues at coordinate 12,929 of JAGKXA010000009.1, read as the reverse complement.
ACCTATTGGCCGGTTTTCGGTGCGCCTGTACCGCCACGGCATTCCGGATTGCGCACACGGTCAGGCATAGAACCGCCTAAACAATCCCATTCAATCTGCGCATCGACTTTTTTCGGTGTCCAGATAATAGTCGGCGCCTTTTCCCCGCCAACCGAAGTACTGAATGTGACAATCATTTGCGCTCCCTCACTCAACCGAATCGATTGTACTTGTGGGCTGCTAATATTCTCGGGAAGCCCCGCGAGAATATTTTCACTGGGAAGAAAATCCTTTTCCAAAATGACTTTTTCTACCTGCGCACGCGTTTTATCTATTAACGGCATTGCCGCGCTCATTTTGGCTCTTGCTGTGTAATCCTGATACGCAGGTAATGCAACAGCGGCAAGAACTCCGATAAACATAACAAAGAAAATAACTCCTACAACCAGCGCTACTGCCATACCTGCGCCACCACTGGTGACTTGCCCATATTTACGCTCCCAGCGCTCACGCGGGGTAAACCAAAATACCAGTGCCTCAATAAACGCAATTAACCCCGGAATGCCCGTAATTGCAAAGAGCAAATAAAAAACGCCCCACCACTGGCCCAAATAAAAACGATGTACGCCCAATCCACCTAGAAAAAATGCCAGAAAGCCTGCGGTAACTTTGCTCTTACTACTGAAACGCGGCTGTTGCGCATAACACTGGGGACAAGTGGCAACGCCAGCATGAAGCGGTGCGGCGCATTTAAAACAAAAATGACTGGAAGCCTCAACATTCGCTTGAGGGGTTTCGTAAGGCGATGAGTGCGCAACAGTTTCCGCCGAAGCCGCTGTAAATGCCGGCGTAGTTTCAACCGGTGCAACACTTAACACCGCTGGTGCGGCAACTGCACTGAGTGCATCATCCAGAAGTAATTGTTCGCCCTGCTCAAGTAATTCACATTGACCACCGGCTTTGGCAATGGCGGCCTGGTACTTTTTGGCGGTTAACTGATCGGCATTGGCTTTGATAAGGCTGCGCGATTTGCGCAACATTTTTTCAATGGCGGGAACTTCTTTTTTAAACAGTATCGCGAGATTGCGAACTAATGTGGGACGATCAATACCGGGTTTGGGCTCACCGATTAAGTAGATGTCCCATTTTATATCTGACATGACGCTGATCCTTGGTGCTGTGTTTGTTGTATTTCTGTAAAAATTATTTGTGTAGCAGCGACCCGCCGGGGAAGATCCATGACGGGTCGGATGTTAGCTCAGGCGTCATACTAGCTTTTGTATGGGAGGCTTCCAAGGTAATCTTTTTTACCCAAATCCACACCGTTGTGGCGCAAAATCGCGTAAGCCGTGGTGGTATGGAAGTAGATGTTGGGAATAGCGTGCTGGATGGCAAACTCATAACCGGTCAGGTACTTGCCTTCCCAGCGCGGTTGGCTGATGTGGCGCTCGGCCGCATCGACGAAATCCGCAGGGGTAAAGCTGGCAAGATAATCCAATACCGACTGGATGCGCGCTTTTAATTCCGGCAACGTGGTCTCTGTATCCGGATGCACAGGGACAGTGTCGGTTTTGCCCGTCAGACGCGCCACGCCTAACTTGGCAGTATCACAGGCAATTTGCACCTGGCGAATCAAATTAAACTGGTCTGGCGCCAGGCGCGAGTTGAGCAGCACACTCACATCAAACTTTTTCGCTTCGGCGTATGCAGCGCCCTTATCCAGAAAGTTGTTAAGGTTGCTGAGCATTTTGCTGAATTGCACAACCGTCAGATCGTAGAACATGGCCATCTCCTCCAAAATTTAACGCAAATTTACATTGCGCGGGTAAGCCTCCCAAAACCCCGTAAAATGCAGGAATTTTTCAAGGTTCAGGCGATTTGGGGCTTACCTGAAAGGTATTCAATGGCCTCTGGCAAAAATCCATTGGGTTGCGTTGGTTTATTTTCTGACTTTATAGTCCAGCCTCAATGACAGAGGATCTGTAACCCTATGCCACACAACATTAGCTTGATTACCACTATTGCCGCTGGCCTGGGCCTGGCCATGATTCTTGGCTTCCTTGTCACGCGCCTGCGCATGCCACCACTGGTTGGCTACTTGATCGCAGGCATAATTGTTGGCCCCTATACACCCGGTTTTGTTGCCGATATGGAGCTGACCGCCCAGTTGGCGGAAATTGGGGTAATGCTGCTGATGTTTGGCGTCGGCCTGCATTTTTCGATTGATGACCTGCTCGCGGTAAAGCGCATCGCCATACCCGGCGCTATGGTGCAAATCGCTGTCGCCACGGCACTGGGTGCCGGCGCTGGCCTGTGGTGGGGCTGGAGCTTTGGCGAATCCCTGGTATTTGGTTTGGCGCTTTCGGTGGCCAGCACCGTGGTGTTACTCAAGGCACTCGAAGCGCGCGGGGTGATTGACAGCATTAACGGCAAGATCGCCGTGGGCTGGCTGGTGGTTGAAGACCTGGTGATGGTGCTGGTGTTGGTACTCCTACCCACGTTTGCTGTGCTGCTTGGAGGGCACAGTGCCGAAGCAGGACATGAGCCAATCAGCGATAACATCACTGTCACCATTCTGGTTACGATTGGCAAAGTCATCGCATTTATTGCTTTTATGTTAATCGTGGGCAAGCGTGTATTGCCAAAATTATTGTGGTGGGTTGCAGGCACAGGATCGCGTGAATTGTTCAGCTTGTGCGTTATCGCCACCGCGGTGGGCGTCGCTTACGGCTCGGCGGCCTTGTTTGATGTGTCCTTTGCACTGGGTGCTTTTTTTGCAGGCATGATGCTACGCGAATCGGAATTCAGCCATCGCGCGGCCGATGATTCACTGCCACTGCGCGATGCCTTCGCAGTATTGTTTTTTGTCTCGGTCGGCATGTTGTTTGATTTCCATATCATCGTTAACGAACCGTTCAAAGTGCTCGCGGTCGTTGCCATTATTATGTTTGGCAAAACTATTGTCGCTGTCGCCCTGGTACTAATGTTCCGCTACCCGCTCAATACTGCATTAACTGTTGGCGCAAGCCTGGCCCAAATCGGCGAGTTCTCGTTTATCCTCGCGGGGTTGTGTATGAGTTTGGGATTGATGGATGCAACAGGGCAAAACTTGATTCTCGCCGGCGCGCTGGCGTCCATCGCACTTAATTCGGTGATGTTTGCCAGCCTGGAACCCTTGCAGCGCTGGGCCAAAAAACATTCTGCCTTTGCGCGTAAACTGGAACTGAGTGACGATCCACTTGCAGTACTACCTATGACGACCAACGAAGCCTTTCTGTCGGGGCAAGTAGTACTGGTGGGCTATGGGCGTGTTGGGCGGCGCATTGCTGCAATATTGGATGAACAACAAGTTCCTTATGTGGTAGCTGATACCAATCGCGAAATTGTGGAGCAGTTGCGTGCGAAAAATATTCCTGCAGTCTGCGGTGATGCCGCAGATCCCAATGTATTGATACAAGCCCATATTGCACACGCAGGTATGCTGGTTGCCGCCACGTCCAACACCTTTCATGTACTCCAAATGATTGATACTGCACGCCAGCTCAATCCGAAAATTGAAACCGTTATTCGCACTCACAATGAGGAAGAAGCTGAACTGTGGATAAAAGAAAAGATTGGCAAAATATTCCTGAGCGAACAGCAACTTGCCAATGGAATGGCTGAGCATGTGCTGCACAGAATGGGAAAATCCCCGCGCGAAGTTCACTCTCACTAGGCAGTAAAAATAATTCAATAAAAAGGGCTGATCAATTCAGCCCTTTTTGTTTTGAAAACGACGAACAATTTATTACTGTGCACTCTGTGCATCGATAGCGTCATCCACTTCCGTGGGCGATAAAATTTTGGGCGCGGGATTACTGAATGGATCTGCACTTTTCATAAGACTGCTGCTATCAATTCCCACACCACTACCCAAGGCTTCAGCAACTGCCTTTTTCAACACAATAATTGCAATACGGCGATTAATGGGCTCATTGGGTTTATCCACCAGCAGGGGCGCAGCGGAACCCATCCCTTGTACCGTGGCCACTTTGGCCTCAGGGTAAGTTCCCTCCAGCAATGCGCGCCGTGCAGCATTGGCGCGATCCGCAGACAGCTCCCAATTGGTGTAGGTTGCACCAGCGCCATAGGGTGTTGAATCTGTGTGGCCGGTGATACTGATTTTGTTTTGCACCTTATTCAAAATGGGCGCAAGCGCATGCAGAACATCCGATGACCAGGGCTGTAGATTGGCGCTGCCTACATCAAACATGGGGCGCTGATCTTTATCCACAATTTGAATACGCAGGCCCAATGCAGTGAAATCGATAAGGATTTGGTCTTTGATTTGTTGGAACACGGAATCCAGTGAATTGATTTCGGTTTCCAATTGCTTTTTCAATTCTTCCAATTGCTGGGTTTCGATTTTTTCCATTTCCTTTTTGATTTGATCTTCCGACATATCCTTATCGTGATCTTTGTTGGCCTCTTTATCACTGGCCTGGTCGTTGTCTGGTTGCTCCGATTGGGACTGCTTGAGCGGCTGATCCTGGCTGATCAAGCCCAAATCTGCACCACCTTCTCCGACAACATAGGCACTACCCGGGTCCTGAAAATAACCGGCAATGGCTTTTTGCTCTTCCGTGGAGGTACTCCCCAAAAGCCACATCAACAAAAAGAAGGCCATCATTGCGGTCATAAAATCCGCGAGCGCCACCTTCCAGGAGCCACCATGGTGACCATGGCCGTGGCCCTTTTTCTTCTTGATGATTATGGGTTGTTGCGTTGCGCCTTTTTCCATCATTCACGCCCTTACTTCTTGCTTGCGCGATATTGTTCTTCCAACTCTTTAAAGCTGGGGCGAACACCGTGGAATAACACCTTGCGACCAAACTCCACCGCCACTTGCGGCGGCACGCCATTCATGGAAGCCACCAGCACCGCTTTGATAGATTCATAAGCGCGAGCCTCATCGCGCATTTTATGATTCAAATAACTCGCAAAGGGGCCGATTATGCCGTAGGCAAACAAAATACCCATCATGGTACCTACCAGTGCCGCTGCCACCGAGTGACCCAACTCCGCCGGTGGGCCACCAATCTTGCCCATGGTAATTACCACCCCCAACACCGCGGCCACGATACCGAAACCGGGCAGGCCGTCAGCCGCATTTTGAATTGCGCCAGGCACCAGGCCTGCTTCCTGGTGATGCCCGTCCAGCTCCTGCTCCATCAGCGATTCCAACTCATGCGGAGCCATATTACCCGCCACCATAATACGCAGGTAATCGCAGATAAATTCCACTATGTGATGGTCTTTAAGCAGGTCCGGATAGTTACCAAAAATCGGGCTGGAATCGGGCTCTTCAATATCACCTTCAATCGCCATCAAACCTTCGCGACGGGTCTTATTGAGGATGTCATATAACAGGGTCAGTAATTCCAGATAAAAGGACTTATTAAACTTGGAAGGAGTCATCAATGCCCCGGCCGATTTCACCACCCCGATACTGACCGATATAGGGTTGGCAATAATCATCCCCCCCAGGGACGCGCCGCAAATAATCAGGATTTCAGTTGGCTGCCAGATCGCCAGCAGGTTACCGCCGTGGAGTACATAACCACCCAACATACAGGCGAACAGGACAATTATCCCTACAATAATATTCACGCAAACCCCCGGTGCAGAGAAAACGCCTCGAAAAGCGGCAAAAATGTCTAAATATCAAACAATGGAATAAGCGCCAGTCAACCAGCACGAATTGAGTATAGGCAGGATGATTTGAGGTTCAAGCAAGCAGGGAATTTAAGCGCGCAGAATTTACCAAATTTGACCCAGGCCCAATGATCACGGACACTGCCCCGCCTTTTACAATCTGATTAAACTTTTGAAACATAAGTTACGGAGTCCGCAATGAAACCCGAAGACCTTTCCCCCGAGCAACAACAAGTATTGGAAGCCGCCACTTTCCGTCGCTTGCTCGCTCACCTGGACAGCCGCAAGGATGTACAAAATATTGACCTGATGAACCTCGCCGGCTTTTGCCGCAATTGTCTAAGTAAATGGTATGTAGCAGCGGCGGCTGAGGGGGAAATCCAGTTGGATTATGAAGCCGTACGCACCCATGTGTATGGCATGCCCTATCCGGAATGGAAAGAGAAATACCAGCAGGAAGCCAGCAGCACGCAGCTCAATGCCTTCCAGCAAGTAATGGATAAGAGAGACTAGCCTGGGTTTACAGCAGGTCGGAAGCGATATTGCGCGATGCCTGCATATCCAGTGCACCACTTGCAATTAACGGCGGCAACTTGCCCTCTTGTAGCGGATTATCGGCTGGGGCGTCGCTCAAACGGCTATTAAATCCCACCCAACAATCGCGCCCGGCTTTTTTAGCAACATAGAGGGCGCGATCGGCAATGTTGACTACCTGTTCCCAGCTCAAGGCATCCGGTTCCTGTTGATAGAAAGGATAAATTGCGAATCCCAGCGATACGGTTTTATGCAAATGAATACCGTCACCTATATCAAACGAAAAGCTGGTAACAGCCTGGCGAATACGCTCGGCCATTTCCGGGGCCTCTGCACGTGAGCAGAAACGCGCCACAATTAAAAACTCTTCTCCCCCCCAACGCACCAGATAATCTGAATCGCGCAATACCTCTTCCAATAAACGGCTCAACTGTTCCAGTACCTTATCGCCAGCACCGTGGCCATAGGTGTCATTTACCGTTTTAAAATGATCGACATCCAACAATAAAAAAATCAGGTCATGATCTCGCGGCGGCGGCCAGAAAATGGAGTCTTCACTGCGCCCATGATTTGAATCGTGCCAATTTTTATATTCGCGATCGACCAATGCCAAATCGACGCCAATGGATTTGTTAAGGAACCGGCGGTTGTGCAATCCCGTTAAAGGGTCAGACAAGCTCGCCTCTTCCAATTTGCGATAGGCGATTTGCAATTCCTGTTGTGCTTGCCGCAAACCTTCGTTTTTCTTACGCAATTCTTCAGTGCGTTCAGCCACTTTTTTATCGAGATACTGGGTGGCACTGTAGAGCTGGAGGTGAGTATCGACACGCGCGAGTAATTCTTCTTTTGATATGGGTTTGGTGAGGTAATCATTCGCGCCCACTTCAAAGCCCATCACCAGATCATGTGTTTGATTGCGCGCGGTGAGAAAAATAATTGGCAACTCGTAAGCGCGATAGGATTCGCGTAAACGCTTACAGGTTTCGTAGCCTGACATCCTGGGCATCATGATATCCAGCAATACCAGATCTACATCGCCGAGCTGCTCAACCAATGCAATAGCTTCTTCGCCACTGGAGGCCTCAGTTACACGGAAATTACGCAACGCCAAATGGCTCACCAGCACCCGGCGATTTACCGAATCATCATCGACCACCAGAATGTGACCTTGATAACTCGCGTCCTCAGTGTGCACCTGTGGATTGAGTTGCTCCATGGTAATTTGTTCGGCGATTTCTGCCGGGGGTGGTGCAGTTACAGGCTCGGGAGATCGATTCGGCAACTCCAGCGACAAGGGGAGTGACACGCTGAAAATTGACCCCTGATCCAAAGTGGACTCTACGCTAATCGTCCCGCCATGCAACTCCACTAATTGTTTGGTGATCGACAAGCCCAACCCTGTACCACCGTAAGCACGTTCAATGCGGCTATCAACCTGATGAAACGCCTGGAAAATATCAGCGAGATGTTCACTGGGAATACCAATCCCGGTATCGGCAATTTGTACACGAATCTGATCGTCCTTCACTTCGGCGTAAACATTAACACTACCCTCTTGGGTAAACTTCACCGCATTGCCAATCAGATTGTGCAATATTTGCAGCAACCGATCCTCATCGGCATAAATGGCTGGCAGATCGCCGGGAACATAATTATTGAGTTGAATTTTTTTAGTCCCTACCAACGGTTGGGACAGGGTTATTACGACATCAACCAATACCCGCAAGTCAATTGGCTTTTTGTGCAAGGCGATGCTTTGGTTTTTTAATTTAGAAAAATCGAGGATGTCATTCACCAACGCCGAAAGCCGCTGGCCACTCGCGGCAATCAAACGCAAGCTGTACTGGGCTTGCGCAGGAAGTTGACCACTTGCACCATCAAGCAGGGATTCCGCCAAACCAATAATGCCATTCAAGGGCGTGCGCAATTCGTGAGAAGTATTTGCAAGGAATTCGTCCTTTAATTTATCCACTTGTTGCAGACGACGAACCAATGAACGCTCTTGTTCTACTTGTTGACGCTCGTAATGCAAACGCATCCGTTGGATACGCAAAAACCATAGCAACAGCAGCAGCGCCAAACAGGTATAGATGATATAGGCCCAGCCACTGCGCCACGGCGGAGGCGAAACGTGAATCACCAGGCGCGCCCGCTTATCACTCCAAATACCGTCGTTATTTGCTGCAGTAACTTCAAAGGTATAGGTGCCTGCATCCAGATTGGTGTAGGTCGCTGTGCGCTTATTGCCTGCCTGAATCCAATCAGCATCAAACCCAATTAACCGATAGGCATATTGGTTCTCTTCACTCATTTGGAAATTGAGTGCAGCAAATTGCAAGGTGACTACCGAATCCTTGTGCGTTAAGTGAATTTCACCTGTGCGGTTAAGTGACTTGCTCAAGGGCGAATTGTTTGCACCTACTTCCACTGGTTTGTTGAGTATGAATAAGTCGGTGAGCACCACTGAGGGGCGAATTTGATTAGTACTGATTGCCGCCGGGTTGAAGGTAACAAAACCTTTGCTGTTTCCAAAAAACAATTTGCCGGAGTTTAATTTCACCGGCGCGTTGCGGTTAAACAGGTTATCACCAAGCCCATGGCGTTTATCAAAGTTGCGAAATTGTTTGTTGCTGTAATCAAAGCGTGATAACCCCTTTTGCGTTCCAAGCCAGATGTATCCCTGATCGTCTTCGATAATGCCGGCGATTACATCATCCGCCAAGCCGTCTCTGCTGGTGAATGCGGTAAATTTTCCCGTATCGCGATCCAATAATCCCAAACCGCCACCGTCACCGCCAACCCAAAAATTTCCGCGGCTATCTTCGTAAAGAACAAATACAAAATCAGCACCTAAACTGGAGGAGTCCTGATCCTGGTGGCGGTAGCGCTTTACAAATTGCTCACTGACCGGATCAAATAAGTAAAGTCCCGTAATGGTGCCAACCCAGACGCGATTTTGCCGATCAACATACACCACGCGCGAGTAGAGTATCTGCGCACCATCCAACATCTCCGGTGGAGGCAGGTAGTAGCGAAACTTTCCCGTGCGCGGGTCGAAACGATTCAATCCCTCTTCGGTGGCAATCCACAGGTAACCTTGATTGTCGCGCGCAACCGACCAGGGCTCGCGCCCGCGAATAGCATCCGGATTATTTTTGTCGGGAAGGTAATGGGTAAATTTACCGGTATTCAAATCCAACCGGTTCAAGCCACCGGCCAGAATTCCAAGCCAGAGAGACTTGGTAGATTCATCCAGCGCCAGCGACAACACAGTGTTGCCATTCAAGCCCTGGGGGTTATTGGGATCGTACTGATAACGCGTAAATTGCTCCGTTTGGGGATCGAAATAATTCAGTCCATAACCCGTACCAATCCAAAGCTTGCCAGCCGTATCCCTGACAGCCGAAAGCACACCACCCTCGGTGATTGAATTGGGGTTACCTGCGCGGTAGCGGAAATTATTAAAGACCGATGCATGGCGATCGACCACATCAATACCGGAAGGAAAAAAACCCAGCCAAATGTCCCCTGCGACATCTTCAAACAACTCGTTGACCACATAATTGCCGGGCGACCCTTGCTCGGATTCGTCATAGCTGAAGCGGGCAAAGTGGGTTTCGCCTGGTGCGCGAACGTAAACCGCACTGCCATCTCCAATCCACAAATTGTGCTGGCGATCTTCAAGTACCGACCAGACCACCGCACTTTTCTCAAGGGTATCGTGTTTGACCGAGACAAAGCGCTCACGCGCTGGATCCAACATGAACAGACCACCGCCATAGCTGCCCGCCCAAAGATTATTTGCGGAGTCCACATGGAGTTCACGAATATCCGCAAACATCAGGCCTTCATCTTTGCCGTAGACGCGCATGGTTTCCGTTGCTGGATCAAAACGGATTACCCCACGCTTTTGATGTCCCAACCAGAGCATGCCTTGTTTGTCTTTCACCAGGGCATACACCCAGTCCTCATGAGAATCACCGCCAAAGGAATAGCTTTTGAACTGCTGGTGCTGGACGTCAAAACGGAAGAAACCACCTTGCGTCCCCAACCACAGCAGGCCATCCCCGATTTGCTCAATCTCCATAATATTGTCGGCATTTACCGCCGTTCGAGCATCGCGATGCACATCAAAGCGCGTGAAATTGTCAGTGTCTACGTCATAGCGATTAATGCCTTTACGCGTGGCAATCCAAAGATTACCGTCTGAATCCAGAAATATATCGTTAACGTAACTGTGGCTGAGACTGCGGGAATCATTATCTTCTTTGCGGTAAATGCGCACCTGGTAACCGTCATAGCGCGCCAGCCCATTCGCCCCCCCGAACCACATAAAACCTTCGGCATCCTGGGCGATTGCATTGATATAGCCAATAGCGGCTACCTGATCAGGAAGTACGTGACTGAATGAATAATGCGGCGGGCTAACTTGTGCGTCTGCCGGCTCGGCGTTCACCAAGGCTGACAACATCACCAAGGGAGCAAACAGCACCCGGCGAACGAATCTCCCGCTTAGGGAGAAGGCTGTTAACATCCAAAGTCTCTGCAAACTCACACGATATTCCTGTAATGCTCTGGTAAATCAACCAGATTAACGGGGCGCATAGCTAACCTTACGCTCCACCTAGCTTAGCCCAGCCGATGAGGGGCGCAATTTTAATCAACGCAATCCATTGAGCAAGGGAACGGCGCAACACACGGAGCCACTTGTTCGATGAAATAAGACAATATGCGTAAATATAAGCTGAGAAATTTAACAGATAAAAATATGCCCCCCGATCGGGGGCACAGATGAAAGGTAAATTACTGGAGTTTATACGCGGTAACAGAGTTTTTGAAAAAATTAGGGACGAACAAGGTGTTAGTTGCCACATCGAAACCTAAATCGGCAGTGTTGATTTTGTCTGCCTGGGAGTCGATTAATAACTGAATCTTGCCATCAGCGTAAACGTAATAAACCAGGCCCGCCCAGCAGGACACTATAAACTCACCGCGCTTTGCCATTTCCACACCATCTATTCCCTGGGCAAATCCTTTAGCGAGGGTTAAACGGGTTTTATCTGGCCCGAAAATTAATAATTCAGGCCCAGCACCGACTAACAAATTCGAACCAATCGCTTTTAGCCCATTGGCGTTGTTGACATTGTCCAGGTAAAGCGCTGGCTCGTCTTTTTCAAGGCGATAAACTTTATGGGTACGAGTATCCGATACAAACACGATTCCCGCCGAATTAGCCGTAACATCATTTAAAAATACAGAATCGACGATTGGGATTTTTTTAAGAACCTTTTGCTTTTTGATATCAATAACCACAACCTCGTTGATGTCTGCCACATACAACCGGCTCTCTACAATCGCCATCCCCTTGGGAGCATTAAGGCCACTAATCCAATCCTTATCAATCACACCACCCTCCGGTGTCAGCTTGGCAATTCCACCTTTACCATCAGCAACTGCGCCGTCACCATCAATCAGGGATACAAACAAATAGGGCGTCTTTTTGTCAGCAACAAATAATACTGACTCGGGAGTCGGTAGATCTGGAGCCTGCCACAGGGAGGTTAGTGAGTGTTGCGCTTTAAGCGTCATTGACAGGAAAAAAGTGGACAGGAATAACACGAACACCGATAGCTTTTTCATGGGATACCTCTTTATTGTAACAATCCGAGTTATTGTAGTAATGAGAGTTATTGTGGTAGTGCTGGATTTTATGGTGCCATTGCCCTTTCAAACGGAGCAAAAGACTTTACAAAACCTTGCGCGTGTCCAGATACAAGGGAAACAGCCGTGAAATGATTGCGCCAATGGCAGCTAAGCTCTACCCTAGACACTATTACAGTCTAGTCACTGCGGTACCGGAGTCTCGTGTACTGCTATAAATCTCGTTAACAACAAGAAAGTTACCCAAGAATGATAAAGACCACCGCCGACAAACACGCCCCCAAAGCCAAAGCCACCATCAAAGATGTTGCCAAGCTTGCTGGAGTCTCCTTTAAAACCGTATCCCGTGTTATTAACAAAGAAGGCACTGTCGGCCAGGAATTGCAAGACAAGGTGATGCAGGCGGTAAAAGCCCTGAACTACCAACCCAACCTTTCGGCGCGTCTGTTGCGCGGCGCTGCATCCTCTATCGGCTTTATCTACGACAATCCCAACAGCAACTACGTCATTGATATGCAGAAAGGCATTTTGGGCGAATGCCGGCGCCAGGGTTATGAACTGGTCATCCACCCTTGCGATTCCAAAGCAGAAGATATTATTGATGAAGTGCTTAACATGGTGGATCGCAGTCAAGTAGGCGGGCTGGTATTAACGCCGCCCATGTCAGAAATGCCCGATGTACTCACCGCCCTTGGCAAACGCAAAATTCCGTTTGTGCGCATTCTATCCGGCGGACAAGCGCCCGATAAAAAAGGCCCCTGTATTTTTATCGACGACCGCACGGCGGCCTACAAGATTACCCAATACCTGATCGACCTTGGCCACAAAGCCATCGCCTTTCTGGGCGGTGAGGAAGCGCATAAATCCAGTGGTGAGCGCTTGGAAGGCTACAAGGCCGCACTTAAAGCCAACAAAATTACACTCGATAAAAAATTGATTTTACCCGGTGAATACTCGTTTGAATCAGGCGTGAAACGTACGCGTCAATTGCTTGCGTCCAATTTAAAGCCCACCGCCGTATTCGCCTGTAACGACGAAATCGCTGCGGGTACTTTATTTGC